>NZ_JAMYUS010000023.1:0-106045 GCF_040323255.1 Mesorhizobium sp. M0052 | reverse complement strand
CCATCGCGGTCTCCTTTCAACCGCAATGAATCACGAACTCAAATCAATGGGAATCCTGAATCCCTTAAATCGCGACACGCTTTAGAAATCGCTAGCCAGTCCCTTCACTTCCCAGTCGCCGTAGCGGCCGGGTTCCTTGCCGCCGCGGCCGCCGATTTCCTTCGGCAACGCAGCTTCCTTCTGGCGATACGCTTCACGCCGCGCCTCGGCTTCAGCCAGCGCCCGGCTGGCCGCCGGCGTCAGGTCCTTCTCCCGGTCGGCATCAGGTTTGCTGGGTTGGTCGGTCATGCGATAGTCCGGGCGGATTGAAACGAAGGGCGGCGTTTCCCATCATATAGCCATGAGTTCACCCCGATCGACCTTTTTTTGCCACGGCCGCACAGGGAGCAGATGATGAGCACGCTACGCACCACCATGCTCCTGGCCGCGATGACGGCGCTGTTCATGGGCGTCGGTTTTCTGATCGGCGGCACCGGCGGCATGATGATCGCCTTCCTGGTCGCCGCGGGCACCAATCTGTTCAGCTACTGGAATGCCGACAAGATGGTGCTGTCGATGAACCACGCCGTCGAGGTCAACGCGAAGAACGCGCCCGAATTCCACGCCATCGTCGAGGCGTTGGCCAAGCAGGCCGGCCTGCCGATGCCCAAGACTTATCTGATCGACAATCCGCAGCCGAACGCCTTCGCCACCGGCCGCAATCCCGAGAACGCCGCGGTCGCGGCCTCGACCGGGCTGCTGGAGCGCCTGTCGCATGAGGAGGTGGCGGCAGTCATGGCGCATGAGCTGGCCCACATCCAGCATCGAGACACGCTGACCATGACCATTGTCGCGACACTCGCCGGCGCCATCTCGATGCTCGGCAATTTCGCCTTCTTCTTCGGCGGCAGCCGCGACAACAACAACCCGTTCGGCTTTGTCGGCGTGCTGGTGGCGATGCTGGTCGCGCCCTTCGCCGCCATGATCGTGCAGATGGCGGTCAGCCGCACCCGCGAATACGAAGCCGACCGGCGCGGCGCCGAAATCGTTGGAAATCCGCTTTGGCTGGCATCAGCGCTTGACAAGATCGCCCGCGGCGCCGAACGCATCCGCAACCCGGATGCCGAACGCAATCCCGCGACCGCGCATCTCTTCATCATCAATCCCCTTCACGGCGAGCGAATGGACAGCCTGTTTTCGACCCACCCGAACACCGACAACCGCATCGCCGCGCTGCAGGCGATGGCGCGCGACATGGCAGGCCGCCAGCCGGCGCCGCGCCAGGCGCCGACGCCAGAGCAAACAGAAGAATTCCCGGCCGATGTCGAGCAAGGCCCGTGGGGCAAGGCAGCACAACCCACGCCGCCGACCAAACCGGCCAAGCCGAAAGCCAATCCGTGGGGCCGCAACCCGACCGGACCCAAAGGTCCGTGGTCGTGAGCGGCGCCAGACCCCGGCCCGCACATTCAGGCGTTCGCGAAAACAGCTCGGACGAATTCGTCGCCGGCCTCGCCGCGCGCAAGGCAGCGGCGCGGCTCCTGGCCGCCGTTATCGACGCCAAAACGCCGCTCGACGGGCTGACGGACCACGAGAACGGCCATCCGCAATACAAGGTGCTCGACCTGCGCGACCGCGGCCTGGTGCGCGCCATACTGGTGACCGCGCTGCGCTACCGCATGACCATTGCCGGGCTCCTCGCCCGCCGCCTTGAAAAGCCGCTGCCGCCCAACGCCACAGCTTTGTCGCACATCCTGCATGTTGCGGCGGCGCAGATCCTGTTCCTCGACATCCCCGACAGCGCCGCCGTCGATTTGGCTGTGACCCACGCCAAGTCGGACCCACGCACGCAGCGCTTTTCCGGCCTCGTTAATGGCGTGCTGCGCACTTTGGTGCGCGCCAAGGAGACCGAACTGCCGGCAGCTCTTGCCGCCACCGACGAGGCGCCAAAATGGTTCTCCGACCGGCTGAAGGCCGCCTATGGCGCCGAGATGACCAGACAGATCCTGGCGGCGCATCGCGTTGAGGCGCCGGTCGATTTCACGGTCAAGGCCGATCCCGAATTGTGGGCCGAAAAGTTCGGCGGCATCGTGCTGCCGACCGGCACGGTGCGAGTGGAAAAGCTCAGCGCCTCCGTCACCGAACTGCCGGGCTTCAGCGAAGGCGCATGGTGGGTCCAGGACGCCGCCGCCAGTTTTCCGGCGCGGCTGTTCGGCGATGTCAAAGGATTACGCGTCGCCGACCTCTGCGCCGCCCCCGGCGGCAAGACCGCTCAGCTTATCCTTGCCGGCGCCAAAGTCACCGCCTTGGACACCTCGAAGAACCGGCTGGCGCGGCTGACGCAGAACCTCGAACGGCTTGGGCTGTCCGCCGAGATCGTGCAGGCCGATCTGCTGAAATACCAGCCGGCGGAGCTTTTCGACGCCATCCTGCTCGACGCGCCCTGCTCTTCCACCGGCACGGTTCGGCGCCACCCGGACGTGCCATGGACCAAGACGGTAGCCGACGTCGAAAAGCTAGCCGATCTGCAAGCAAAGCTGCTCGCCCGCGCCGTCACTTTGGTCAAACCGGGCGGCCGGATTGTTTTTTCCAACTGTTCGCTGGACCCGATCGAAGGCGAGGATCTGTATCGCGCCTTTCTGGCCGGCAACAAGACCGTCGCCGACGATCCGCTGCAGCCCGGCGAAATCGCTGGCATCGACGCCTTCCTGACCCCGCAAGGCACGCTGCGCACCACACCCGCCGATCTTGACCTTGGTTCGCCAGGGGTTTCCGGCCTGGACGGCTTCTTCGCCGCCCGCATGCGACGTCTGGCCTGACTCCGACGCGACGACATGCCTAAAGCATGTCGTCCAAGGACCAGTGCTTCCCCCACCTTGCATCGATCTCATCATCGACATTCTGGTAGCGGATATCGGTGGAGAGCCGGATACGCCCCTCCGCACTCTGGTTGGTTGTCGAGGCGTGGATCATGTAGGGCGAGTGGAGGACGACATCGCCGGCCTCGAAATCCGCGATCAGCCAGCGTGTATCGAACCGCTCCGCCATGTCGGGCAGGTCCTTCGACACCCAGCCGCCCTCGCTCATGTTCCGGTTGTAGGCGCTGATGCGCTCCTGCGGGCTCAGCCCGGCATTGTCCCTAGCGAACCGGGCCTCCATGTCGAGGCCGATGGCGTGCGATCCCTCGAGATAGACCAAGCCGCCCATGTCGACGGGAACGTCGCCGATCGGGATCCAGGCAGTGACGATGCGGCTGGTGCCGCCGCGCAGATAGACGAGATCGTAATGCGCCGGCGTCGCCACTGTGGTGCCCGGTTGGGTGAAACGCATGATCTTGCGCTTGTGCAAATAGGACAGCCCGCCGACGAACGCATCCATCAGCCGCGCCATCAGGGGCTGTGCGCAGAACCCTTCATAGGCGGTGGAGCGAACCAGCGCCATCAACCGGCGATCGGCGAGCTGACGGTCGAACGTGCCGGCGGCCGCCGCCAGGCCAAGCGCGGGATCGGACCCGGGCTGCAGCAAGCCGGTGTCGGCCAGATATGAAAACACCCAGCCGCGAAAATCGATGACGTCGCGGCGCGGCAGCATACTTTTCAGCCAGACATAGCCTTGCTCGGCAAGGAGGCCGCGAATGGCATCGATGCCGACCCCGGCGTCGGTTGGCACGAGATGACCCAACCGGTTCGGCGCCATCGATAATGTCTTGCCGTTGGCGTTCAGATCGATTGACGCAACAGGAATCCGTCGTTGCGTGCCACCTGTTGAGCTTGACATTTCAGCCACCTGCGATTTTCCATCCTTAGCTGGAAATGTCATACTGTTCGCACACTCGCCCATGGACAGAACGAAGCCATGGACTTTTCGCTCATGAACGATCTCTCTTACGCACTCTACAGATCCGCACCGGCCGCGGCCGGCGGCCTGTCGGTTACAGGGATTGGTCGGCATCGCGTCACTCAGGCGATCCAAGCGCGCAAATTGCCGGAATTCGCCGTGGTGCTGATTGAGAACGGTCAAGGCTGGCTTGAAACCAGGACTGCCGGCATGCAGACGATCCAAGCGCCGGCCCTGTTCTGGCTGCTTCCCGGGAGAATGCATTCCTACGGGCCGGACGCATCGGGCTGGCTCGAACGCTGGGCGCTCTTCGACGGGGCCTTGATACGCGATTTCACCCGGCTGCGGCTGATCGCCGAGGACGCCCCTGTCGTCCCCTTGCGCGACCTCGGCAAAATGCAGCGGCTGTTCGACAGGCTGCACGGTGAGCTGTCGCTCGATACGATGCTGAGCCAGGCAGAAGCCGCCGCCACGATGCATCGCATCGTCGTGCGTGCTGCCCGCCAGGCAATGGATTGGAACAACCGTCAACGAAATCCCGGCTTCCAGCATGCCGACATGCAGCCCATCATCGACGAATTGCGCCGCTGCGCGTGCGACCCGGTGGATCTCGATGCCTTCGCCGCGAAATTCTCGATGTCGCCGGCAACCTTGCGGCGCAGATTTGCGCGGGCAGCCGGCATGTCGCCCAAGGCCTTCCAACTGCGCACGAGGCTCGACCGCGCCAAACAGATGCTGGCCGCCTCCGATTCGCCCATCGAGTCCATTGCGGCCGCCGTCGGCATCCACGACGCCTTCTATTTCTCCCGTCTGTTTCGCGACCGCGAAAACTGTTCGCCCAGCGAATTTCGGTCTCGCCACAACCGCAAGTGAGTGCCGGATTGCCGGGCTTAAGCCCGCGAAGCGCTTGACTTTTTTCGGGGTGGGTCGGTGGCCGGCAGCGTGAGGCGCTTCACGTCGGCGGAATTCGACTTCGCATAAGTTCTTGAATCATATAAGCTTGTGCTGGGGTACCGGAACATGATGCCGAAACCTGCGACGCGGTTTTCGGACGACAGCATGCTCTAGCTCCAGGCGACGAGGAGGGGTTTTGGCACTGGCTGCCGGCAGCACGACACGTCTGTGGACGCTTGTCGCTAAGGAGTTTTGGCGCAAGACGCGCCGGCGCCTTCGCGCAGGGCCAGTCTATCGCTGGCGCTATTCCGGGCGCACGCCCGAACGCGTCCTGATCGCACCGCCCGACCTCAGGCTCGCCGATCCGCAGATCGCGCTCGAGATTTATTATGGCCGCTATCCGCTGTCGGGACATCTGGTCGAGACCGGCGGCAAGTCACCATTCCAGATCGACGTCGCCAACCGCGGCTGGGTGAAGACGCTGCACGGTTTCCGTTGGCTGCGCCATATGCGCGCCGCCGGCACCGAGCTGGCCGCCGCCAATGCACGCGCGCTTGTCTCCGACTGGATCGCCATGCATGGCAACCAGATTTCCGGCATAGCCTGGGAGCCCGGCACCACCGCCAAGCGCGTCATTGCCTGGTTGCAACACTCCTCGGTTGTCCTACAAGGGGCCGAATTTCCGTTCTATCGCGCCTTCCTGAAATCGCTCGCCGTGCAGATCCGCTATCTCCGCTCGATGGCGCGCGAGATGCCGGACGGCAAGGACAGGCTGCGCGCTCGTATCGCGCTTGCCTTCGCCGCGCTGTCGCTGCCGGCGCCGGCCTCGGCACTGCGCGGCGCCACCCGCAACCTGGCGGAAGAACTCGAGCGGCAGATCCTTCCCGATGGCGGCCATATTTCGCGCAACCCGATGGCGGTGCTCGAACTGCTCGCCGATCTCCTGCCGCTGCGCCAGACCTATGCCAACCAGGCCGAAACGCCACCGGCCGCCCTGATGGGCGCCATCGACCGCATGCTGCCGGCGCTCCGTTTCTTCCGCCATCAGGATGGCAGCCTCGCCCGCTTCAACGGCATGGGCGCCACCATCCACGACCGTATAGCCACCATCTTGCGCCACGACGACACCGCCGGCGCGCCGCTGCTGCACGCGCCGCATTCCGGCTATGAGCGCCTGTCGATGGGCGGCGTGACGGTGATTGCCGATACCGGCCCGTCGCCGGCCGTCGATGTGTCCAACGCCGCGCATGCCGGGTGCCTGGCCTTCGAACTCTCGTCCGGTCGCCAGCATTATATCGTCAATGCCGGCATCGACACCTATGGCGCCGCCGAGTTCCGTCCGCTGGCCCGTGCCACCGCGGCGCATTCGACCGCCACCATCAACGACACCTCGTCAGCGCGGTTTTCCCATTCGCTGCGCGTCAACGACCTGCTCGGCTCACCCTTGCTCGGCGGCCCGCAGCATGTGCCTTGCAAGCGCATCGACCAGAAGGGCACGCAAGGCTTCATCGCCCGCCATGACGGCTATGTGCAGCGCTTCGGCTTCCTGCATGAGCGCGAGCTGAAACTGTCGAGCGAGGGCAATGTGCTCGCCGGCAGGGATCGCTTCCTCCGCCCGGGCGGTGCGGCGATCCGCAACAATGGCCGCGACTTCGTCGTGGTGCGCTTCCACATCCACCCTGACATCAACCTTTTGCAGGACGAGCATGACCGCCTGGTGCTGACCGCCGACCAGGCCGACACTTGGGTGTTCACCTGCACCGAAGTGGTGCCGGAGGTCGAGGAATCGATCTATTTCGCCGGCCTTGGCGGCCCGCGCCGCAGCCGCCAGATCGTGCTCGCCTTCAAGGCCTCGGAGATCGCCGAGGTGCATTGGCAGCTGACACGCACCGGCATCGCCGGCTATCCCGAGAACAGCTGAGCGTCGTTGCCGGCGCCGGCTTGATCGAGCTTCCGGCTTGATTTCCTGACCTCATGTGCTACGGCCCGACAACGCTCTCCAATCAGCCCTGAAAGGCCGCCAGCCCATGGCCGTCGCCGCCAAGAACATTCCGGCACCCGACCTCGTTCCGGTCCGCCGCGCCCTGCTTTCCGTCTTCGACAAGACCGGCCTGATCGACTTCGCCAGGGGTCTGGTGGCAGCCGGCGTCGAGCTGGTTTCGACCGGCGGCACGGCAAAGGCGATCGCCGAAGCTGGCCTTGCCGTGCGCGACGTTTCCGAACTGACCGGCTTTCCCGAGATCATGGACGGCCGCGTCAAGACGCTGCACCCGTCGGTGCATGGCGCGCTGCTCGGCGTGCGCGACGATCCCGAACACGCCAACGCGATGCACGATCACGGTATCGAGCCGATCGATCTGCTCGTCTCCAATCTCTACCCGTTCGAGGAGGTCCGCCGCTCCGGCGCCGACTATGCCGCTGTTGTCGAGAACATCGACATTGGCGGCCCGGCGATGATCCGCGCCTCGGCCAAGAACCATGCCTATGTCGCCATCGTCACCGATCCCGGCGATTATGCCTCGGTGCTGAACGCGCTGGAGATGAACATCGGCTCGCTGTCGCTGGATTTCCGCCAGAAGCTGGCGGCAAAGGCCTTTGCCCGCACCGCCAGCTACGACGCGGCGATCTCCGGCTGGTTCGCAGAAACGCTTGAGATCGAGCACCCGACCTGGCGCGCCTTCGGCGGCAGGCTGGAAAGTGTCATGCGCTACGGCGAGAATCCGCATCAGAGCGCCGGCTTCTACGTCAATGGCGACAAGCGGCCCGGGGTCGCCACGGCTCGCCAGTTGCAGGGCAAGCAGCTGTCCTACAACAACATCAACGACACCGATGCCGCCTTCGAGCTGGTCGGCGAGTTCGATCCGAACCGCTGTGCAGCGGTCGCCATCATCAAGCACGCCAATCCATGCGGCGTCGCCGAGGGCGCTTCACTGGCTGCTGCCTATGCGAGAGCGCTGGCCTGCGACCCGGTTTCGGCCTTTGGCGGTATCGTTGCCATGAACCGCATCCTCGATGCCGAAGCCGCGCAGGAGATCGTAAAAACCTTCACCGAGGTGATCATCGCGCCGGACGCGTCGGAGGACGCTGTCCGCATCATCGCCGCCAAAAAGAATTTGCGCCTGCTGGTCACCGGCGGTCTGTCCGATCCGCACGCCGGCGGCATCACAGTGAAATCCGTCGCCGGCGGCATGCTCGTCCAGGGCCGCGACAATGCGGTAGTCGACGATCTCGAGCTCAAGGTGGTGACCAGGCGCGCACCGACGGCGGCCGAGATGGCCGACCTCAAATTCGCTTTCCGCATCGCCAAGCACGTCAAGTCGAACGCCATCGTTTACGCCAAGGACGGCGCCACGGTCGGCATCGGCGCCGGCCAGATGAGCCGCGTCGATTCCTCGCGCATCGCCGCACGCAAGGCGCTCGACGCGGCGGAAGCAGCTGGCCTCGCGGAGCCGTTGACCAAGGGCTCGGTGGTCGCCTCCGACGCTTTCTTCCCTTTCGCCGACGGGCTCATATCCGCGATCGAAGCCGGCGCCACGGCGGTGATCCAGCCCGGCGGCTCGATGCGCGACGACGACGTTATCGCCGCTGCCGACGCGCATTGCATCGCCATGGTGTTTACCGGCGTGAGGCATTTCAGGCATTGAGCGCCTCTGCCTTTTCCCACAAGGGGAGAAGGAAAAGTGCGGCGCTATTCCACCGGCTGATCCGCCGGGTACGGCGTCCAGATCAATATCGCGATCCCAACGCCCAGGAACAGCACGATGGCCGCCATGCCGAGCCGCGCCGAGCCGCTGGCGAGCGTGATCGACGCCACCATGAACGGCGCCAGGAAACTCGTCGCCCTTCCGGCCAGCGCATAGATGCCGAAATAGCGGCCGGATTCGGCCGCGGTCACGCTGCGCGCCATGTAGGAGCGTGACGACGCCTGCACCGGTCCGAACGCCAGCCCTATCAGCAGGCCATAGAAAATGTAGGCCTTTTCCGCCGCCGTGCCGAACAGGCCGCCACTATCGGCTCCCGGCATCATCCAGGCGCCGAACAACGTGTAGCCTGGCCCGGTCGAAACGATGCCGATGGTGGCGATGCTGAGCAGGACGAGCGAAATCATCACGATGGTCTTGGAGCCAAGCGCGGTGTCCAGCCATGCGGCAACCAGGCAGCCGACGATGGCGACGACGTTGAGGATAATGCCGAACATGCCGATCTCGGTGATCGACCAGTGGAACATCGCTGCCGCAAAGGTGCCGCCCAAAGCGAGCAGCGCATTGACGCCGTCCTGATAAATCATGCGGGCGACAAGGAAGCGGAAGATGCCTTTGCGCCGGCGCACTTCAGTCAGCGTCGACTTCAGTTCCGACAGCCCCTCGCGCACCGCGGGCCCGATCGGAATCCCCTTGATGGCGTCCGGCGTAAAGAAGAACATCGGCAGGATGAACAGGAAATACCAGCCGGCCGACAGCGGCCCGGTGGCGCGCGCGTCCTCGCCGAGTTTCGGGTCGAGCCCAAAGAGCGGGTCGATGCCGATGATCGTCTTGCCGGTCTCCGGCGAACCCGCAAGACAGGCGACAACAAAGATCAGCGCGATCATGCCGCCGAGATAACCAAGTCCCCAGGCAATGTTGGAGACGTGGCCGATCTCGCTCTTCGGCACCAGGCGCGGCATCATCGAATCGTTGAACACGGTCGAGAATTCCGCCGCGACCGAAGCGAGAGAAAAGAACAGCACCACCAGGAAAAGGTTCGAGCCGGGAGCGGCGAACCATAGCAGGCAAAGGCTGATGATCTTGATCGAGGCGAAGAACGCAATCCACGGCTTGCGCGGCCCGGTCTGGTCGGCAACCGAGCCGAGCATGGGCGACAGCACGGCAATGACCAGGCCCGCAACAGCGATGCCGTAGCCCCAGGCCGCCTGGCCTGAGACCGGATCGCTCGCCATGCGCGAGACGAAATAAGGCCCGAAGATGAAGGTGGTGACGACGGTGAAAAACGGCTGCGCCGCCCAGTCGAAGAACATCCATCCCCAGATGCCGCGCCCGGATGCCCGCTGCACTGTTTCTACCGCCGCCATGATGATTCCCCCGGGACACCGCGCTTGTCGGATGCCATGTCTGCATGTTTCGAATGCTCATGCAAACCGCCAAAGATTCGCGCTGCCCCTCACCTGGATGTCGCCGCTGTCTACCTGCATAGAGACGCGAAGAAAGGCGCCGCGCCCCTACCTCCCCCTTGTGGGGAGGTCGGACCGAAGGTCCGGGTGGGGGTCGGTGCCGCACCCCCACCCCGCTGCTTCGCAGCGACCCTCCCCACAAGGGGGAGGGTAAAGTCCCGAGCCTCACATCCCCGTCAGATCGCTCATCAGCCCCGAAGCCACCGACAGCCTGGACACGGTGATATCCCCGCCTTCGGTCAGCGCCTGCAGCCGCTCGCGGATGCGCGCCACGCGCTCGCCTCCGGCTTCCAGCCAGGCCGCCACAGGATCCGCCGTCCCGGCATGGCCGGCGAGAGCCGCCACCGCAATGCCGCGCCGCGCCGCGCCGATCGTGTCGGTGGCGCGCGACAGCGCCAGCTGGTCGTAATAGTCCGACGGCGTGATTGAACGCGCCGCCTCTTCGACGCGCGGAATGCGGAAGGCATCGCTGACGGCGAAGAACGCCTTGGCCGAGGCGACGACGTCGGCATTGGCCGTGCGCGCCGTCAGTGCGATGTCGGGGATCAGTCCCGCCACATCGGCCATTGCCAGCTGCCCGGCGAGCTTTTCCGGGGCGCCGGCCTTGAACAGGCCATCCCGCCTCTCCTCGACCCGCTCGCGGGAGAAGGCCGGCAGCAGCGAGAGCAGCTTCGGCTCCAGCGCCATGCGCGCCTCTTGCAGTTCGGCAATGCGCTGGCCGAGCGCTGCGGTGCCGGCATCGTTCTTCAGGTACCAGCCGCTGGTCACGAAGATAAGCCGGCTGACGGACTGGTAGAGATCGAGCTGCGCCTGGCCGTCGATGTGGCTGTCCAGCGCATCGATCTCCCGATAGAGCGCCGGCAACGCGAAGCCGTCGCGCACCACGGCGAAGGTGCGCACCACGTCGGCCGCGCTGCGCCCCGTGGCTTCCTGCAGCCGGTTGACGAATGACGGTCCGCCGCGATTGACGAGATCGTTGGCGACGACGCGGGCGATGATTTCGCGGCGCAGCCGGTGGCCATGGATCTCGGCCGCATATTTCTTCGTCATCCGGTCAGGGAAATAGCCCATCAGGTCGCGGTCGAAATGCGCGTCGTCAGGCACGTCGCTGGCGACGATGTCGGAAAACAGCACGATCTTGGCATAGGCGAGCAGCACGCCAAGCTCCGCCCGGGTCAGCGGCTCGCCACGCGCCTCGCGCTCGGCAAGGGCGGCCGGCGACGGCAGCGTCTCGACAGCGCGGTCGAGCAGGCCCCGAGCCTCCAGCGCCGCCATGAACCGGCTCTGGTGCGCGATGTCGGCAAGGCCGCGCTTGCGGGCGATGGAAAGCGCCAGCGTCTGTTCGTAATTGTTGGACAGCACGAGGCCGGCGACCTCGTCGGTCATCTCGGCCAGCAGCTTGTTGCGCGCCGGCCGGGTCAGCGATCCCTTGCGCATGGCGGACGCCAGCGCGATCTTGATGTTGACCTCGACGTCGGAGCAGTTGACGCCGCCGGAATTGTCGATGGCATCGGAGTTGCAGCGACCGCCATTCATGCCGAATTCGATGCGGGCACGCTGCGTGACGCCGAGATTGGCGCCCTCACCGATCACTTTGGCCCGCACATCGAGCGCGGTGATGCGGATGGCGTCATTGGCGCGGTCGCCGACTTCGGCATTGGTTTCGCCCGAGGCCCGTAAATACGTGCCGATGCCGCCGAACCACAGAAGGTCGACGTTCGCCTTGAGGATGGCGGTCATGATCTCGGCCGGTGTCGCCGTGGTCTTGGCGAGACCAATCGCCGCCGCCGCTGCCGCAGGCAGCGTGATCGACTTCTGGCTGCGCGAGACGATGACGCCGCCTTCCGACAGCTTGGTCTTGTCATAGTCCTGCCAGGACGAACGCGGCAGCGCGAACATGCGCTCGCGCTCCGCCATCGACGCCACTCTGTCTGGATCGGGATCGATGAAGATGTCGCGATGGTCGAAGGCGGCGATCAGCCTGGTCTGCGGCGACAAGAGCATGCCGTTGCCGAACACGTCGCCCGACATGTCGCCGACGCCGACGACGGTGAAGGGGGTGGTCTGGATGTCGCGGTTGATCTCGCGGAAATGCCGCTTGACCGCTTCCCAGGCGCCCTTGGCGGTGATGCCCATCTTCTTGTGGTCGTAACCGGCCGAGCCGCCGCTGGCGAAGGCGTCGTCGAGCCAGAAGCCGTGGCTTTCGCTGATGGCGTTGGCGGTGTCGGAAAAGGTCGCCGTGCCCTTGTCGGCGGCGACGACGAAATAGGGATCGTCGGGGTCGCGCCTGACGACGCCGGCTGGGGGTATGACGCCATCGAGGCCGATATTGTCGGTGATCGACAGCAGGCTGGAAACGAAATTCTTGTAGGCCGAGGTGCCGGCCTCGAAGATGGCGTCGCGGCCGGCGCTCATCGGCAGCTTCTTCGGATAGAAGCCGCCCTTGGCGCCGACCGGCACGATGACGGCGTTCTTGACCTGCTGCGCCTTGACCAGGCCGAGCACCTCGGTGCGGTAATCCTGGGCGCGGTCCGACCAGCGCAGGCCGCCGCGCGCAACCGGGCCGAAGCGCAGATGCACGCCTTCGACCTCGGAACCGTAGACGAAGATCTCGCGCCACGGCCGCGGCGCCGGCAATCCTTCGACCGCTTGCGAGTCCAGCTTGATCGCCAGTGACTGGCCCCGCGCCTTCGTTCCCGCAACGAAATGATTGGTGCGCAACGAGGCTTCGATCAGGTTGAGATAGCGGCGGATGATGGTGTCGTCATCAATGTTAGGGACTTCCTCCAGCGCGTCCTTGATCTTGGCCTTGAGGTGCTTGGCGGCGATGACGCCTTCCGTCTCGGCGGTCGGGCCGAGACGAGCGACGAATAGTGCATGCAGGCCGCGCGCAATGTCGGGATAGCGGTTGAGCGCGGCCGCGATGAAATCCTGGCTCTGCGGGATACCGGCTTGCTGCAGGTAGCGGCCATAGGCGCGCAGAATGCTGACTTCGCCCGACCACAGGCCGGCGGTCTGGGCAAGCCCGTTATAGCTGTCATTGTCGATGTCGCCGCGCCAGACCGACAGGAACGCGTCCTCGAACAGCGCGCCGCCATCGCTGAGGTCGATCGGCTTGCCGTAGCTGTTCTCCAGCTCCATGTCGTGGACGAAGACGGTGTCGCCGCCGTCCTCGCCAACCTCGAAGGTGCGCTCGCTGATGACGCGGAAGCCGATGTTTTCCAGCACCGGCACGCGACGCGACAGCGCTACCGGGCTGCCGTGGTGGTAGATCTTCAGCGCTGCCTGATGCGGTTTCTGCTCGGCATGGCGGTAATAGTCGATGGCGATCGGGTTGGCGGTGCTGATGCCGGCGATGCGGCCCGCATCCTTCAGCGCGACGGCCGCGCTGAAGGAATCGCGATAGCTCTCAGGCAGACGCGTGGCGATCGCCTTCAGCGATGGATCGCCACCGACGGCTTCCGCGGCTTCGGCCAGCGCGTCGTCCCAGGTTCGCACGATATCGCGGATCGCCGCTTCGATCACCGCCTGCTCGACCTTCGGCGTCTTGCCGCCCGAGCGGCCGATGATGAAATGCACACGCGCCAGCCCGCCCTCCGGAAACGCCGGATAATAAGCCGACAAACGGCCCTCGAAGACGGTCTTGAGATAGGTGCCGATCTTCTCGCGCACGACGCTGTCATAGCGGTCGCGCGGCACGAAGACGAGGATCGAGACGAAGCGGTCGAACTGGTCGGCGCGCACCAGCGCCCGCACCCGCGGCCGCTCGACCAGGCCGAGAATGGCCGCGGCGTGCTTCTTCAGGATCGGCACCGGCACCTGGAACAGTTCGTCGCGCGGATAGCTCTCCAGAACGTTGATCAGTGCCTTGCCGGAATGGTCGTGCCGGTCGAAGCCGGACTTGGCGATGATGGTCTCGGCCTTTGACCTCAGATACGGGATTTTCATCACCGAGCGCGTGTAGGCAGTCGAGGTGAACAGGCCGACCATGCGCAACTCGCCGGCAAGCGTGCCCTTGGCGGTGTAGGTTTTGACGCCGATATAATCGAGATAAATGCGGCGGTGCACCAGCGACTTGGCGTTGGCCTTGGTAACGATCAGCGGCTCCGGCCCATGGAGGAAGGCGCGGATTTCGGGCGTCGTCGTCACCGCCTCGGTGCCGCGCCGGAGCACCAGCACATCCGGGTCGGCGAGGATGCCGAGACCGGGCTTGTCGGCGCGCTCCAGATTGCCGCTCTCCGCGCCGCCGGAATATTTGAACTCGCGCATGCCGAGGAAAGTGAAATTGTCGTCGCGCAGCCATTCAAGGAAGGCGATGGCCTCGGCAACGCTCTTCTTGTCGAGCGGCACGGCGGAATAGCGGAATTCGGAAATCGCCTGGTCGAGACGGGCGAGCATCGGCTTCCAGTCGCTGACGGCGGCGCGCACCTGGTTGAGCATCTTGCGCAGGCGGTCGGCCAGCGCGTCGGCCTGCTCCGCCGTCAGGCGCGGAATATGGACATGGACGACGCTCAGGCGGTCGTGATTGCCATCGTCCTTGAGGGCGCTGCCGTCGCCGAGGATCTCGTCGACGCCGGCCTTGCCGTGACGCACGACGATGACCGGATGGGTGACCAAAGTCGGTTCGCCGGCAGTTTCTGTGATCTCGCCGAGGATCGAATCGAACAGGAACGGCATGTTGTCGTTGACGACGGTGATGATCGTCATCGGGCGGCCCTCGCGGGAGACGCCCGACCCGGCATCGACGGCGACGACACTTTGGCCCTTTTTGTGGGCGGCGACCGCACGTCCTGCCAGGTCGGAGGCGCGCTCCAGGTCGGCGGCGTCATAGGCGGCGATGTCTTCGGCCGGCGCGCGGGCCAGCAAATAGTCGGCGAGCCTGGCCGGCTTCCCGTCGGGTTTCACCCCGGCAGTGGCTGTTTTCCTCGGCTTAGCTGCGGATTTCACGCTCGCCATGTTGTCCTCCCGTCACATGCTTTTACGACTATGGTAGCAGATGACCGCTGTTTGGCGACAAAGGTTTGACGGCTCGATAAGAATTGCAGGAATTCGACGGTCAGGCGCCGGTGAACCAGGAGGAAGACCCCATGTCCGGCAAAATCAGCGCACTTGACCTCGGTATCGCGGAGCTGAGCGAGGCGACAAAAGCCTATTTCGCCAAATGCGAGGAAAAGCTCGGCCTGGTTCCCAACGTGCTTCTTGCCTATGCCTTCGACGAGAAGAAGCTGCGCGCCTTTACCGACACCTACAATGATCTGATGCTGGGTGAATCCGGCCTGTCGAAGCTGGAGCGGGAGATGATCGCGGTCGTCGTCTCCTCGATCAACCATTGCTATTATTGCCTGACCGCGCATGGCGCGGCGGTGCGCCAGCTCTCCGGCGATCCGGCTCTCGGCGAGATGATGGTGATGAACTTCCGCGCTGCCAATCTTTCACCGAAACAGACGGCGATGCTCGAATTCGCCGTCAAGCTGACGGAAGAGCCGGCAAAGATCGTCGAGGCGGACAGGGAAGCACTGCGCAACGCCGGCTTCACCAACCGCGACATCTGGGACATCGCCTCGACCGCCGCCTTCTTCAACATGTCGAACCGCGTGGCGGCGGCCATCGACATGCGCCCGAACGACGAATACCACGCCATGGCGAGGTGACCAATGACGATAGATACGTCAGGCAAGTGGTGGGTTGGCAGCGAGCCCACTGACATCGGAGAATACTTGGAAGCCTATGGCGCCGACAACGCCGAGGTTCATGACTTCAGGCTCGCCGCTGCAAGTGCGGTTCCATCTCGTTTCTCCTCGATGCCGACGATGACGAGGGTGTGGCGCGACGAACGTGCACGGTCTGCGGATCCGAGCATCTTATCTGCGACAGTGCGGAATTTTGGGACGAACCCCAGCCGGAACGATGGGCGTGCACCGAGTGCGGCTCCGAAGCTGCAAACATCGGCGTCGGGTTTTCCATCTACCCGGAACGTGACGGCGTTCGCTGGCTGTATGTTGGCGTACGATGCGCGGCCTGTGGCGTTTTGGGATGCTTCGCCGGCTGGAAAGTTGGCACGTCTGATAGCATGGATCTATTGGACAAAGTCTAGCTTTGAGGTTCCCATAGAAAGGCGGTCAGGATCGCGCCGCGATGGCCCCGGCAGCGCCGGCCATCGTCGTGGCGCTGATGCGGTTGGCGATCTTCATCGCACGCTTGCTCTTCAACAGTTTGCGCGCCTGTGAGGCCGCGACGACCCAGGCGAGATCGAGGGCGATCAGAACCACCGCCATCGTCGCCGTCAGTTCGACCCAGCCGATGACACTCACCGAAGCGAGGTCGATGATCGTCGGCAGCAGCGCCAGATAGAACATCATGATCTTGGGATTGCCGAGCGTCACCGCCATGCCGGCAAAGAACAGCTTTGTCGCCGAATCCTCGCGCGGCATCTCGCCTTCTTTTGCGTCGACAGGTGCGGTCCACATCTTGAAGGCGAGATAGGCGAGGTAAGCGACGCCGATCCATTTCACGACGACGAAGGCGAAATGGAAGGTCTGCGCCACGACCGCCAGCCCAAACACCGCCAGCGACAGCCAGATGCCCTCGCCGATCCACATGGCGAGCAGGAAAGGGAACACGTCGCGAAAGCCTTTCGAGATGACGCGGGCAACAAGTGCGGCGATCGACGGGCCGGGGGAACCGGCAGCGACGAACAAGGCGGCGGCGAAGATCAGGAGCGAGGTGAGGTGCATGACGGAGCCTTCGAGCGTTGGATGGCGAAGAATATCCGATCGGCGTCAATTTGGCACCCTCTGCCTGATGGGCCAACGAACGCGACACATTTCGGAGATCGGACTTGCCCGTGCCAGCGGTTTGAGAAAGGATCGCGGCCGTGAAATCAATCGTCATCCACGCCGCAAAAGACCTGCGCATCGAAGAGACCGATTCGGGCGCGCCTGGCGCCGGACAGGTCGAAATATCGGTCGAGGCCGGCGGCATCTGCGGCTCGGACCTGCACTACTACAATCATGGCGGCTTCGGCGTGGTGCGCCTGCGCGAGCCGATGATCCTCGGACATGAGGTCGCTGGCACGGTGAAGGCACTTGGCGCCGGCGTTTCCAGCCTTGCCGTCGGCGACCGCGTTGCGATTTCGCCCAGCCGGCCCTGCAATGCGTGCCGGTACTGCCTGCAGGGCGTGCAGAACCAGTGCCTCAACATGCGCTTCTACGGCAGCGCCATGCCGATGCCGCATATACAGGGCGCCTTCCGCCAGCGCCTCGTCGCGGAGGCCTGGCAGTGCCACAAAATCGCCGACCATGTCTCCATCAACGAAGCCGCCTTTGCCGAGCCGTTCGCGGTAACGCTGCATGCCGTGAACCGCGCCGGTTCGCTGCTCGGCAAGCGGGTTCTGGTCACCGGCAGCGGGCCGATCGGCGCGCTGTGCATCCTGGCCGCGCGCGTCCACGGCGCGCGCGAGATCGTCGTCACCGATGTCATGGACGCGGTTCTGGCCAAGGCCAACGAGATCGGCGCCGACTGCACCATCAATGTCGCCACAGATGCCGACAAGCTCGCTGGCTACAATGTCGAGAAGGGCAGTTTCAACGTCATGTTCGAATGCTCCGGCAATGAGCGCGCGGTGCGAGCCGGGCTCGATGTGCTGAAGCCGCGCGGGGTGCTCGTGCAGCTCGGCCTAGGCGGCGACATGTCGCTGCCTCAGAATCTCATCGTCGCCAAGGAGATCGAAATGCGCGGCTCCTTCCGTTTCCACGACGAGTTCGCGCTGGCCGTCGATCTGATCAACAACCGTCGCGTCGACGTCAAGCCGCTGCTGACCGGCATCTATCCGATGGACGAGGCGGTTGCGGCTTTCGAGATCGCCGGCGACCGCAACAAATCGATGAAGGTACAGATCGCCTTCGCCTGAGCAGGGCGAGACACCCTATGAACCTTGCCCGCTCGGCATCTTGCCGCTAGAAGAACCGTCCCGACATTCATTTCGAGCTTCATTTTGCCTCAGTAACCGCCGGTCTCGCCAACTCCCTGATCACACTTGGCAGGGCGCCGCATTAAGCGGTGCCTGCTCCATTTCACGTGTTCCTCAGGCGGCGGTTCGAGACCGGTTTGGCACCGCTGAACCGTTGTCGCGCGCTTTGCCGCCCGTGACAGCTGATTTCCGACATAGCTAGCTCTCGCCACGCCGTGCCCGCATGGGCATCTCGCCATTGCCGACCTGAAGAACTTCCACACTGGAAGGTCTTCCGGCTTGTCCCAACATCTCGCTATCCGCTGGGCAATCGCGCCCGAAATCGCACCTCGACCCCTGATCCACTGCAACCGCTGCGGCGCCGTGAAAGCCTATCGCTGCAGCGACAAATTCCGCGTCAACGCCAATGGCAAACGCATTGATGTCTGGCTGATCTATCGCTGCATCGACTGCGACAATTCGTGGAATTTCGGCATTTTCGAACGCTGCAACCGCCGCGACATCGAACCGACGCTGCTGACCGCTCTCGAAAGCAACGACCCGACACTCGCCCGCCACCATGCCTTCGATGTCGTGGCGTTGCGAAACCGGGTCGGACGCGTCGAGGAATTTTCGGATGTCGCGGTTCAAAAGCGAAGCCTCGGCGAGAGGGGCGCAACGACGCTTGAAATCAGGCTTGGGCTGGAAATGCCGACATCGCTGCGGCTCGACCGTCTGCTCGCCGGCGAACTCGGCATCTCCCGATCAAGGCTTCAGGCGCTGGAGGAGAAACGATTGCTGGTTTTTGTTCCCGAAGGCGCCAGAGCTTTGCGCAAGCCGGCCCGCGACGGCACGGCGATTCGCATTGACCTGGCCGACGAGCCGGATCGTGAAGCCATCATTTCGGCTGCCGTGGGTGAATGACAAGAGGGGCGAAGCACCGGTGCTTCGCCCCTCTCGAATTTAGACAATCAGACGATTACGCCGCGCCCACAACCTTGGCCGACTTCTCGAAGCGCTTGCGCTCGTTCGGGTCGAGATAGAGCTTGCGCAGGCGGATGGTCTTCGGCGTCACCTCGACCAGCTCGTCGTCCTGGATCCAGGCCAGCGCGCGCTCCAGCGTCATGCGGATCGGCGGCGTCAGCTTGACCGCCTCATCCTTGCCGGCGGCGCGGATGTTGGTCAGCTTCTTGCCCTTCAGCACGTTCACTTCGAGGTCGTTGTCACGGCTATGGATGCCGATGATCATGCCCTGATAGACCTTGACGCCCGGGTCGATGACCATCGGGCCGCGGTCTTCGAGGTTCCACATGGCATAGGCCACTGCCTCGCCCTGTTCGTTGGAGATCAGCACGCCGTTGGTGCGGCCCGGCAGCTCGCCCTTGTAGGGCTGGTAGGCGTGGAACAGGCGATTCATCACGGCGGTGCCGCGCGTGTCGGTCAACAGTTCCGACTGGTAACCGATCAGGCCGCGTGTCGGCGCGTGGAAGACGATGCGCTGGCGGTTGCCGCCGGAGGGGCGCAGCTCGACCATCTCGGCCTTGCGCTCCGACATCTTCTGCACGACGATGCCGGCATGCTCCTCGTCGACGTCGATGACGACTTCCTCGACCGGCTCCAACAATTCACCGTTCTCGCCCTTCTGCATGACGACGCGCGGACGCGACACGGCGATTTCAAAGCCTTCGCGGCGCATCGTCTCGATCAGCACGGCCAGCTGCAATTCGCCGCGGCCGGAAACGAAGAACGAATCCTTGTCGGGCGATTCCTCGATCTTGAGCGCGACATTGCCTTCGGCTTCGCGCAGCAGGCGGTCGCGGATGACGCGGCTGGTCACCTTGTCGCCTTCAGTGCCGGCGAGCGGCGAATCGTTGACCAGGAAAGACATGGTCACGGTTGGCGGATCGATCGGTTGCGCATGCAACGCCTCGGTCACCGCCAGGTCGCAGAACGTGTCGGCGACGGTGCCTTTGGACAGGCCGGCAATGGCGACGATGTCACCCGCCTGCGCCTCTTCGATCGGCTGGCGCTCAAGGCCACGGAACGCGAGGATCTTGGAGATGCGCCCGGTTTCTATCTGCGTGCCGTCATGGTGGAGCACCTTGACCGCCTGGTTGGACTTCAGCGTGCCGCTCTCGATACGGCCGGTAATGATGCGGCCGAGGAAGGGATTGGCTTCCAGGATGGTGCCGATCATGCGGAACGGGCCGGGATGAACGGTCGGCTCCGGCACATGCTTGATGACGAGGTCGAACAGCGGCGCCAGGCCCTGGTCCTTCGGGCCTTCCGGATTTTCCGAGACCCAGCCATCGCGGCCAGAACCGTAGAGGATCGGGAAGTCGAGCTGCTCGTCAGTGGCGTCAAGCGCTGCAAACAGGTCGAACACCTCGTTGACCACTTCGACGTGGCGGGCGTCCGGACGGTCGATCTTGTTGATGACGACGATCGGCTTCAGGCCGACCTTGAGCGCCTTGCCGACGACGAACTTGGTCTGCGGCATCGGGCCTTCGGCCGCGTCGACCAGCACGATCGCCGAATCCACCATCGACAGGATGCGCTCGACCTCACCTCCGAAATCGGCGTGGCCGGGGGTGTCTACGATGTTGATGCGGGTGTCCTTCCAGTCGACCGAGGTCGCCTTGGCCAGGATGGTGATGCCGCGTTCCTTTTCGAGGTCGTTGGAATCCATGGCGCGCTCGGCGACGCGCTGATTGTCGCGGAAGGAACCGGATTGCCGCAGCAATTGGTCGACGAGGGTGGTTTTTCCATGGTCGACGTGCGCGATGATCGCGATATTACGAATTTTCATTTTGTGGTCTCGGGAGCGTTGCAGGCAGCAGGCCAAAGGGCGCCGCCTCTTTCGGTTGCGCGGCTCATACAGGGTTTTTCGCAATTGCGAAAGAGGAGGCGCACCACCAAATACTCATCAAATCTTAAGCATCTCGGTGTGAGATGGTTTTGTTAACCAAGGCGGGAACCTTTCTGGGCCCGGGTAGTTCGAAATTCATGACCGACAAACTCAATCGATTTTGGCCCCTCATCGCTTCGGTCGCATTCGCTGCCGTGCTGGCGGCCAATGCCGCTCAATCGGCCGCCACGGTGAAGGAAGCCAATCCGGCTTCGTCGTCCGACCGGACGGCCGAGCAGATGTTTGCCGACGCCCCTGATGGCGTCGACCCCGTGGTCACCGGCCCGGTCAGCGCCTCTTTCAAGCAGAGGCAGCAGGTTGCAGGCTGCGACAGCGCGGTGTGGCCGAAGATTCCGACGGTTTGCTACCCGGACTGACGGCTGCCCATTCCAGGCATAGCGATCCTTCGCACCGACCCAAAGGCTTACGCCGACCGCACCGGATCGAGCGTCACCTTGTAAAGCTTGATGTCGTCGCGATCCATCAGCCGCACGGTCAGCTGCTCTGTCGCCCCTGAAATGTCCACCAGGCCAAAGAACTGCAGGCCGGCCGAGGGTGGCAGGTTCTGGCCCTGTTCGGTGGTCGGCGCCTTGATGAATTTCAGCTCCGGGCCGAAGGTCATGTCGAAATCATTGGGACCGAAGGTACCGGCGTGGATCGGGCCCGAGACGAATTCCCAGAAAGGATTGAAATCCTGGAACCGCGCCTTGTCGGGGTTGTAATAGTGCGCCGCCGTGTAGTGGACATCGGCGGTCAACCAGACCGTGTTGGTGATGCCGGCAGTCTTGATGTAGCGCAACAGGTCGGCGATCTCGAGCTCGCGGCCTTTGGGCAGGCCATTGTCGCCATTGCTGATGGCTTCCGCGCCGACCTTCTTGGCGCCGTCGTCCCAGACGACGAGGCCGAGCGGCATGTCGGCGGCAATGATCTTCCAGGTCGCCCTGGAATTCGTCAGCTCGCGCTTCAGCCATTTCGTCTGCTGTTCGCCCAGCATGCGTGACTGCGGCGTCATGTCCTCCTGCATGTCGGGGCCGTTCGGGCCGCGATAGGAGCGCATGTCGAGGAAGAACACGTCGAGCAGCGGCCCATGCGCGATCTTGCGGTAGACGCGGCCGGGCTCGGACGGCTCGTAGCGGATCGTCGTCATCTCATGGAAGGCGCGCGCCGCACGCGCCGCGAGCACATGGACGGATTTTTCGGTGTAGCGGCTGTCGGCGCCGAGATTCTTCGAATCCGACCAGTTGTTCAGCACCTCGTGATCGTCCCACTGGTAGAAGGTCGGGCAGATGGCGCTCAAGGCCAGAACGTTTTTGTCCATCATGTTGTATTTCCACTGGTCGCGGTACTCATCCAGCGTCTCGGCCACCTTGCGCTTGCCGTCGATCAGGACGACGTTTTTCCACTTGCCGCCGCCAGGCAGGTCTACCTCGTCCTTCATGGCGCCATCGGCATAGATGGTGTCGCCGGAATGCAGGAAGAAATCCGGCGTGTGCCTGGCGATGGTGGCGTAGGTTTTCATGCCGGTCTCATCGATTCCCCAGCCCTGGCCGGCCGTGTCGCCCGACCATGCGAATCTTATGTCGCGCTTCGAGGCGGGTGCTGTGCGGAAACGGCCGACGATCGGTTCGGAAACGGCGTTGATATCCGACAGGTCGGCGGCAGTCATCCGGTAGAAGATATCCTGGTCGGAGGCGAGGTCGGTGAGCAGGCGCTTGACCGTGAAGTCGCTGGCCGGCGAGGTATCGAGCGGCGCCAGCCGCGTCGCATTGGCGAAGTTTTCCGTCGACGACACTTCGAACATGACGCGCGAAGGCCGGTCGGTGCGCGTCCACACCATGCCGCTCGAGGCATCGACATCGCCGGACTGGACGCCATGGGTGAAGGCCGGGCGCTGGCTGGCGCGCGAATAATAGGGCAAAGCGAGCCCCGATGCGCCGAGCAGACCGGCGGCGCTGGCAGAGGTGACGAGAGCGCGGCGGGTCAACGAGATCTTGTTCATGGCTGTCTCCTGATGGCTTCGAACGGTGCCAGCAAGCTCCAGCTTCAATGTTTCAGCCACATCTCGGGAAGATGAAACTTTGATAACAATCGACAGGTGATCTCCGCCCTTGAGGGGGGAGATGTCGCCGAAGGCGACAGAAGGGGGTCGCCTCGCTTGGAGCGCCGACCTCCTATGCGCAAGAGGCTGAGTCCGGTCGCACGGACCCCCTCTGGCCGCTTCGCGGCCATCTCCCCCCTGAGGGGGGAGATTAGTACCGCGCCTTACGCCGCTTGCGGCTCCGGATCGAAAGCCGGCCTGCTCGTATTGATCAGCAGCGACAGACACGCAGCCACGATCGCCGTCATGCCGCCGATCAGGAAAGCCAGTTCGTAATTGCCCTGCAGTTCGCGCATGGTGCCGCCGAAGGCGGCGGCGGTGGCGGCGCCGACTTGGTGGCCGGCTACGATCCAGCCGAACACGATCGGGCCGCTGCGGTCACCGAAGGCCTCGTTGGCGAGCCTGAGCGTCGGCGGCACGGTGGCGATCCAGTCGAGACCGTAGAGCACGGCGAAGATGATCAGGCTGGTCGCCGAGAAGCCGGAATAGGGCAGATAGATCAGCGCCAGGCCGCGAATGCCGTAGTAGACGCCGAGCAGCTTGCGCGGGTCGAAACGGTCGGTGAGCCAGCCCGAGAGCGTCGTACCGATCAGGTCGAAAATACCCATCAGTGACAGCAGGCCTGCGGCCTGTACCTCGGGGATGCCCATGTCGCCGCAGAAGGAGATCAGATGCGTGCCGACCAGCCCGTTGGTGGTGAAGCCGCAGATGAAGAACGTGGCGAACAGATACCAGAAGACGCGGGTGCCGGCGGCGCGGCGCAGCGTGTTGAGCGTATGCGCCAGGAAATTGCCTTGCGATGCCGGCGATACCGGCGGCACGTCATCCGCCCCGGCGCCATAGCGCACCATGCCGATCGAAGCGGGACGCTCCGGAACCAACAGCCAGACCAGCGGCAGAAGACAGGCGGTGGCGATCGAGACGGCGGTAGCGACGGGCTGCCAGCCGCCCGACTGGGCGAGCGATGCCAGCAGCGGCAGGAACACCAAGAGGCCCGTGGCGCTGGAGGCCGACATCAGCCCCATCACCAAGCCGCGATTGGTCTTGAACCAGCGGTTGACGATGGTGGCGCCGAGCACGGTGGCGACCGCGCCGGAGCCGATACCTGAAAACACGCCCCAGGTGAGGAACAGATGCCATGGCTCGGTCATCAGCAGGCTGAGCGCGGTCGAGCCCGACATGATCACAAGCGAGGCAAGCAGCGTGCGGCGCAAGCCGATACGCTCCATCAATGCGGCGGCAAACGGCCCGGTCAGGCCGTAAAGGAAGATGCCGATCGCGGCGGCAATCGAAACCGTATCGCGCCCCCAGCCGAAGCTTTTATCCAACGGCAGCATCATCACCGAGGGTGCGGAACGAAGCCCGGCCGCGATCAACAAGCAGAGGAAGATGACGCCAACCACGACGAAAGCGTAGCGCTGGCCAAAGGGACGGGATTGAGCTATCATGTTACTGACCGGTACGTTGCAGGGTGAGGACATGTATACGTACCGATCGGTAACACGTCAATCGAGTCATACCATGCCAACGGACAAAAATATTGAACTGACCATCAAGGACGGTCATGCAGCCGCACCGCCCAAGGCTGCCAAGAAAATCCTCGACGTGGCGTACGACCTGTTCTACCGCCGCGGCATCCGGGCGATCGGCGTCGACGAGATCGTCAAGCGCGCCGGCGTCACCAAGCCCAGCCTCTACCGCAGCTTTCCCTCCAAGGACGAGCTCGCCGCTTCCTATCTCAGGCAATATGACCGTGAGTATTGGGAGCGTTTCGACGAAGCCGTGGCTGCCCATCCCGGCGACCCGCGGGCACAGCTCAGGGCTTTCCTGACTCGCGTCGGCAAGCGCACGCAAAGGCCGGACTATCGCGGCTGCGGCATGACCAACGCGGCGGTGGAATATCCCGAACATGGCCATCCGGCGCGCGTCGTCAGCGAGGCCAACAAGCAGGAGTTGCGCCACCGCCTGCGCGCGATGGCCGCAGCGATGGGCGCTAAAGACCCTGACACGCTCGGCGACGGCCTGCTGCTGTTGATCGAAGGCGCCTATATCAGTGGCCAGCTCTTCGGCCTCGGAGGCCCGGCGGCAGCGGTCGCCCACAACGCCGACCTGCTGATCGAGGCGAGCTTGAAGAAATAACATTTCGAACGTTGGCGCCGCCCCTCACCTGCCGGCATCCTTTCCCGGAAATGGGGCGAGGAACGCTCTCATCACGATTTCGCCAATTGCCAGCGTTGCAAGGTTGTCGCCAGCGGCGCAGCCGGCCACTTTCTCCCGTTCAGGGGGAGAATTGCCCGGCAGGGCGATTTGGGCGGCGCCAACGTTGAGATTGGCACGCTAGGCCGGCCGCAGATTTGGCGATAGGCTGGGGCGAACTTCACGGGAGACGTCCGCATGCGAACCCTGCTGCTTGTTCCATTCGCCCTCGCCGCCCTATCCCAAACCGCCCATGCCGACGGAATATCCAGCGTCTACACCGACCTCGACTCGCAAAAGGACTGCGTCACCTATGCGCAGGCGCAGGAAGGCGACGGCGAATGGGCCGAACTCGCCTGCTCCGGCTATCGTGGCTATCCCGTGCTGATCGCCTATGACGACGCCCGTGAATCGCTGTTCTACGGATTTCCGCCCGGCGGCGACATGACCTCGGTCTGGGAGAGCTTTTCCGGCTTCAACTCGTCCGGCGCCAAGGTCGAGTGGCGCATCGAGACCAAGGGCGACGTTGCCGTTCCCTTTGCCGTCATCCACCGCCGCTCGATCAGCAATCCCGAGGACGAGAACAAGCCGACCGAAGTGCTGCTCGTCGCCAAGGTCGCCCAGATGGAAGCCCGCGACGGCTGCACCATCGGCCTCGTGCTGGCCACCGGCAACCCGCAGGCCAATGACCAGGCGCGCAAGTTGGCCGACGAAAAGGCGAAGAGTTTCGCCTGTGGCAAGGACAAGCACACCGTCATCGGCAACGTGCCGGCGTTTGGTCGGGTGGATAACTAGTCACGTGGGTGCAAGGCACCCCCCTCTGCCCTGCCGGGCATCTCCCCCTCAAGGGGGGAGATTGGCAGCTTCGCTGGCGGCGCTTTTCTTTCGGCGCTGAAAATTGACGAAAGCCGTTGCGACTCCCCCCTTGAGGGGGAGATGGCCGGCAGGCCAGAGGGGGTGCCTCGCGCTGGCGTTTGCCGCTTACTTGAACGAGACGCAGGCCTCTCTCGGCGCTACTTTGCCGCCTTCGCCCGTGCGATCGCGTCGACGATCATCTTCTTGGCGTATTTGGAATCGTGCCAGCCTTCGATCTTGACCCATTTGCCGGGCTCGAGATCCTTGTAGTGCTCGAAGAAGTGCTGGACCTGGTCGCGGGTGATCTCGGGCAGCTGCGTGTATTCGGTGACGTTTTCGTAGCGCAGCGTCAGCTTCGGCGACGGCACGGCAATGACCTTCTCGTCCTGGCCGGCATTGTCTTCCATCACCAGCACGCCGATCGGCCGCACATTGATGACGCAGCCCGGCACCAGCGCGCGCGTGTTGCAGACCAGCACGTCGATCGGGTCGCCGTCGCCCGACAGCGTGTGCGGCACGAAACCGTAATTGCCGGGGTAGCGCATCGAGGTGTGCAGGAAACGGTCGACGAACAGCGTGCCGGCCTCCTTGTCCATCTCGTACTTGATCGGCTCGCCGCCGATCGGCACCTCGATGATGACGTTGATGTCCTCGGGCGGGTTCTTTCCGATGGCAATGGCTTCGATTCGCATGGCTTAAATCCCTCTCTCGATGTCCAAGATCGATAGCGGGCGGCGCAGCATGGTGCAATGCGGCGATTGGTGCGAAGCGCTAACGGAAGCGCACGGTTTATGATGATTTGTAACCGAAGCCGGTCATTCCCAGACGAAGGCGACCTTCTTGAGCGCCCTCTGCTCGAAAATCTCGACGCCTTCGGCGACGTCACGACCACCCGCGCCGGCATAGAAGGAAAGTGCGTTCTGGTTGTCTTCCAGCGCCCACACCACCATTCCCTTCAGCCCGTGGTCGGCAAGCCGCGCCCGCGCCGCCTTGAACAGCCGGCTGCCGAGCCCGATGCCTTGATATTCCGGACGCAGGTAAAGTTCGTAGATTTCGCCCTGTTGCTTCAGCTCGCGGGCGCGGTTCTTGCCGATCGTGGCATAGCCGGCGATGGTGCCGCCGATCTCGACCACCAGAACGGTGGCGGCGCGGCGGATGGCGTTGGCCCACCAGTCGGCGCCGCGGCGGTTGATCATCGAGGTCAGCGAGCGATGCGGGATGATGCCGGAATAGGCGCCCTCCCAAGCCTGCTGGTGCACGTCCGCAATGGCGCCAGCGTCGCGCGGTTCGGCTTTCCTGATGTCGATGCTCAGCGTATTCATGATTTGTTAACCATAAACCCGCATCGGCCATTTGCAAGAGTCGAGGTCAGCCCGCCGACCGCTTTCTCACAGCCGATCGCGACGCTGCTGACAATGGGCAAAGCCTGCTTGGAAAACGCACCCAGCCGGCGCGGTCAGGCGTCCGTCCGGGTAGCGCGTGCTGGCTTTTCAGATCTCGACGAGATGATCGTCCAGTTCATTGGCGTCGCCCGACGTCACCGGGAAATGCTCGGCCAGCACCGCGCCGACCTGCCCGATCGCCTTGACGAAGCCGTCGGCGAGCCGGTCGTCACCGGCATGCTGCAGGAGATCGCGCACCACGCCGTCCCAGACATGCTGGCCGACTTTGCTGTCGATGCCCGAATCGGCGACCACTTCGGCATAACGCTCGGCGATCGACACGAAGACCAACACGCCGGTGCGCGCCGTGGTGCGGTGGACATTGCGGGCGAGGAACTGCCTGAGCGCATTGTGATGTGCCGCCTGATAACGCTGCCGGCGCGGCACCAGATGGATGCGCAAGCCCGGCAGCGCCCACAAAAGCACCAACACCGAGGCCAGTGCCAGCAGTTGGACAATGACGAAATGCGGCAGCCGGATCGACAGCCACCAGGCTTCCAGCCCATAAGCGACGGCGAGGCTGGCAATCAGCATGCCTGATGTCGCCATGAAGGCGGCGGGAAAGAAATAGCCGTCGCTGGCATGCGCAACGACGCAGTAGATCTCGCCGTCGGTTTTGGCCTCGGCCGCGCGGATCGCGGTGGCGATGCGCTCATGGTCCTGTGGGCTGATCGGTCGTGTTGCCATCTTCTCTCACCAGCTCCCTGAAGACCCGCCACCGCCAGACGAACCGCCGCCGCCTGAAAACCCGCCGCCGCTGCTTGAGCCCGAAGACCAGCTGCTGCCCGAACTTCCCGATGACCATCCGCTGCCCGACGACGAACTTGTTGTCCAGCTGCTGGAGCCCGAGGACGATCCGCTCGGCCCCTGGCCGTAGCGAAAGGTCATGCCCAGCCATTTATACACCCCCGGCGACAGCTTGGTGCCGAAGATCGGCGGCAGGAAGGCCATCGCCAGGCCGCCGAAGAACATCGCCGCCCACAGGATCAGGAAGACCGCGACGACGGGATCGATGGGCGTGCTGCGGTCGGCCGGGTTGCGCTTGCCGCGCGCCTCCAGCTCTTCCGGGTTGCCTTCCAGCACCATGACCATGTCGTCGACGGCCTTGGAAATGCCGCCGGAGAAATCACCGGCGCGGAACGCCGGCACCATGTCGTTTTCGATGATCAGTTTGGTGTGCAGGTCGGTCAGCGTGCCTTCCAGCCCGTAGCCGACCTCGATGCGCATCTTGCGGTCGTTCGGCGCCACCAGAAGCAGCACGCCATTGTTCTCGCCGGCCTGGCCGAGCTTCCAGAAGCGGAACAGCCGGTTGGCGTAGGGTTCGATCTCCTCGCCGCCGAGACTGGGGATGGTGGCAACGACGATCTGGTCGGAGCCTTTGGTCTCGAAATCCGCGAGCTTCTGCGTCAGTGCCGCCTTGGTCGCGGCGTCGATAATACCGGCATTGTCGACCACCCGCCCGGTGAGTGCCGGCAGGTCTGCCGCCAAGGCTACAAACAGCATGGTGAGCATCGTCAACAGGGCGATGCCGATCGTCGCGGCTGCGCGGCCAGGTCTTGGCGGATTGAAGACGCGTACTGTCATGCCGTCACCAGCTCCCCTCAACCACCATGACTGTCCTCAATCACCATGATCATGTCGTCGACCGCTTTGGAAATACCGCCGGAGAAATCCCCGGCGCGGAAGGCCGGCACCATGCCTTCAATGATCCGTGTGGCGTGCTGGTTGGTGAGCGTGGCTTCCAGCCCGTAGCCGACCTCGATGCGCATCTTGCGGTCGTTCACGGCCACCAGCAGAAGCACGCCATTGTTCTTGGCCTTCTGGCCGAGCTTCCAGGCGTTGAACAGCCGGGTGGCGTAAGGCTCGATCTCCTCGCCGTCGAGGCTGGGAACCGTCGCGACGACGATCTGGTCGGAGCCTTTGGTCTCGAAATCGGCCAGTCTTTGGGTGAGCGCCGCCTCGGTCGCGGCATCGATGATGTCGGCATTGTCTACCACGCGTCCCGCGAGGGCGGGCAGCTCCGCTGCCAGCGCCGCGACGCTGACGAGCAAGACCAGCAAGGCAGCGCCGGTCATCGTGGCGAAGCGGCCATGCCAGGGATTGGCGATGCGTGTGGTCATCTCTTCACCAGCTTCCCGAGGAGCCGCCGCCGCCGGACGAACCGCCGCCGCCGGAAAAGCCGCCACCACCGCTTGAACCCGACGACCAGCCGCCCCCGCCCGAAGACCAGCCGCCGCTGGACGACCGCCGGCCCGGCTCGAATGTCATGCCGAGCCAGCGATAGCGGCCGGGACCGAGTTTTTGGCCGAAGATCGGCGGCAGGATGGAGGCGGCCATGCTGCCGAAGAACATGATTGCCCAGATGCTGATGAAGACGCCGAAGAACAGATTGTCGGTATTGATGGGCGGCTTCTGGTTGCGCTCGCCGCGCGCCTCCAATTCCTCCGGATTGCCTTCCAGCACCATCACCATGTCGTCGACGGCCTTGGAAATGCCCCCGGAGAAATCGCCGGCGCGGAACGCCGGCACCATGTCGTTTTCGATGATCAGCTTGGTGTGCAAATCGGTCAGCGTGCCTTCCAGCCCATAGCCGACCTCGATGCGCATCTTGCGGTCGTTCGGCGCCACCAGCAGCAGCACGCCGTTGTTTTCCTTGGCCTGGCCGAGCTTCCAGAAGCGGAACAGCCGGTTGGCGTAAGGCTCAATCTCCTCGCCGTCGAGGCTGGGGATGGTTGCGACGACGATCTGGTCGGAGCCTCTGGTCTCGAAGTCGGCGAGTTTCTGGGTGAGCGCGGCTTTGGTGCCTGCATCGATGATCCCGGCATTGTCGACGACGCGGCCGGTCAGCGCGGGGAGGTCGGCGGCGAAGGCGGTGAGGGGCAGGAAGACGGCCAGAAAGGCGAGAAGAACACCAAGGTTGGCGTTCCTTCGCGTCCCCCTCTGTCCTGCCGGACATCTCCCCCGCGAGGGGGGAGATTGGCAATCTCGCTGCCGACGCTCAGCCGGCAACGCTGATAATTGGCGCAAGGACAGAAGACAGCTGATCTCCCCCCTTGAGGGGGAGATGTCCGGCAGGACAGAGGGGGGTGTGAAGGAACGCAAGGCTGGCAAAGGCCAAGCTCACCCAGACGTCATCACCCGCCCTGCTTCGTGCCGAAATCGACCTTCGGCGGCTGCATCTTGTCTTCTTCGACGGTGAAGTTGGCGAAGGGCTCGTTGCTGCGGAACCAGAAGGTTGCCCATAGCACCGACGGAAAGGTCCTCAGCGTCAGATTGTAATCCTTGACCGCCAGGATGTAGTCGCGCCGCGCCACGGCGATACGGTTCTCGGTGCCTTCGAGTTGCGCCTGCAGCGCCAGGAAATTCTGGTTGGCCTTGAGGTCGGGATAGGCCTCCGACACCGCGATCAGCCGCGACAGCGCGCTGGTCAGCCCTGATTGCGCATCCTGGAACTTCTTGAGCGCTTCGGGGTCCTTCAGCGTTTCCGGCGTCACCGTGATCTGCGTTGCCTTGGCGCGCGCCTCGACCACCGCATCGAGCGTGTCCTTTTCATGCGAGGCATAGCCCTTCACCGTCTCGACCAAATTGGGAATGAGGTCGGACCGACGCTGATACTGGTTCAGCACCTCGCTCCATGCCGCCTTGGCGTTTTCCTCCGCCGTCGGGATGGTGTTGAAGCCGCAGCCGGCGAGCAGAGGCAGCACGACGGCCAACATCAGCACGGCCGGCAGACTGCGGAAAGGGAAGGCAAGGCGCTGGGCAAACATGGTGAGGTCCCTCGACAGAAGTTGCATGCGAAGCATTAGCACAATCCGCGCTCAAGAAAATGTCTGCCGCTGGCGCGCATTCCTGGCGCGCATTCATGCGCCGGCGAGGCCCTGTGATTGATCGCGCGAACACGGTATGGTTGCCGGCAAACAGGACAGGACCATGGCGGAAGGCCGCGACGATGACAGCGAATCGCGCCGCATTATCGAGCGCGTGGCGAACGAGGGCGGCCTTGGCGGCGCATCGCTGGTGTCACGGGCAGCGAAAGGCGCGCGCGATCATGTTACCGCAGCGGAGGCCGACCGATCCGATCCGATCGAGGTCTGGGGCACCCGCATCGGTCGCGCACTTGGGCTCATCGTCGCCCTCGGCCTTTTGATCTGGCTCGTGTACTACGTCTCCCGGGGCAGCTAGAGCATGATCCTGAAAAGTGGGAACCGGTTTTCTCGGACAAGCGGGAACCGTTTTGTCCGGAGATCATGCTCGAACCAAAGAGATAGACCAGGATGACGATTCAGCGAAAAATTATCCGCATCTAGGATTTTCCATGAACAGCGAAAAAGCCGACGCGCCGCGCGCGGTCATCGTCATTTCCAGCCATGTCGCCCGCGGCTCGGTCGGCAACCGCGCCGCCGTGTTTGCGCTGGAGACGCTGGGCTTTCCCGTGTGGGCGGTACCGACGGTCATCTTGCCCTGGCATCCGGGCCATGGCCGCGCCACGCGCATCGTGCCGCCGCTCGACCAGTTCAAGGCGCTGATGGCCGATCTCGAGCGCGCGCCCTGGCTGGGTGAGGTCGGCGCGGTGCTGTCGGGCTATCTTGGCGAGGCCGGCCAGGCCGAGGCCGTCGCCTCGCTGGTTGCGGCGGTCAAGGCCAAGACGCCGGACGCGATTTATATATGCGATCCGGTGATGGGCGATTCCGGCGGGCTCTATGTGCCCGAGCCGACGGCCGCCGCGATGCGCGACCGGCTGATGCCGATCGCCGACATCGCCACCCCCAACCGCTATGAGCTGGAGTGGATGGCCGGCGCGCCTTTGCCCGATCTGAAATCGGTGATCTCGGCCGCCCTCCATGCCGGACCGTCAACAATGCTGGTGACGTCGGCACAGTCGATGATGACCGGCGGCACCGGCAATCTGCTGCTTGACGGCACCCAGGCGCTGCTGGCCGAACACCGCCTCATCGACAAGCCGCCGAATGGCCTCGGTGACCTGACTGCGGCCGTCTACCTCGCCCGCATCCTGTCGGGGCAGCCGCCGATCAAGGCGCTGCAATCGACCACCGCCGCCGTCTACGAAATCCTGGCGCGAACCGCCAAGCGTGGCGGCGACGAGTTGCAGCTTGAAACCGATGCCCAGAGCCTGTCGCATCCGATGGCGATGGTGCAACTGCGCCACCTCACGCATCCGGGGCGGGACCGCCGGGCGTGACCTCGACCGTGGTCGTCGGCGTCGACGGCTGCAAGGCCGGCTGGATCGCCGTCCGCCGCGATCTGGATGCCGCGCCGTCAGTCCGCGTCTTTCCCAGCTTTGCGACCCTGCTCGACGCCTTGCCCGCCGATGCGACAGTGGTCGTCGACATGCCGATCGGCCTGCCGGACGTCTCGAAAAGAGGCGGGCGCGGGCCGGAGACCTTGGTACGGCCAATGCTCGGAGCACGGCAATCCAGCGTCTTCTCTATCCCGTCCCGCCCGGCCCTCTACGCCGACACCAGCGGCTTCACCACGGTCGAGGCCTGGTATGAGGCACATCGGCGCGCCAGCGAGGTGGCCAAGGCGACCTCCGATCCGCCACGCGGCGTCTCGATCCAGGCCTTCGGCATCTTTGCCAAGATACGCGAGATCGACGCGCTGCTGATCGCACGTCCGCAACTGCGCCGCCGCGTCTTCGAATCGCATCCCGAAGTGGCCTTCTGCCGGCTGAACGGCGAAAAACCGATGACACTGCCGAAGAAGATCAAGGGCGCCGTCAATCCGGCCGGGATGGAAGAACGCAAGGCACTGCTCTGCCGGCACGGCTATACCAGAGCTTTCCTTGACCAGCCGCCGCAACGCGGTGCTGCCGCCGACGATTTCCTCGACGCCGCAGCGATGATGCTGATTGCCGGACGCATTGCCGGCGGGGAGGCAACGCCGTTTCCCGACCCGCCGCTTGCCGACCGTTTCGGCATTCCCCTGGCGATCTGGGCGTGAGGCAAGCGGCGCCATGCGTGCGGCATGGCGATTTGCGACGAAGCCATCCGCAATTCGGCATTGCCCGCGACGGGCATTTGCCGTTAGAGCCTTTCTAACTTGAAATGAGCTGCCGTCGCTAACCCCGAAAGGCTTCATCCCTAGCCCATGCCCCATCTCCCCGAACATCTTTGGACCGGCTACCGCAACTTCATGAATGGCCGCTATCTCACCGAGAGCGGACGCTATCGCGAGCTTGCCCGCGAGGGGCAGGCGCCCGAAACCATGATCGTTGCCTGCTGCGATTCCCGCTCTGCCCCCGAGGCGATCTTCGACGCCGGTCCGGGCGAACTGTTCGTCCTGCGCAATGTCGGCAATCTGGTGCCGCCCTATGCGCCGGACGGCGAGTTCCACTCGACCTCGGCCGCGCTCGAATTCGCCGTGCAGAGCCTGAAGGTGAAAAACATCGTGGTGATGGGCCATGGCCGCTGCGGCGGCATCCGCGCCGCGCTCGACACCAATTCGGCGCCGCTGTCGCCCGGCGACTTCATCGGCAAATGGATGAGCCTGATCGCGCCGGCGGCCGAAACCGTTTCGTCCAGCACGTTCATGACGACAACCGAACGGCAGACGGCGCTGGAGCGGATTTCCATCCGCTATTCGATCGCCAATCTCAGGACCTTCCCTTGCGTCTCCATCCTCGAAGGCAAGGGGCGGCTGTCGCTGCATGGCGCCTGGTTCGACATCTCGACCGGCGAGCTCTGGGTGATGAACAAGGACACCGGCGACTTCGAGCGGCCGGATTTGACGTAGACCCATGATCCCGAAAAGTGGGAACCGGTTTTCGGATAAGGGCATGGTCAAATAAGAGGAGGCAAGAATGCGGGTTTGGCCTGCGATCGCTTTCGCCGTAGCGGCGCTGCTGATTTCGCTCGTCCCTGCCCGCTCCGATGACGGCGCCATTATCGACCGCTGGTATTCGGCGCTGCTGGTCGCCGATCGCACCGAATTGTCGGACCTGCTCGCCGACGATGTCCGCATCAAGCTCGACGATCTCGGCGTCGTACAGTCGAAGCAGGAGTTCATCGCGTCGATCGACGAATGGAAGGGCGCGGTCGCCGGCGCCGCAATCCGGCATCGCGTCGAAAAGAGCGAGGCCGGCGTCACAACTGTCATCGCCTGCTATGATTTCCCCAACAATGACATGCTGATGCAGGAGACGTTCGCCGTCACCGGCAACCGCATCACCGCCAGTTCGCAAGCGGCGATCGCGGAAAATTGCGGCGGCTTCTGACGCGGGCTTGAACGGCCGCGCTGTTGCGCCGCGCCAGTCATCGCCCTACATCGGTCAGCAAGCTCCGCCAATCATCGAAAGATCCCCCATGCCGTCCACGAAAACCGTCGATCTCGCCGCCCATCCGCTGACCAAATGGCAAGGGCCGCTCGGCCTGCCGGATTTTGGCAGCATCGGCGACGACGATTTCTCCTCGGTGTTCGACGCGGCGCTGAAGGCACATGAGGCCGAAATCGACGCGATCGCCGGCAACAAGGATGCGCCGACCATCGAGAATACGCTGGCAGCCCTCGAGCTCGCCGGTGAGCCGCTCGACCATGTCTCGTCGATCTTCTGGTGCCGGGCCGGCGCCCACACCAACGATGCGATCCAGGCGCTGGAGCGCGATATCTCGCCAAAAATGTCGAGGCATTTCTCGGCGATCTCGATGAACGAGAAATTGTTTGCCCGCGTCGACGATCTCTACCAGCGCCGTGAGACGCTCAAACTCGACGCCGAGACGCTGCGGGTGCTGGAGAAGACCTGGAAAGGCTTTGTGCGATCGGGCGCAAAACTCGACGCCGGCGGCAAGAAGCGGCTGGCCAACATCAGCGAGGAGCTGTCCTCGCTCGGCACGACCTTCGGCCAGAACGTGCTGGCCGACGAGCGCGACTGGGCGCTTTTCCTCGACGAGGCTGATCTTGCGGGCCTGCCGGACTTCGTGAAGAGTTCGATGGCCGAAGCCGCCGAGACGCGCGGCCAGAAAGGCCGCTACGCAGTCACCTTGTCGCGCTCTATCTATGAGCCGTTCACGACCTTCTCCGAACGCCGCGATCTGCGCGAGACCGCTTTCCGCGCCTTCACCATGCGCGGCCAGAATGGCGGCGCCAGCGACAACACCGCAGTGGTGCGCGACATGCTGAAACTGCGCGCCGAAAAGGCCAGGCTGCTCGGCTATGCCTCGTTCGCCGCGCTGAAGCTCGACGACACCATGGCCAAGACGCCGAAGGCGGTGCACGACCTCCTCGACCCGGTCTGGGAGAAAGCGCTGGAGAAGGCCGCCGCCGACCAGAAGGAGCTGGAGCGGCTGGCGACCAAGGCAGGCAGCAACGAAAAATTCGCCGCCTGGGACTGGCGCTTCTACCAGGAGAAATTGCGCGCCGAAAAATTCGCCTTCGACGAGGCGGAACTGAAACCCTATCTGCAACTCGACCGCATCATCGACGCCTGCTTCGACGTCGCCACAAAACTGTTCGGCATCACTTTCGAGGAGAAGAAGGGCATCGCCGCCTGGCATCCCGACGCGCGCGTCTTCGTGGTGAAGAACGCCGATGGCAGCGAGCGCGGCCTGTTCCTCGCCGACTATTTCGCCCGGTCCTCGAAGCGCTCCGGCGCGTGGATGAGCGCGCTGAAGTCGGGCTACAAGCTTGGCGATGGCTCCAAGCCGGTGATCTACAATATCATGAACTTCGCCAAGCCGCCGGCCGGGGAAGCAGCGCTGTTGTCGGTCGATGAGGCCAAGACCCTGTTCCACGAGTTCGGCCATGCTTTGCACGGCATGCTGACCGACGTCACCTGGCCGTCGGTGGCGGGCACCTCGGTTTCCCGCGATTTCGTCGAACTGCCTTCGCAGCTCTACGAGCACTGGCTGACGGTGCCCGCAGTGCTGGAAAAGCATGCGCTGCATGTTAAGACCGGCAAGCCGATGCCGAAGTCGCTGCTCGACAAGATGCTGGCCGCCCGCACGTTCGGCGCCGGTTTCGCCACGGTCGAGTTCACAGCGTCGGCGCTGATCGACATGGCGTATCACGCGCGGCCGGATGCGCCGGCGGAACCGCTGCGTTTCGAAGCCGAAACGCTGGAAAAGCTTGATATGCCCGACACCATCGCCATGCGTCATCGCACCCCGCATTTCGGCCATATCTTCTCCGGCGACGGTTATTCAGCCGGCTACTATTCCTACATGTGGTCGGAAGTGCTCGACGCCGACGCCTTCGCCGCCTTCGAGGAGACCGGCGATCCCTTCAACCCGGCGCTGGCGGAACGGCTTCGGAAGAATATCTATGCCGCTGGCGGGTCGAAGGATCCGGAGGAGCTGTACACGGCGTTCCGCGGCAAGATGCCTTCGCCGGAAGCGATGATGGTGAAGCGGGGATTGGTGTAGCGCGGCTTTCCCTTCTCCCCCTGTGGGAGAAGGTGGATCGGCGCGAAGCGCCGAGACGGATGAGGGGTGTTCCAGGGAACGCCCGACGCCTCACTCCGCTGGAACACCCCTCATCCGTCGCCTGCGGCGACACCTTCTCCCACAAGGGGAGAAGGTGAGCCTATACTGCCCAAGGATCCGCCACCCTGGGCCACACCGGCCGCGTCAATTTCTTGTAATCCGTCACCGCCGGATTGCTCGGATACGAACTCGGCGCCGAGACATAAATAATCTCCGCCGCGATCGGTGCGAAGCCGGCGTAGAAATGATTGGTCGACTTGATCAGCAATATATCCTTGGCTAACGGATCGACGCCGATGTTGGAGAAAATATCCGGCTCGAAGGTCTGCGTGCGGTTGGTGTTGAGGATGATGTCGACCTCCGTGCCTTCGATGCGCACCAGCGCCGTCGGCCCGAGCGTCACCCGGCTTGGCCCGAAGCTCTGCCAGCCCTCGGGGACGGCTTTCAACACCTTGACGCGCGCATCGATCGGTTCGCCGGCCAGCGGCCCGGCCTTGCCGCCGAAGCGCAGGTCGATGACGGCGCCTTCGCCTGCCGCCTGGCAAAAGGTGACAGCGATCGGGTCCCAGATCGTCGCCACGCCAAAATTGTCCACGCCCCGTTCCAGCATGGCGCGCAGCACGACCGTACCGTCGCCGGCGACGCCACCGCCGGGATTGTCCCAGATGTCGGCAATCACAACCGGCTTGCCGGGATTTTCCTTGCGCACGGCCAGTGCCCGCGCGATGCCGTCCTCGGTGTTCAGCATCGTCATCGCCGTCCTTTCGCGCATGGCGTAAAGCTCGTGCCCTAGCCTCTCCGCCAGCGCATCGCCCTTGGCCTTGTCATTGTCAGTGACGACCAGGATGCGCGTGCCCATTTCCGGCACGTCCGCGGCCATGAAGCCATGGATGACCGAGACCGACAGCACGCCGTCCTTGCCGTGCAGCGCCTTGATGCGGTCGACGAAGGAGCGCATCGGCTCGCGGCTGGTCGGCAGCACCTGGATCATGCGGCAGTCGAACGTCGAGATCACCGGCTTGATCTCGTCGCGCGCCGCCGCCAATCCAAGCTCGACGACATGTTCGCCGCGCTCATAGAAGTCGGTGTGCGGGAATTCGAGGAAATAGGCCATGACATTGCATGCCGCGACGCGCTTTGGGGTCAGATGACTGTGCGGGTCGAGCTCGACCGCGATCACCACGTCGGGCCCGACGATTGCGCGAACCCGTTCCAGCAGATCGCCTTCGCAATCGTCATAGCCTTGCGCCACCATGGCGCCGTGCAGGCCGAGGATGACGGCGTCGACCGGCAAGGCTGCCTTCAACTGGCCGAGAATCTCGTCGCGCAACGACTCATAGGTCTGCCGCTGCACCAGCCCGCCCGGCTCCGCCCAGGTGGCGGTGCCTTCGACGACGGTCAGCCCTTCGGCAGCCGCACGCCGGCGCAGCGCGACCATCGGCGAGGAGCACAAGGTCGGCGTGTCCGGATGCTTGCCCGGCCCGGCATAGAACGCCATCTCGAACGACGCCCGGTCGGTCGGCACCGGCGAGAAGGTGTTGGTTTCGGTCGCCAGCGAGGCGGTGAAGATGCGCATGAAAGCTCCGTTGTGAATGGCGCCGTTATTTGACCGCCCCGAGCGCCAGCCCGCGGACGAGATAGCGCTGCAGCCAGATGAACAGGATTGCCACCGGCAGCGTCGCCAGCAGCGTCGCCGCCATTACATGGTGCCATTCGATCGTGTAGCGGCCGGCGACCAGCGAGAACACCTGGATAGGCAGCGTGTAACTTTCCTGGCTGCGCAGCATTGTGAGCGCAACGACGAACTCATTCCATGCGTTGATGAAGGTGAAGATGGCGGTCACCGCTATTGCCGGCAGGCAAAGCGGCAGAAACACTGTTCGCAAGGTCAGCCATCGGCCGGCGCCTTCCATCCACGCTGCTTCCTCGAGATCGCGCGGGATGGTGTCGAAATAGCTTTGCAGCATCCACACGGTGAAGGCGACGTTGAAAGCCATGTAGATGACGCCGAGCGCGGTCGTGGATTCGATCAGACCCCAGGCCGCCATCAGCCGGAACAGGCCGAGCACCAGCACGATCGGCGAGATCATCTGCGAGATCAGCAGGAACTGGCGGAAGGCGCCATAGCCGGCAAAGCGAAACCGCGACATGGCATAGGCGGCCGGCACCGAGATCAGGATGGCGCCGACGGTGGCGATAACAGAGACATAGAGCGAATTGGCCAGCGCCTGGCCAAAGCCGGTCGCCACCCACATGTCGGCAAAATTCGACCAGTGGAATTCGCTTGGCCACCAGGTCGGCGACAGCACCTCCTGCCGCGGCTTGACCGCGGTCAAAAACATTACCGCGAAGGGGAAGATGGTCACCACGAGCAGCGGCGAAAGCAGCAGCCAGGCGATGATCGTACGCTTCAGCTTGGGCGTCATGTGCGCTGCTCCCGCATGGCAAGCCGCACATAGATCATGGTGAAGATCAAAAGGATGGCGAACATCAGCAGCGACACCGCCGATGCTTCACCCAGTTTGCCGATGCGGAAGGCCAGCTTGTAGAGATGGGTGACCAATATGTCGGTCGAGTTGGCCGGCCCGCCCTGCGTCATCACCCAGATGATCGGGAAGGAATTGAAGACGTAGATGGTGTTGAGCACGATGGCGATGTTGATGAACGGCTTCAGCAGCGGAAAGGTGATCTCGCGGAACTGCTGCAGCGGCGTCGCCCCCTCCAGGGCCGCCGCCTCGTAGAGGTCGTCGGGGATCGACGACAGGCCGCCGAGGAAGATGGTCGTGGTGAACGGTACCGTCACCAATATGCCAATCAGCACCTGCATCGGGAATGCCGTCTCGGCGCGCGCCAGCCACTGGATGTTTTCATGGATCAGGCCGAGCCCGATCAGCGCCGAGTTCAGCATGCCGCTTTCACCGTTGAGCGCCCAGCGCCAGACCACCGCCGTCATCGTCAGCGACACCGCCCAGGGCAGCATGATGATGACGCGGGCAATGCCGCGGCCGTAGAAATCGGTGTTGAGGATCATCGCCACCGGCACCGACAACAGCAGCGCGCCGCCGACCACCAGCAACGTCCACAGGCCGGTGCGCCAGAGTGCCGCCAGGAAATCGGGATCGGCGAGGAAGGCTGAATAATTGGCGAAATCGTTGAAGTCGCGTAGCTGGCCGAAGCGGCTGACGTCATGCGTCGAGATCTGGATCAGGTCCCAGACCGGCCAGAAGATGACGACCGCCGCCAGCAACAGGCTGGGCAAGGTCAGCAGATAGGGCAAGAAGCGATTTTGCATCGGCCGGTTTTGTACCGTGGTTCTGTGGCGCTGGCACGCCAGCTCGGATCAATCTTGCATATCGGTCTTTAGCAGCGCTTCAGAAGAATGCCTTTCCTCTCCCCCGTCGATCAGGGGAGAGGTGTCGAGCGAAGCTCGGGGGGTCGACCCTTGGGGCGCAAGGCGAGGTGATGTTTGCCCCTATTGCCCTTCCTATGTCCGTTCGCGGCGGTTGCCAGGTGGTTCCCCCACTCCGTCTCGGCTTCGCCGAGCCACCTCTCCCCCCTCTGGAGGGAGAGGAAAGTGTGGCGCGCCCCGATCTCAGGGGCGCGCCGGGCGCAGGGAGATACGCCCTATTTCTTGATCACGGCGTTGGCCTTGGCAGCCGCTTCCTTCAAGCCTGCCTCGGGGTCGCCGCCGAGATAGATCTTCTGCATGGCATCCGAGGTGATCTGGGCGACTTCTTCCCAGCCGGGGATGACCGGTGCAAAGCGGGCGTCGGGCAGCAGCGCGGTGAACGCTGCCAGATCGGCATTGTCGACGTAATAGTCCATCTTGGCCTCTTCCTTGTTCACCGGCAGGAAGCCTTCCCCTTGCGTGAACTTGGCGCGCTGTTCGGTGGTGAACAGGAAGTCGAGCAGCTTCCAGGCCTCATCCTTGTTCTTGGAATTCTTGAACATGATGATGGAATCGGTGACGCCGTACGTGCCGCGCGCGCCGGTCGGTCCGGCGGGGATAGCGGCCACGCCGTATTTCAGGTTCGGCGCCTCGTCCTTGATCTGGTTGGACAGGAAGGGCGCGGTGATCATCATGCCGACCTTGCCCTGCTTGAACAGGTTCTGGACGTCCTCGCGGTTGTTGGAGGTGACGCCGGGTTCCGTCAGGCCTTCGTCGATCATCGACTTGTAGAGCTTGGCGGCTTCGAGCGCGCCCGGCGTGCCGAGGCCCGACGTGCCATCCTTGTTGAGAATCTCGGTGCCTTGCGACCACATCGCATAATAATAATAGACGTCGGTCTCGATCTCCTTGCCCTGCAGGCCGAAGCCGAACGTGCCGGTGCCCAGTGCCTTGATCTTGCGCGCATCCTCCTGCAACTCGGTCCAGGTTGCCGGCGGGTTGGCGATTCCGGCCTTCTCGAACAATTCCTTGTTGTAGTACATGGCGCGCGCCGAGGCCGCGATCGGCAGGCCATAGGTCTTGCCCTCCATGATCGACGGCGACAGGAAGGTGTCGATGAAGCGGTCCTTGAAGTCTGGCTTGATGTAGGCGTCGAGCGGCTCGGCGACATCCTGCTGGACGAAATCGATCAGCCAGCGGGTGCCGATGATCGACAGGTCGGCATTGGTACCGGCCGTGATGTCGGTGGTCAGCTTCTGCAGCAGCACGTCCCACGGCACAACTTCGAACTTGACGGTGATACCCGGGTTGGCTGCCTCGAATTCCTTTTTCACCGCTTCGAAATACGGGCCGGTCTTGGCGCTGTATTCGGCGACGGTTACGCGCACCTCGCCGGCATCTGCCTGCGCGGCCAGGGCGAGCAGGCTCATTCCGGCCATCAGGCCGACAGTCCATTTTGCAAGCTTCATTCGATCTCTCCCTTTTGATTGCGTCTGCACTCTTGCGGCTTTGAGGCGGCCAAGGCTTTATGTGACTTTCCTACATTATCCATGATTTCGCGCTGTGCAAGCGGATTTTCCTGTTGCTTAATTACATTTTCTAAAATAGCGTTTCCGACTATCGTAGACCCCAGGGAGGCGCGCAGGGTGGTTTCAACGGCCGAATTCGAAGGCAAGACCGTGCTGGTGACCGGCGCCGGCGGCGGGCTCGGCTCGGCTATTGTGGCGCTGCTGGCCGAACGTGGCGCGCGCGTCGTCGGCTGCGACCAGTCGCAAGACCAGCTCGGCAGTCCGCATCTGGCGTCGCGCCACGTCTTCGACCTTCTCGACCGGATCTCCACCGATGCCGCGATCACGGCGATCCTCGGGAAAGACGGCGTGCCCGACATCCTGATCAACAATGCCGGCTGGACGCGCGCCGAGACTCTTGCAGCGCTGACCCCCGACAAGATCACGCATGAGCTCGACCTCAATCTGACCGGGGTGATGCTGTTCGCCGATCCACTGATCAAGGCGATGGCCGCGCGCGGTTCGGGCAGCGTCGTCTTCATCTCTTCCGTCAACGCCATCGCCCACTTCGGCAACCCGGCCTATGCCGCAGCCAAGGCCGGCATCAATGCCTATGCCAAAGCGGTCGCTGTGGAACTCGGCCGCAACGGGCTGCGCGCCAATGTCGTCTGCCCCGGCTCGATCCGCACCGCCGCATGGGACCATCGGCTGGCCAAGAACCCGGATGTTCTCGGCAAGCTCAAGCGGCTCTATCCGCTCGGCCGCATCGTCGACGCCACGGAAGTGGCCGAAGCGGTGGCCTTCCTTGTTTCGGATCGCGCATCGGGGATAACCGGCGCGGTGGTGCCGGTCGACGCCGGACTGACCGCCGGCTTCCTGCCCTTCATCGACGACATATTGGGAGCCTGACCATGACCGATGTCGAGTTCCGCGACCTGTCGAAATCTTTCGGACGCCACAAGATCCTCGAAAACATCAGCCTCGACATCAAGAGCGGCGAGTTCGTCGTGCTGGTTGGCCCTTCCGGCTGCGGCAAGTCGACCTTGCTGCGCATGCTGGCCGGGCTGGAGCCGATCACCTCAGGCGACCTCTTGATCGGCGGAATGCGCGCCAACGATTTGCCGCCACAGCAGCGCAATATTGCAATGGTCTTTCAGTCCTATGCGCTGTTTCCGCATCTGAAAGCGGCCGACAATATCGGCTTTGGCCCAAAGATCCGCGGCGAAAGCCGCACGGCAATAGACGCCAAGGTGAAAAAGGCCTCCGGCGTCCTCAACCTGTTCTCCTATCTCGACCGCTATCCCCGGGAGTTGTCGGGCGGCCAGCGCCAGCGCGTCGCCATGGGCCGCGCCATCGTGCGCGAACCCTCGGTGTTCCTGTTCGACGAGCCGCTCAGCAATCTCGACGCGCAACTGCGCGTGCAGATGCGCACCGAGATCAAGGCGCTGCACCAGCGGCTGAAATCGACCATCGTCTACGTCACTCACGACCAGATCGAGGCCATGACCATGGCCGACCGCATCGTGGTGATGGACCACGGCAAGATCCAGCAGGTCGGCGCACCGCTGGAACTCTACGACCGTCCCGCCAACAAATTCGTCGCCTCCTTCATCGGCTCGCCGTCGATGAGTTTTGTCTCCGGCGCCCTGAAGACGACGCCCGAGAAAAGCTGGTTCGAATCGGCCGGCGGAGGGCGACTGGCGCTCGGCAGCAAGACGGTGCCGGCTGGCAGCACGGTCGAGGCCGGCATACGGCCCGAACACTTCGTCATCGGTGAGGCTGTCGACGCGATGGCGATCAAGGTCGATGTCGTCGAGCCGACCGGCTCGGAAACCCATGTCTATGGCGCCATCGGCGCTGACACGGTGCGCGCCGTATTCCGCGACCGGGTTCAGGTCAAGCCCGGCGAAATGCTGCCGGTCTCCGTCGCGCCGGGCAACATTCATCTGTTCGACACGGCAACAGGCCTGCCGCTATGAAGGCAGCGCTATGAAGACGACAACCCAGAAATGAAAACGCCGGCCGACATCATCACGCGCCTGCAGCTGATGTCGCAGGACGGCACCAAATCGGACCGCCGCCTGGCCGGCCTCGTGCTGACCGATCTCGACTTCGCCTCCAAGGCGGCAATCTCGGAAATTGCGGCGCGCGTCGGCGTCAGCGAGCCGACGGTCACCCGTTTCTGCCGCAATCTCGGCTGCGAGGGTCTGCGCGATTTCAAATTCTACCTGGCGCAGGCGATTGCCATTGGCGGCCAGTATCTGTCGCCCGAACCGCTGAACCGCGACGCGCGCGAGCAGCGCATTGCGTCGGCCATCACCGAAGCGGCAATCGCCGCCATCCAGCGCGCCAGCGAAAACCTCGACATGAAGACGCTGGTGGGCGTGGCCGCGCGCATCGTCAGTTCGGGCAATGTGCTGTGCATCGGCTCCGGCGGCATTTCCTCGATGATGGCGACCGAGATGCAGAACCGGCTGTTTCGGCTCGGCGTGCCGGTGCTGGCGCAGATCGACGGGCAATTGCAGCGCATGTATGCCGCGGTCGCCACATCGGAGACGACGCTGATCGCGTTCTCGGTGTCCGGCTATGCGCGATCGGTGATCGACGCCGTTCAGGTGGCCCAGCAATATGGCGCCACCACCATCGCCGTAACCCCGCCGGAATCAGCGCTCGCCAAGGCCGCCGATACCGTCATCCAGTTCCAGTCGCTGGAGGACGGCAACATCTACAAGCCGACCTCGTCGCGCTATGCTCTGCTGTCGATCGTCGACATGATCGTCACCTCCGTGGCCGAGACGCGCGGACCCAGGGTTCTCGAAAACCTGCGCCGCATCAAGCAGAGCGTGAACACGCTGAAGGTCGACGATCCGAAGCTGCCGCTGGGGGACTGAGAGTGGGGCGGAAGCTGCCAATCTCGTGGGGGAGATGTCCGGCAGGACAGAGGGGGGCGCTGTTCCGCCGACAGATCAAGGGGCTGCATGCCGCAACGCTGGATCTTCGATCAGCCGCTGAGCGCCCCGATACGCTGCGCCAGCACCGCCGGATCACCCCCGACACGCACCGTCTTCAGCCGCGCCGTGCCGCCTGCAACGACCGACACGACCGATGCCGGAACGCCCAGCGCCTTGGCCACCAGCGGTTCCAGCGCCGCATTGGCCGCGCCATTCTCCGGCACGGCGCGCACGCGCGCCTTCAAATGGCTGCGCCCGTCGGCCGATACCTCGGCGCCTTCGAGCCTGTCCACCGAAGACTTCGGCGTCAGCCGGATAAACAGGTCGATGCCGTCAGCGCGCAAGCGGAATGGCGCGCTCATGCCATCGTCAGGTTCACAGGACCAGCGGCGCTATCGTGGTGAGAATGAGCTGCCTGAGAAAGAACAGGAGCAGAAGCAGGATGATCGGCGAAATATCGACGCCGCCGAGGTCGGGCATGAACCGACGGATCGGCCGCAGCGCCGGCTCGGTCAGCCGGTAGAGCATGTTGCCGATGCTGCCGACAAACTGATTGCGCGAGTTGACGACGTTGAACGCATAGAGCCAGGAAAAGATCGCCGAGGCGATGATGACCCACCAGTACAGGTCCAGCGCCATGACGATTGTTTGAATGAGGGCTAGCATGCCGGTCTCCGATTGTTGCCGACATGTAGCCATTGCGCGCGAAACCGGCAAGGGCCGGTCGCCTGCAAGCACCGGGCACAAGGGATTTCCGCAAAACCCCGCCTTGACAGGAAACCGCAGCCTTCGATAAATGCGCCATCCGCTGGACGGGGCTGTAGCTCAGCTGGGAGAGCGCGTCGTTCGCAATGACGAGGTCAGGAGTTCGATCCTCCTCAGCTCCACCAGCGGAATTTTCCTGCCTGTCGACACATCTAAGTTCCGAGACGTCTCGTCAAAGCCCCGCCTTCGCTGCGAGATAGGGCGCCAGGGCAAGCGAGTAGCTGGCGGTCAGATGATGACTGTCCCGCCAGACGATGATGTTGCCGACAACTGCCGGGCATAGTTGCGGCCCGCAAATGGCATCGAGCATATCGATGGCGCGCACATTTTTCTGTCCTTCCGCGGCCAGCGCCAACACGTTGCTCCGCTCAATATCGCTCAGTTTGGTGACGCATTTCGTTGGGGTCGAACTCAGGCATTCGCCCGGGTCGAATTTCATATAGGGCGTGTTGCGGATGGCAACGATTTGCGAGCCGGCGTCCGTCAGCCCGCCCCAGAGACTTCGCAGCCCCTCGATCATCACGTCTTGCTGAACCGCTCCGTAATTGGACTGGCTGGTGAAGATCAGATCCGGTTTCAGCTTTAGGATCTCGGCCAGCACCTTTTCGTGCCACTGCGCGCATAAGACGTTGGGTTTGCCATCCGCCGTGATGGCCACGCGGGTGAATGGGCAGGCGGATTTTGTAAAGGTAACCAGTTTGAAGTTGCGGTCCTTTGCGATCTTGTCCAGTGCCGGCACCCACTGGGCTGCATGAGAATCTCCCACCAGAACCATTGTTTTCGCACCCGTGGGATCGCCTAGAGAGCATCGTTTGGGCTCCGAGCTTTCCTCCTGGTGGCACTTCCTTGCATACACGACCGGCACGTCCCGCCTCAGCCGGGCCAGCGGCGGCAGAAGGTTCACACCGTCCGGGACCACGGCGCCGGAGACGAGAGCGGCGGGCCCAGGGTAGGAAGGCGTGCCGATCAGCGCGGTGTCGATGCGTTCGGTCTTCAGAAAGAGCAGCAGGCTGCCGGATGCGGCCACGCATGTGAGAACCGCCGCGGTGCCGTATCCCAGCGGCTTCCACCAGGCGCCGCCCCGAGCTTGCCGGTAGCGCTGCTCAACATATCGATAGGACAGATCCGATAGAAGCAGGGTCGCCGCAATCAGGCCGAAACCGCCGGCAAGGGTCAGCGAATGACCCTGCGCCTGGGAGATGGTGATCAGCGGCCAATGCCATAGATAGACCGAGTAGGAGCGATCGCCGATGAAACGAAGTGGCAACGAATCGAGCCCACGAAACCGGCCGACTTCAACCTCGCCAGCCAGGATGACCAGCACTGTGGCCAAGGTCGGCAACAACGCACTGACGCCGGGAAATGGAGTTGCAGCGGAAAACAGCAAGGCGGACGCAACGATGCCCAGGATACCGGCGATCGCCAGCCACTGTCTAGTGAGTGCCGCCAGTCGAAACTGGTGTTCGGTCAGCACCAGCAGACCACCCAGCGCCAATTCCCACAGGCGGGTATGGCTGACGAAATAGGCCTGGGCCGGATCCGTCGCCGTCAAAACGACAGAGGCAACAAGTGATGCCGCGAAAATGAGCGACAACGCCCCGATCAAGCAGGCCCTCAGCGGAAGGTCACGGCGGCGCGCCAGCCAGATCACGCCGATCATCACCAACGGCCAGGCGATGTAGAACTGCTCTTCGATGGAAAGCGACCAGTAGTGTTGCACCGGGCTCGGCAAGGTGTCGGCCTCGAGATAGCTGACCGCAATCGAGGCCAGCCGCCAGTTCTCGACATAAAGAGCGCTCGCCACGATCTGGTTGCCCATTTCCTCCCAGCGCGCCTTTGAGATGAAAAGCAGCGTGCCCAGCAATGCCACCAGCAGCACCAGGGTTGCTGCCGGCAACAACCGTCGCACCCGTCGCGAGTAGAATTCGATCAGTGAAATCCGGCCGCCGCGCAGCGCCATCTGCGCCAGCAGGCCCGTGATCAGATAGCCAGAGATGACGAAAAAGACGTCGACGCCGACATATCCGCCAGGCAGCACATCCGGCCATATGTGATAGACCACGACAAGCGCGACCGCCAAGCCGCGCAGCCCCTGTATTTCGGGTCGAAACCGACGGTTCTGATCGATTGTCACCGGATATCCCCAACAGTCTCAGCCGGCCTGGATCAACCGGCAGTCCGCGCCACGATCTTCATAAGGGCAGAGTGCCGTGAGGCAAGAGCCGATCGCAGCAGTTCATTCCCTTTCCGTCTCCAGTCCGCTCACCAGCGTGTCGACGAAACCCAGCAGCTCACTTTCGAGGTCGGTGGACGCCAGGCCAATGAAACGGTCTTCGAGCGAGATGGCGACGATCCCATGCACGGCGGAGAACAGCGTGCGCGCGCGGGCCAAAAGCTCCGGCGTTGCCGCCGCCGGGAGCAGCTGGGCCAGCGGCTCAACCAGATGCTGGACCAGCACCGCATGTTCGGCCAGATGCCATTCGGGCACCGCCACGCCTGGCGCCATACGGTGCTCGAACAGCGCCTTCCACGCCATGCGGTTGTCGCGGGCGAAGCCGAGATAGGCCTTGGCCAGCGCCTTCAGCCTTGCCCTAGGCTCGGCGACGCCGGTCGCCTCTTGCTGCAGGGCCGCCCCCAGCCTGGCCAGTGTGATCGAATTGACGTGCAGGATGAGCTCGTCCAGGTCGGCGAAGGCGGTGTAGAGCGCGCCCAGCGCGCAGCCGGCATCGGCCGTGATGTCGCGCGCACGCAGACCGGCGAGCCCCGAGGACTGGATGCGCGCTTGCGCGGCCTCGATCAGCCTGCCTTTGAGGTCCTCGCGTTTGGCGTCCCGTTTTGCGGTCATTAACCTTCTCTTATGCGCAATCATGAACACCGTTCATTTTCTCCTTGAACGCCGTTCACAATGTGCTACTTTGCCTCATGAACAACGTTCATAGAGGAGAAACGGAAATGTTGAAACAGTTTTTTGCTCTCGTTCGCGGCCGAAGCTACGAAGCCGCCGAGGCGGTCGTCGACCGCAACGCGCTGATAATCCTGCGCCAGCAGATCCGCGATTGCGCCGACGCTATCGCGGCCGCCCGCCGGGCGGTTGCAATTGCCATCGCCCAGAACGAACAGGAAGTCGCGCAGTACAAGAAGCTTGTCCTCCGCATCGACGATTTGGAGAAGCGCACGATCGCCGCGATCGAGCAGGGACAGAATGAACTGGCCCGCGAAGCCGCCGAAACCATCGCCATGCTGGAAGCCGAACGCGACGCCTCCGCCGAGGCGCAGAAAAGCTTCGGCACCGAGATTGAGCGTCTCAAGCGGATTATCCGCGTCTCCGAAATGCGCCTGCGCGAATTGCAGCGCGGCCAGCGCATCGTTGCCGCGGTCGACTCGACCCAGCGCCTGCGAGAAAGCGCGCCCGGCTCCAGCCTGTCGGCGCTCAGGGACGCCGAGGAGACGCTGCTGCGCCTGCGCACCAGGCAAAAGCAGATCGACGACACCGCGGCCGCCATGGCCGAGATGGAACAGTCGGGCGATCCTGCCGCGGTCTCAGAGAAGCTTGCGGCCGCCGGCTGCGGTGCGCCGCTGAGAAGCAGCGCCGACGCCGTGCTCGAACGGCTCACGAAGACCATGACCAAGCCGGCCTGATCGTACCCGGCCTGATTGTTATCCAGTCTGATTGTATCCAGCCTGATTGTATCCAGCCTGATTGTATCCAGCCTGAAACAGACCCACGCCCAACCAACCTAACCTTGAAACGAAAGGACCATATCGATGACCCCGAACACCTATTCCCCCAAGGACTCAAGCGCCTGGAAGACCTTCACCATGGCCAGTTTCGCCGTTGCCGCCACAATGATGGCCGGCGGCATCTACTTCATGGAGGCGAGCTTCGCCGCCAAGGGGTTTTATGCCATGGCCGCCATCATGCTCGTGCACACCTCGATCACCATCACCAAGACACTGCGCGACTCGGAAGAGGCAAGCCGCTTCATCAACCGGCTGGAAGACGCCAAGACCGAGAAGTTGCTGATGGAAGTCAGCCGCAGTAACGAAGTGTAACCGGGTTCCCGCTAAACAAGGCTCAACGCGCAAGACCGCTGATCAATCCAGTCAGGATTTTCACCGGTCTTGCCCAATGGAAGTCGCCGCTATGGAAATCGCCCCGATCAATCGTCCCACAGCTCATCTGATGACATCCAGGCGCTTTGCGCCCTTGTTCTGGACGCAGTTCCTGTCCGCCTTCAACGATAATTTCCTCAAGAACACGCTGGTGTTCCTTATTCTGTTCACGCTGGCGGCGGATCAGGCGGCATCACTGGTCACCTTGGCGGGCGCCGTCTTCATGGCTCCCTTCCTGCTCTTGTCGGCGCTCGGCGGCGAGCTCGCCGACCGCTTCGACAAGGCTCTCATAGCCAAGCGTCTGAAATTCGCCGAGATCGCCGCGGCGGGTGTCTCCGTCGTCGGCATCGCCCTGTCGTCCATTCCCGTGCTGATGACGGCGCTGTTGATGTTCGGCATCATCTCGGCGCTGTTCGGACCGATCAAATACGGAATCCTGCCCGATCACCTCGAACGCAAGGAACTGCCCAAGGCCAACGCCTGGATCGAGTCAGCCACGTTTGCCGCGATTCTCGGCGGCACCATAGCCGGCGGCGTCGTTTCCGCCGATGGTATCGGCGTCGCGGTGTTCGGACCGATCATGATGGCGCTCGCCGTCGGTTGCTGGCTCGTCAGCCGCTATATCCCGTCCACCGGTTCGGCGGCGCCCGACCTTGTCATCGACAAGAACATCTTCCGCTCGACCTGGCGCCAGGTCACCGAATTGCGCACCGACACGCGCATCTGGCGCGCCGGCCTGATGACGTCTTGGTTCTGGCTGATCGGCGCCATCGTGCTCTCGCTCCTGCCGGTCCTGATCAAGGATTCGCTCGGCGGCAACGAAATGGCCGTCACCGTCTACCTCGCCGTGTTCGCCGTCTCGATCGCCATCGGTTCGGCCATCGCCGCCTGGATGTCGCAGGGCCGCATCGTGCTGTTGCCGGCACCGGTCGGCACGGCGCTGCTCGCCCTGTTCGGCCTGCATCTCGCCTGGACCATCTCCGGCATGACGCCGTCGCCCCAGGCGGAAACCCTTGGCGCATTCTTCGCCGGCCCAAACACGATCCGCGTCGCCATCGACCTCGCCGGCATGGCCATTGCAGCCGCTTTCCTGGTGGTGCCGACCTTCGCCGCCGTGCAGGCCTGGTCGCCCGAAGCGCGGCGCGCCCGGGTCGTCGCCGCCGTCAGTATCGTCAATGCCGGCTTCATGACTGGCGGCGGCATCATCATGGCCCTGATCCAGACGAAGGTCTCGACCGGCGGCATCCTGTTCGGCCTCGTCGCGGCCAATGCGATTGCCGCCTGGCTGATGCTGAAATATTTGCCGACGAACCCCTTCCGTGACTTCGTCTCCATCCTGTTCCGCGCTTTCCTGCGCCTCGAAGTCGAGGGCATGCAAAACCTCAAGGCGGCCGGCAAGGCGCCGATCCTGGCGCTCAACCATGTCAGCTTCCTCGACGGTCCGCTCGCCTTGACGCTGACCGATGAGGAACCGGTCTTCGCCATCGACTACACCATTGCCCAGGCTTGGTGGATGAAGCCGTTCATGAAACTTGCCCGCGCTTTGCCGCTCAACCCGGCCAAGCCGATGTCGACCCGCACGCTGATCAAGATCGTGCAGGGCGGCGACCCGCTGGTGATCTTCCCGGAGGGACGCATCACCGTGACCGGCGGCCTGATGAAGGTCTATGACGGCGCCGCCATGGTTGCCGACAAGACCGGCTCGATGGTTGTGCCGGTGCGCATCGACGGGCTGGAGAAGACCTACTTCTCGCGGCTGAGCTCGCAGCATGTGCGCCGCCGCCTGTTCCCGAAGGTCAAGGTGACTATTCTGGAACCGGTCAAGCTCGAGGTGCCGCAGGAGCTGAAGGGCCGCAAGCGCCGCGCCGCGGCGGGTTCCGCGCTCTACCAGGTGATGTCGGATCTCGTTTTCCGCACCCAGGACATAGACAAGACCGTACTGGAAAAGATCATCGAGACGGCGAACGAACGCGGCATGAAACAGCTCGCAGTTCAGGATCCGGTCACCGGTTCTCTCAGCTACAGCAAGCTGCTCACGGCTGCCGCCGTGCTTGGTGAGAAGTTCCAGAACCTTTATGCCGACCAGCAGACGCTGGGCATCATGCTGCCCAACGCCAACGGCTCTTGCGCGACACTGCTCGGCGTCATGTCCGCCGGCAAGGTTCCGGCGATGATGAACTTCACCGCAGGTGCTGCCAATATTCTGTCCGCCTGCAAGGCCGCCGAAGTCCGCACCGTGCTTACCTCCCGCGCGTTCGTCGAACAGGCAAAGCTCGGCGCTGTAGTCGAGGAACTCGGTCGCTCGGTCGACATCGTGTGGCTCGACGATCTCAGAAAGACCATCAGTCTCAAGGATAAGCTGCTCGGCTTGCTGCGCAAGTCGACGCCGCGCGCGAAACGCAAGCCCGGCGATGCGGCGGTGATCTTGTTCACCTCGGGTTCGGAAGGCACGCCGAAGGGCGTCGTTCTGACCCACCGCAACATCCTGGCCAACGCCGCCCAGGCGGCGTCGCGTATCGACTTCCATTCGGGCGACAAGGTGTTCAACGTGCTGCCGATCTTCCACTCCTTCGGCATGACCGCGGGCACGGTGCTGCCGTTGATCTCCGGCGTGCCGGTCTATTTCTACCCCTCGCCGCTGCACTACCGCCTCGTGCCGGAACTGATCTACGGCTCGAACGCGACGATCATCTTCGGCACCGACACCTTCCTCTCCGGCTATGCCCGCACCGCGCACCCCTACGACTTCCGCTCGATACGCTATTGTTTTGCCGGCGCGGAGCCGGTCAAGACAGCGACGCGCATGACCTATATGGAGAAGTTCGGCCTACGCATCCTCGAGGGCTACGGCGTCACCGAGACGGCGCCGGTGATCTCCATCAACACGCCGATGTACAATCGCTCAGGAACCGTCGGCAAGATCATGCCCGGCATGGAATACCGCCTCGATCCGGTCCCCGGCGTCGACGAAGGCGGCCGGCTGTTCGTGCGCGGTCCCAATGTCATGGCCGGTTATCTCCGGGCCGAGAAGCCCGGCGTGCTCGAACCGCTCGAGGACGGCTGGCATGACACGGGCGACGTCGTCGCTATCGACGAGGGTGGCTTCATCACCATTCGCGGCCGCGCCAAGCGCTTCGCCAAGATCGGCGGCGAGATGATCTCGCTGGCTGCTGTCGAAGCGCTGGCCGGCGAATTGTGGAAGGGCTCGCTGTCGGCGGTCGCTACGGTGCCCGACGCCCGCAAGGGCGAAAAGCTGATCCTCATCACCGAGGCATCCGGCGCCACACGAGCGGAATTCCTCGCCTACGCCAAGGCCAACGGCGCCATGGACCTGATGGTCCCGGCCGAAGTGCGGGTGGTCTCAAAGGTACCGGTCCTTGGCTCCGGCAAGCTCGACTTCGCCGCCGTGACAAAAATGGTGCGCGACGAAGAAGCCTCGAAGACCAAGGCCGCCTGACCCGGCTACGGCAACGGGCCGACGCAAGAGCCGGCCCGTTCAGTATGATCAACCCTTCGCCTGCCGCTGCGAAATCAGCATCGCCATGCGCTGGACGGCGCGCAGCTCCATTTCGAGGCCTGGCGATGAGGCAAGCGTCGGCATGTTGAGCGCCACCACGGTCAGCGGATCGAGCGTCGCCAGCAGCACATGGGTCGCCTCATATTTCTCGAACAGCCATGCCAACTGCTCGCGTATGTTCTCGTCCACGGGTGAATCCGGCTGGACATCGGCGAGCGAGCGCACGGGCTCCTGCTCCAGTGCCCGGGCCAGCACCTTGAGGTCGAAATCACCGAGGTCGGCTGCCGGCAGGATCAGCGCGCCGTCGACAAGGATATGGCTCTGCAGGCCGCGCAGGAAGCGCGCCGAATCGGTGAGATCACCCTCGGCCATATGCTTCAGCAACGAGTCGCGGCGCTTCTCCGCGGTGAGGCTGACGCTGTCATTGTAGATGACTGCCAGCAGCGTCGCCGACAGCACGATCACCACGCCCTGCACACTGCCGCGCCAGCCGAGATCGTCGATGCCGCCCAGCGCCAGCCCGGCGAAAACCGAGCTCAGCGTAATCACGGTAAAGGCGCCGATCGTGTCGCGATGGCCGAGGCTCGCGCGTCCAAGGCCGATCGTCAGCCAACACAGGAACAGGATGGCGATGCCGCCAAGCCGAACCGGCACTTCGAACAGGCCGGGCCGGTAGTCGGTGACCATGAACGGAATGATCAACAGCAGCGACAGCGCCATGCGCTCGACCGTGCGGTTTTCGGCCGCCGACAGGCTGTCGCGATCGCGCGTCATCACCAGCCAGCCGATGGCGAGAAAACCTCCGAACTGGAAGGCAAGTAGTGCCGCCATCCGCCATGGCTCGGCAAAGCGTTCCGGGATCGGCGCCAGCAGTAGAAACAGCAGGGCGCCGCCGGCGGCAAAGAACTTTAGCGCAAACGGCGCATGCCGGCGCAACAGCCCCTCGGTCAGCAGCAGTGCGGCCAGCGGCAGCAGGCCCGCCGCCGCGATGGTGACGAAGCGGAAGAGTGCGAGGCCGGTAGTCCAGTCGAGGATGCGGCAGGCGAGCAGAACCGTCAGCACCCGCAAACCGAACAGAAAACGCCGCGACAGCGGATCGCCCGTGTCGCGCCCGCCGACGACCGATATCACGATCAGCAGCCCGAACAGCGCCGCCAGCGAGGTGATGGTGTCGGCCACGAGCGTGTCGTCGAGGTTCATCGGTCAGCGCCCATCAGCTCACACCCAGGCATCATCACGGATGAAGCCATCAGCGTGTCCATGGTCTCAGCACATTCCATTGGCGGCTGCTATCCGCCCAGTGTACCACCGGCAAAACCAGCCGCTGCAGCGTGGCCGCCGCACCTGCTACCGCAAGGGCGGCAAGCGAGCCGCGCGGAACCGCGTCGGCGAGATAGGTGCGCGCCGACTGAAAGCTCATCTGTCCGATCTGCAGCACATCATCGCCGCGCGTGTAGTCGAGTTCCTTGCGGCAGAACTCGTTAAAGGTCTCGACGCGGTGCTTGGCCGCCTCGTCGAAGGTCTTCTTCAGATCGTCCGAGCCGCCCGTATAGGCGTTGGTGATGACGAAGCGCTCTTCGTCGAAACCAGCTTCGGGGCCGACACCGAAGACATGGCGATGGCGCGCCATGATCTGCCGCGCCAGAAGCACATGGGTAAGCGAGCGGCGCGCGCCGGCATGCGGTCCTGGGAACACATTGCTGAACGCCTCCGCGACCATGCCGACGACAGCGGGTACCTGGGTGACATTGGAAATCCAGATCGGCCGCAGTTGATTGCGCAAAAACATCAGGAAGCAGGTCAGGCCGTAGAGGATCCAGCTCAGCCCGCGGCTGCGCTCGTCGGGATCGATCATGACCAAACCGAGGTGCAAGACTTCATAGGGCTTGCCGGCGAGCGATATCTCCATCAGCGCCAGCGAGTTGAAGGCGATCGGCTGCCGGTCGCTGCGCCGGTAGACAATGGTGATGATGGAATGTTCCAGCCGGCTGCGGTCGCCGGAAAACACGCCATAGGTCAGGCTGCCGAACTTCAGTGTCTTGGACGCTACCAGCCGCAGATCGCTGCTCAGCTGCTCCAGTTCGGCAGCCTTCATCCAGCGCCCGGGCCGCTCCACGACGCGCGTCTCGTAGTCGGCGGATACGCGCATGCGCACATCCATGAACCGACCCGGCAGCAGCTGCAGAACCGCCTTGAGCACTATTTTTCCCCGTGGCAAGAACGCCGACCGTATAGTGGCCGCCGTCCACCTAAGACGCGGTAAACCCGAGACGGCAGTTCTTGGTTGTACTCAACAAAGTAAAAGAACAGCTGCCAGCCAGTGCGGGCTCAGCTTTCCGCAGCAACCAGATGGCCGCCGCCGACATCGTTCAGCGCCAGCTTCAGCGGCGCCTCCCCGATCCTGCGGGTGGCGCTCGGGATTTCCTGGTCGAGGCGCGCGAAGCGCGTTCTGCGCTGCGCCGGATCGGGCACCGGCACCGCTTCGATCAGCCGCCTCGTATAGGGATGGAGCGGGTTGGAAAACACCTGGTCGCGCGTGCCCATCTCGACGATCTGGCCGAGATACATGACGGCAACGCGGTCGGAAATGTTCTCGACCACCGCCATGTCGTGCGAGATGAAGAGATAGGCGACGCCGAATTCGCGCTGCAATTCCTTCAGGAGATCGAGCACGCGCGCCTGCACCGAGACGTCGAGCGCCGAGACGCTTTCGTCGGCGATGATCAGTTTTGGTCGTAGCGCCAGCGCTCGGGCGATGCAGACGCGCTGGCGCTGGCCACCGGAGAATTCGTGCGGGTAAAGCTCCATCTGGTCGGCCGACAGGCCGACGCGCTCGAACAGCGCCGCGACCCGTTCCCGGCGCTCGTCCTTCGAGGCGATGCCATGGATCACCAGCGGCTCGGCGACGAGCTCGCCGACGCGCATGCGCGGATCGAGCGAAGCGAAGGGATCCTGGAAAATCATCTGGACGTCACGGCGCACCGCCTTGCGCTCGTCGCGGCCAAGACCGGAGAGATTGCGCCCGCCAATGACGATGTCGCCGCTATACGGCGCCAGTCCGGCCAGCGCCTTGGCGGTCGTCGACTTGCCGCAGCCGGATTCGCCGACCAGAGCAAGCGTTTCGTTGGGCGCGATCGAGAAGCTGACGCCCTCGACGGCGTGGACGCGGCGGGTGACCTGGCCAAAGATGCCGCCACGCAGATCGAAGCGGACATGCAGGTCGTTGATCTCGGCGACATTGGCCGGTTTCAAGACGTCAATCGCATCCCTGGATTTCTGTCGACCGACGCCACTGCCGATGCGCGGCACGGCAGCCAGCAGTTCGCGCGTATAGTCGGCCTGCGGCTGGACAAAAATATCCGATGTCGTGCCTTCTTCGACCATGCGGCCGTCGCGCATGACGATGACCCGGTCGGCCATTTCGGCAACCACGCCCATATCGTGGGTGATCAGGATGACGCTGGTGCCATGCTGGCGCTGCAGGTCGCGCAACAGCTCCAGCACTTCGCCTTGCACGGTGACGTCGAGCGCCGTCGTCGGTTCGTCGGCGATCAGCACGTCGGGCTCGAGCGCCAGCGCCATGGCGATCATCACCCGCTGGCGCATGCCGCCGGAGAGTTCGTGCGGAAACTGCTTTAACCGGCTTTCCGCCTCCGAAATGCGCACCGCCTTCAACGCCTCGATGGCGCGCCGGCGGGCTTGCGCCGACGACAGGCTGGTATGCGCCTCGATTGATTCGGTGAGTTGCCGGCCGATCGACAGAACCGGGTTGAGCGAGGTCATCGGCTCCTGGAAGATCATGGCGATGCGGTCGCCGCGAATGCGCCGCATCTGGCGTTCGTCGAGGGTTGCTAGGTCGGTGTCGCCCCGATTCCCATCCCGAAGACGGATCATGCCTGACGATATGCGCGCCGCCGGCTGCGGCAAAAGCTGCATGATCGCCAGCGCGGTCATCGACTTGCCGGAGCCGGATTCGCCGGCAATGCAGAGCGTCTCGCCGCGCGCAAGCGTCAGCGACAGGTTGGAGACGACATCGCGCTCGCCGTCCTCGCCGCGCACGCTGACGGAGAGGTTGGCGATGGAGAGGATGGGGTTGTCGGCGAGGGTCATGGTGGGTGGAGCCCTGCGACGGATTGGTTCCGTCGCACCATTCGCACAAACCTTGGCGCTGACCCCCACCCGGACCTCCGGTCCGACCTCCCCACAAGGGGGAGGTAGGGTGGCAGCGCTTTACCCTCCCCCTTGTGGGGAGGGTCGCTGCGAAGCAGCGGGGTGGGGGTGCGGCGCCGACGTACCGTCATTCAAACACGCAACGCGGAAAATAGAACGACGCCACCCAGTTCGGCATGTCGACGATCTCGCTGATGCGCAGGTCCCCGCACACCGAGGCCAGCATATAGGCCTCGACCGGATCGATCTGATACCGCCCAGCAAGCAGATCGACCATCTGCGCCACCGCCTCCTTGGCGCCGGTCATCAGGTCCGGCCCGATACCCGTCGTCACCTCATAGCCCTTGGCGTCGAGATGGCGCGTCACCGGACCGGCGGTGGTGAAGCGCGGCGTCTTCAGCCTGGCGTCCTTGACAAGGTCGAGCTTGAGCACGACGTCCATCGGGCTCTCGATCGCCGTGCCGCAGACCTCGCCATCGCCTTGTGCGGCGTGCGTATCGCCGACCGAGAACAGCGCGCCGGCCACCTCAACCGGCAGATAGAGCGTCGTGCCGGCAGCGAGATCGCGGATGTCGAGATTGCCGCCGACCCGCCGTGGCGGCACCACCGAGTGAAGCCCCATCTCAGCCGGCGCATTGCCGATGGTGCCGGCGAACGGCTTCAGTGGTACGCGCGCGTTTTTCCCGAACAGCGCCGGTTCGAGCGCGGCTGCATCGTATTTCCAGATGTTCAGCGCCGGTTCCGTGAAGTCGTCGGCGAGCAGGCCGAAACCCGGAATGTTCGCCGTCCAGCCGAAGCCGGACGGTTTGAACATCTCGATCGTCACTTTGAGCGCGTCACCCGGCTCGGCGCCCTCGACGAAGATCGGCCCGGTCACCGGGTTGACCCCGGCGAAGTCGAGCTTGGCGATTTCGGCAACCGTGCTGTCGGCGTTCAGCTGGCCGCCGGCGGCATCGAGGCACTGGAACTCGATGGTCGCGCCGGGCGCCACCCGCTCGGCCGGGACAAAGGAATTGTCCCAGCCGAAATGGTGGTGGCGCCCATGGATGGTGTAGTCGCAGTTATTGCACATCTTTTACGTACACATTGTCGTAGTTGATCGGGATATGGACCGGGTCGACATAGAGGTTGTCGGCGCCGCCCATGCGCGCGGATTTCATGGTGAAGCGCTGTTCGTTGAAGACCGGCGCCCAGGGCGCGTCTTCCATCACCTTGTCGTAGATGGCGCTCCACATCTTGTCGCGTTCGCCGGCCTTTGCCGGGTCGACCACCGAATCCGCCTCGGCCGCCTTGGCGTCGAGATCCTTGTTGCAATACCACGACCAGTTCCAGCCGCCGGGCACCGCGCCGGCGCAGCCGAGGATCGGGCCGTAGAAATTCGACGGATCGGGGAAGTCGGCGATCCAGGCCATGCCGCCCGACCAGATCATCGGCGCGCCGGCCTTGTCACCGCCGGCGGCGATGACATTGGCCTGCGCCAGCGACTGGATGCTGGCCTTGATGCCGATCGCCGCCAGGTCCTGCTGGATCGCTTGGGCAATGCGCGGGTTGGGATCGGTGTTCATGGCGAACAGCTGCGTGTCGAAACCATCGGCATGACCGGCCTCGGCCAGCAGCGCCTTGGCTTTGGCTACGTCATAGGGATAACCCTTGTAGTCCTTGTCGTAGCCCGGCATCGACGGCGGCAGCGGCTGGTTGGCCGGCACGGCGCGGCCGTTGATGATCTGGATGATGCGCGCCTTGTTGAGCGCCATGTTGACGGCCTGACGCACCTTAACATTGTCGAACGGCGCCATGGTGGTGTTCATGGTGACGTAGCCGGTGTGCAGCTGACCGCCTTCGACGACACGCGCCTTCTGCTCGGGATCGGCCATCACCTCCTGGAACTTGGCCGGCGGAATGCCGTCGCCGGGAACATCGATCTCGCCCTTCTGCAAGCGCAGCAGCGCCACGATCGGCTCCTGGCCGATCTCGAAGGTGATCTTGTCGAGATGCGGCAGGCCCTTGTGCCAATAGTCCGCATTGCGCTCGAAGACGATGCGCTGTCCCAGCGTCCACTCGGCGAGCTTGAAGGCGCCGGTGCCGACCGGATGCTTGCCGAAATCGGCGCCATATTTCTCGACCTCTTCCTTCGGCACGACATGGGCGAAATTGATGGCCATGACATGCAGGAAGGTGGCGTCGGGCCGGGTCAGTTCGAACTTGACCGTGTAGGGGTCGATGACGGTGACACCGGACAGGCCTTCGGCCTTGCCGGCGGCGACATCGTCATAGCCCTTGATCGAGCCGAAGAAGCCGGCGCCGGGGCTCTGCGTCTTCGGATTGGTGACTCGGTCGAGCGAATATTTCACGTCGTCGGCCGTCATCTCGCGGCCATTGTGGAATTTCACGCCATGGCGCAGCTTGAAGGTGAAGGTCTGGCCGTCGGGCGAAATCTCGTAGCTTTCTGCCAGATCGGGCTTCAAATTGGTGGTGCCCGGCTCGTAATCCATCAGCCCATCGAACAGGCTCTTGATCATCGACCAGTTCTGCCAGTCATAGCCGATCGCCGGATCGAGGGTCGCAACATCGTCCTTGTAGGTGATGGTGATGGCGCCGCCTTGCTTGGCGTTGGGATCGACCGTGTCTTCGGCGCGGACGCTTGTCATGCCGAGCATGAGGGCCAAGGCGGATGCCGCGACTGTGGATGCGAGAAACTTTTTCATTGTTGTGTTCCTTTCTCTGTTTCATTTTCATCTGAGCTTGATGCGGGGATCGATGAACGGCGCGATGATGTCGGCGAGCAGATTGCCGAGCACGATGGCGAAGGCCGAGACCAGCGTGACGCCCATGATGATCGGAATGTCGACGCGCTGGATGGCCTGCCACGCCAGTTGACCGATGCCGGGCCAGCCGAACACGCTTTCGACGACGACGATGCCGCCCATGAAGATGCCGATGTCGATACCGATCATGGCGATGACCGGCAGGATGGCGTTGGGCAATGCATGGCGAAAGATGATGGCGCTGCGCGCCAGGCCCTTGGCCCGCGCGGTGCGGACATAGTCCTGGCGCAGCACGTCGATCATCGAGGAGCGCATCATGCGCGCATACCAGCCGGCGCCGAGTATGCCCATGGTCAGCGACGGCAGCACCAGATGGCGCCATGTGCCGTAGCCGCCGATCGGAAACCAGCTCAGCCGCACGGCAAAGACGTAGAGCAGCAACAGGCCGACGACGAATTGCGGCGCCGAGACGCCAACGAAGGAGGCCACCATCAGGGTCTGGTCGGTGGCGGTGCCGCGCTTGACGGCGGCGATCAGGCCCATGGAGAGCCCGATCAGCAGTTCGCACAGGATGGCGCCTACCATCAAAAGCAGGCTGGCCGGCAGCCGCGAGACGATGAGCTCGGTAACCTCCGAGCGCTGTATGTAGGAGCGGCCAAGATCGCCGCTGACGAGCTTCGTCAGGTAGTGCCAATACTGGACCACGAAAGGCTGGTCCAGGCCGAGCTGCTGGCGGATGTTTTCCACCGTCTGCGGCGTAGCACTGCGGCCGGCGATCTGCCGCACCGGGTCGGCCGGCAAGAGGTAGAGCAGCGCAAAAGTGATCAGCGAGACGCCAAGCAGGATGAGCAGCGACTGGATCAGCCGGCGGCCGAGATAGGCGATCATGACCGGCCCCCCATTATTCCCGGCCCCTTTGCGTCGGATCGAGGATGTCGCGCAATGCGTCGCCGATCAGGTTGAAGGCCAGCGCCAACGCCAAGATTGCGGCGCCGGGGAAGAACACCAGCCAGGGGGCGGCCTGGAAATAGGTCTGGTTCTCGAAAATGATGTTGCCCCACGACGCGGTCGGCGGCTGCACACCGATGCCGAGGAAGGAAAGCGTCGCCTCGAGCAGAACCGTGGTCGAGATGCCGAGCGTGCCCCAGACGATGATGGTCGGCAGCAGATGCGGCAGGATGTGGCGAAACAGGATGCGCGGCGCACTCGCCCCGATGCTGCGCTCGGCATCGATGAACTCGCGTTCGGCCAGCGACGATGTCTCGGTGTAGATGACACGCGCCGTCTGCACCCAGTTGACCAGCGCGATGACCATGGCGACGATCCACAGGCTGGGCTGAAACACTGCCGCCAGGCAGATGGCGAGCAGCAGCGCCGGGAACGCCATCATCAGATCGGTGAAGCGCATCAGCGCGCTGCCGATCCAGCCGCGGAAATAGCCTGCGGTGACGCCCACCAAAGTGCCGATCAAAAGCGCCACGCCATTGGCGACGATGCCGATGATGAGCGAGGTGCGGGCGCCGTAGAGCATGCGGGTCAAGAGGTCACGTCCGAGCAGGTCGGTGCCGAGCCAGTACTGGGCGCTGGGCGGCAGCGGCGAGCCCTCGATGGTCAGGCCGTCGAACATCTGCTCGTTGGGGTCATAGCCGGTCAGCCGGGGCGCCAGCACAGCGCCGGCAAGGACAATGGCGACGATGACCAGGCCGAGCAGCGCGAGGCGGCGTTTCACCAGCCGGCGCCAGACACCGGCGCGCGGTTTTGCCGGCATGCGCACCGGTAGATCAGGCGCGATGGGACTGGTCATCGCCGCCTTCCTCATCCGTCATTGCCACGATCCTGCGCGCTGCATCCTCAACGCTGATCTGCCAGCTCATCGCCAGCGAGCGCAGCTGCGCATAGGCGCGCTCGTCATCGCTGCCTTTCGACAGCGCCGTCACCGCGCGCACAATGGTCTGGCGCTCGGCGACGCGCTGGCGCAGCGACGCTATCTCGCCGGCTAAATGTTTTCGGGCCTCGAAACTCTGTCTCGCGATCAACAGAGCGCTGTAGACGCCGGCATTGCCGACCGGCTTCAGCAGCTGCGCATCGGCCTTGTGCGACAGCGCCCATTCGATACGGCCCGGCGCCTCGGAACCGATCAGCGCCACCAGCGGCATCGGCGCCTCACCGGCTTCCCACGGGAATTGCTCGTCGAAACCGAGATCGGCATCGAAGAAGACGAAATCGGCGGCGAGAGCTTCCGGCGGCAATTCCGGCCAGCAGTCGATCGTAGCCAGGCCGATGGCCGACAATTGCCTGGTGATGGCCTGCACCGTCGGATGCGGGCGATGCAGGATGAAAGCCCGCGCGCCGCCGAGATTGGGGATGCGCGTCCGCGTCATGACACCACCCTCAGACGCGGACGGCCGAATGTCTTGGCGGGGTCGTAGCGCGACAGATAGGGATCCGGCGCGACCTCATCCTCCTGGCTGACGACCTCGAAGAAGCCATCGGCGATCCGGCCGATGATCACTGGCAGCGTCGCGTGCTGGGAGTGGGCGTCGATGGCGATCGGCCCGAGCCGGGTGGAGAAGCGCCGCTCGGCGAAGGCCTTGGAAAATTCCGCCGGGCCGGCATCAGTGTCGCGCGACAGCACGTCGGCCATCACCTGCACCGAGGCATAGGCGGAGGCCTCGAAGGACGAAGCGAAGGCAGCCGGCCGGGGCGCGAAATAGGGCCCGACCGACAGATGCCCTTTCCCTGTCTCGCCGATCGCCGGCAACTCGCCTTCCGTGAGGTTGCAGGAGATGACGGGGCAGTTTTCCGGCCTGAATGCCGCATCCTCATCGCCCAACTCGCGGTAAGCCGCCAGGAAGGCATACGACGAGGTGCCGATCAGATTGTTGAGGATGAAGCTCGGCCTCGTCGCCCGGATTTCCGCGATCAACCGCGACACGTCGGTCTCGCCGATACGCAGATAGCGCTCGCCCAGCACTTTGCCGCCGGCATCCGCGATCAGGTCGCGCGCCACGCGGTTCATCTCCCAGCCCCAAATGTAGTTCGAGCCGAGCAGGAAGCCGTTGGCGCCGAAACGCGGCACGACATGCGCCATCAGCGGAACCAGATGCTGGTTGGGGCAGGCGTGCATGTAGACGACATGCTCGTTGGCCTCGAACCCTTCATAGGGGCAGGCATACCAGAGCATGCCGCCGGCCTTCTCCAGCACCGGGATGGTTTCCTTGCGGCTCCACGAGGTGACGCAACCGACGACATGGCGCGCGCTGCTGGTCCTGAAAATGTCCTCGCACAAAGTCGCGTAGCGATCGGCATTACTTTGCGGATCGCGCTCAACCGGAACCAGTTCGATGCCATAGCTCCGATCGGCATTGATGTCGGCGATGGCGCGCGTGGCGCCCATCCGGCACGCATCGGAGACCAACTGGTAGCTGCCCGAGCGGGAATACAGGATGCCGATCTCGATACGCCGTTTCAAACCGATCCTCAGAAATGACAATGCCCCGCAGCCAGCGCCGGAGGGCGAGGCATACGAGGCATATTTGCCGCCCGGCGACCAAGGCCGGTATTTTGCGCTAGCGTATTCGGTCCGGCGGGTCAGTCAAGCGGGAAAGTACGTGGTCATGGGATCGGCCTTGTCCGGCTGCTTCTAGTTCCGCAGCGTGAACATCAAAGGCGCCACGACAGCCGTACCGGCCTTCTCAGGCGGTGGCGCGGGCACCGTCGCACCCTGCAGAATGGCGAGCGCGGCGCGATCGAGATCGGCGTCCCCCGAAGATCGTGTCAGCCGGACGGAGGTCACCTTGCCCGAAGCGCTGACGACGAAGGTCACATTTGCGGTACCCACGGCGCGCCGCGACCTTGCCGCGCTCGGGTAGCGCTTGTGCCGATTGATCCATCCGATCAGCTGGGAGTTCCATTTGCTTGCACTGACTGATGATCCACTCGATTGCGAAGCCTTCGGCGCCGACGCCTTCGCCGCTGCCTTTTGATCGACACTGGCGGTCACGACCGCTTTCGCCGGCGCGGCCTTTTCCTTCTTCTCTTTCTTTGCTTTCGGCTTGGGTTTTTCGGCAGCCTTCTTCGCCTTCTCGATCGGCTTGGTCTCCGCCGGCTTGGTCTCCACCGGCTTGGTCTGGGGCGGCGGAATGACCACATCCGGCGCTATGGTCGGGACGATGTCGGGCACCACCTCATCCAGCGGCGGCGATTGATCGGGCTGCTCGGCCGCTGCCGTCTCGATCGGAGCGGCGGGTTGAACCGCTTCCGTCTTCTCGGTGACCGGCTCCGGCTGACCGGGCTCGGGCTCCACGACGGGCTTGAGTTCGGCAACCGCCTCCTCGATCTGGTTCGGCGGCTCGGGCGTCACCACGTCGGCCATCGAGTCCTCCTGCACCGCCGGCGCCACCATCATCGGCGACAGCTCGATAGCCACAGCCGGCGGCGGGCCGCCATCGGCCATGTTGGCCAGGCTGAAGCTCTGGACGGCATAGACGATCGCGACATGCGCGCCGACAATGACAATGGCCGCAGCCGCCCACAAGCCAATTTCGCGCACGCCGGCGCGCGGCGCCGCGGGGGCGGCGGCGGCCAGTTGCGTCACGGGGCGGCGCCCGGGTGCGCCGCGGATGCGTCCGCCGGCACCGTCTCCAGCCCCACCAGCGCGATCTTCAGATAACCGGCGCCGCGCAGCAGGTTCATCACCTCCATCAGTTCGCCATAACCGACCGCCTTGTCGGCACGCAGGAAGATGCGGGTCTGCTTGTCGCCCTTGGTTCTGCCGTCGAGCACCGCGGCGAAAGCCTGGCGCGGCACGCTGTCATTGCCGATCGCCAGCGTCAGATCGTCCTTCAGCGTCAGGAACAGCGGCGTTTCCGGCCGGGGTGCTGGCGTCGCCGTCGAACCCGGCAGATCAACATTGACGTCGACTGTCGCCAAGGGGGAAGCGACCATGAAGATGATCAGCAGCACCAGGATGACGTCGATGAACGGGGTGACATTGATCTCGTGGTTTTCTTCGAGATCGCCATCGATAGCCTCGCGAATTCTAGCCGCCATGGCCCATCACTCCGCCGCCAGCGCGGGCGCCTGCGGCACCGTGCGGAAATCGAGATCGCGGCTGACCAGCCGTTCGACCCCGGCCGAGGCATCGGCAAGAATCTGCCGGTAGCCCGCTATCGACCTTGCAAAGAGGTTGTAGATGACCACTGCGGGAATAGCCGCGACCAGGCCCATCGCCGTGGCGAGCAGCGCCTCGGCGATGCCGGGCGCGACGACCGCGAGGTTGGTGGTCTGCGCCTGCGAGATGCCGATGAAGGCGTTCATGATGCCCCAGACGGTGCCGAACAAGCCCACGAAGGGCGCCGTCGAGCCGATCGTCGCCAGCACGCCGGTGCCGCGCGACACGCGCCGCGCCGCCGCCGCCTCGATGCGCGACAGGCGCGACGCCACTCGTTCCTTCAGCCCGTCGCCGGTAACATGGCCGAGCGCACCGGCCGAAAGGGCAGTCTCTTCCTCGGCTGCCCGCACCAAAAGCGCACCGGGGCCGCCATTGTTGCCAAGCGAGCGCCCGGCCTGGCGCAGTGTCGCGGCATTGCCGATGGCGCGCGCAGCGCGCCGGGCGCCGAGCTTGCCGAAGAGAATCTCCAGCGATTTGGCCAGCCACACCGTCCAGGTGACGAGCGAGGCGAAGGCCAACCCGATCATCACCGCCTTGACGATGATGTCGGCGGCCATGAACATGCCCCAGGGCGACAGATCGTGCGGCAGCGTCAGCGATATTGCCGAAGGCTCGGCCTGCGCGGATGCACCGGGCTGGTTTGCCGGCTGGGGCGCGGTCGGCGCCGCCTGCCCGGCAGTTGGCGAAGCCGGCGCGACAGGCGCAGCCGGTGCGGGCTGTTCGACTACGGTTGGCGCCGACTGGGGATCTGCAGCGGGCACCGTCGTCACCCTGGGCTGCGTGTTTGGCTGCTCTTGCGCAGCAGCGCTGCCGGCCGACAGCATGACCGCGGCCAGCGCCGCCAACAAACCATTTCTGGACACGCTTCGTCCTCGCTTCGTCATTGCACGTAACCGATCGGCTGGCCGGTGACGGGATGCGGGAACACCCCCATCTCGACCCCGAAAACTCCAGCCACGGATTCTGGCTTCTCTCAAACGCGGCACCGCCGCTGGGAAACAATTCAGGCGGCCGAGTGCCCCTGCTTGACTATAAAACATGAGCTTTGTAGTCAACAAACAAGATGGCTTTTTGGCCGACGATTGTGGGCGCGATGTCTCAACGGCACATCGTCCTGGCATCGGTCTACCTGGTGTCGTCGCACCGAGGGATGGACGGCCCAGGGTTGCTGGGCCACGATGCCGAGCAGCAATTGAGGCAGGCTGCGATGATCAAGGCGATACCGTTCGATTTCCCCTATGACGGCCGGCTGGTGCCGGCAAACACCGCGCTGCTGGTCATCGACCTGCAGGAGGATTTCCTCTCGCCGACCGGCTATTTCGCCAGGAAGGGTTATGACCCCGCGCCGCTGCGCGCCATCCTGCCTACGGTCAACCGACTGATATCAGCGGCACGCGCGGCCGGCCTTACCATCATTCACACCAGGCAGGGATATCGCGGCGACATGGCCGACATGACGCCGTACGAGAGATGGCGCCGCAAGCGGGCGGGTCTAGAAGGCACCGACGTGCTGCTGCGCTCCGGCCCCGGCTTTCAGATCGTCGCCGAGATCGACGTCGCGCCGCACGACATCATCGTCGACAAGACCTGCAACAGCGCCTTCACCTATACGGATCTGGAGCTTGTGCTGCGCGCACGCGGCATCACCCATCTGATCTTTTCCGGCTGCACGACCGATGTCTGCGTGCACACGACGCTGCGCGAGGCCTGCGACCTCAATTTCCAGTGCCTGACCATCGCCGACGCCTGCGCCAGCGGCGACCAATACGCGCATGACGCGGCGCTGCATATGGTGACGGTGGAGGACGGGGTGTTTGGTGCGCTGACGGAATCTGGCGCGGTGCTGGAGGCGCTGGCAGTGCTGAGTGGTGATTAGACGCTGGCGGGACAGCACCCCTCTGCCCTGCCGGGCAGAGGGGGGTGTGACGGAACGCTACGAAATAGCTTTCATTCCACCCGCAAATTCACCCTGCGTGAATATCCGACCCGCCCCGCGAGGCAAACGCGCCGGGCTGCGGCACCTCCGCCTCCCGGCGTGCCAGCGAGTTGCGCAAGAGCGCGATCGTCTCGCGGCCGACGCTGGCGATCTCGCGCGGCCGGTCGACACCGACGATCATGAACTCGCTGATGCCCAGCGCCGCATAGGGCAGCAGCGACAGGGCGATCTGCGCCGGTGGTCCGGAAAGTTCGACCGCCTTGTGGCCGACGGTAGAGGCGCCACCCTCCGAGCGGACCCGGACCGGAAGCGCAAAACGCAGCTTGCCGGCGCGGCCATGCTCGGCGGCGGCGCTGCGCGCCCGTTCCATCAGCTGGCGGATCTCGTCGAGCGAACCAGCCGTGAGTTCAAACACGTCGGCATGGCGGCCGGCGACCTTGAGCGCGGTGCCGGACTGGCCACCCATGCGGATGATCACGTCGACGCCATGCGGCCCCTTGCGCGGCACATAGCCACCCTTGATGCTGTAGAATGCACCTTCATGGTCGAAGGGCCGGTCGTTCGACCACAGCCGCTTCAGCAGCACCAGATATTCGTCGATGCGCTGCCAGACCACGGTGTGGCCGACCGGACGCGTCTCGGCATCGTCGTCATCCAGCGGCTCGCTCAGCATCCTCAGCGCCAGCCGGCCGCCGCTCCTGGCGTCGAGCGCCGCCAGTTGCCGCGCCGCAACGGCTGGCGCGATCACGCCGGCCCAGTGCGTCAGCACCACTTCCAGCGACGAGGTGCGGTCCAGCGCCTGGGCGGCGATGTCCATATTGGTCAACAGCCCGGCCGGGTCGTCGACGACGATGTTCTGGAAGCCGGAATCCTCGATCAGCGACAGCTTGGTCGCCGTCTCGACGAAATCATAGAAGAACGGTACGGCCGAACCGGCATCGGCGGCGTGCGTTTTACCGGGAACATGCGTGAACTCGATCGGCATTGCAATCTCCTCCATCACGTTGGATGTATGTCGCCCCCGGTTTTGAGACGACGACATGCGTAAAAACAAGCATCAGCGCCAAAGCGCGTCCGCGTTCGGTTCATCAACTCCGGTCACTCACTGAAAGCGCTAGGTCGCCACCCTTTCGGCCTGATCGGTCAGGGAATCAAGCCGAGCACGACTGCCCCGGTGAACACGAACGCAAGGGCAAAGACGAGATAGGCGAAAGCGCCGGCATAGGCCGGGCGGAAAGCCTGGCTATCGGCCAGCCTCTGGCTGGTGCGGTCCGTCTCGGCGTTCTGGATATAGGACATATCGACCTCCGTCTTGCGGATTAATCTATAAAATCAGTAGACTTTGTCGAGTGCTATTTTTTGGAGATATGTAGAATGATTTTCTCAGTATTCCTTATTATTTGGTTTGGCATTGCTGGGAGACCCCTGTTGGAGACAAGCGAGCGACAAGCTTGGCCGACGTCTGCATAGGCGATAGCATCGCCATTCCGGCGTAAATGCGGATCATTTCGATCGGGAACGGGGAACAGAACATGGGTACAAGACTAGCCGGCAAGATTGCAATCATCTCGGGCGGCGCGACCGGAATGGGCGGAGCGGCCTCGGAATTGTTCGCCGCCGAAGGCGCCAAGGTGGCGATCATCGACCGCAATGGCGAGGCGGCGGCAGCCACTGCGGCGGCGATACGCGCGCGGGGACATATCGCCGAACACTGGGTGGCCGACGTCTCGGACGAGGCGCAGGTCGAGGCCGCAGTGAAGGCGGCGACTGCCAGGCTCGGCCCGGCCACGGTGTTGTTCAACCATGCCGGCACCATCGTGATAAAGCCGTTCCTGGAGACGACAGTGCAGGAATGGGACTGGCTGCATGCGGTCAATGTCCGCTCGATGTTCCTGATGACGCGCGCCGTGTTGCCGGGCATGATCGCTGCCGGTGGCGGTTCGATCGTCTGCACCTCGTCGATCTCGGCTGTGGCGGCCACACCCATGGAGGTGCTCTACGACACCACCAAGGGCGCCTGCCACATGTTCGCGCGCGCCATCGCAGTCGAATTCCGCGACCGCAACATACGCTGCAACGCCGTCTGTCCCGGCTTCATCCGCACGCCGCACGGCCTGCGCGAGGTCGCCGATCTCGGCAAGCTCGGCGTCGACGTGTCGGACGCCGCATTGGCCGCGCAGCAGGGCCGCATCGGTGAGCCGGAGGAAGTGGCCAAGGCAGCGCTGTACCTCGCCAGCGATGAGTCCAGCTTCGTTAACGGGACGCATCTGTTTGTCGATAATGGTTTTACGGCGATGTGAGTATCCCAGGCTTGGCGCCCTTCCTCTCCCCCGTCGATCGGGGGAGAGGTGTCGAGCGCAGATCGACGGAGTGGGGGTCGACCCTTGGCGCAAGGAAGATTCATGCGCACCCGTTGGCAACAGTGGCGAGGTGGTTCCCCGCTCCGTCGCTGCTTCGCAGCGCCACCTCTTCCCCCGGAGGGAGAGGAAGGGCGCCAAGTCCTACTCGCTTACCGTTCTTCTCGTCGAAACGGCTTCAGCAGCGCCGACGGCGCAACCGCGTTGCGTGACATCACGGCCATCGCGACGATGGTGAAAATGAACGGCAGCATCAAGAACGCCTCATAGGGAATATGCCCGAGGCCGCTCGCCTGCATGCGCAATTGTAGCGCATCGACGAAGGCGAACAGCAGCGCCGCGCCCGCAGAGCGCCACGGGTCCCAGCGGCCGAACACGACCAGCGCGATCGCCACCCAGCCACGGCCCGACACGACACCAAAGGTGAAGGCGTTGAACTGTGCCATGGTGAGGAAGGCGCCCGCAAGCCCCATCAGCGCACCGCCGAGGATGACCGCCTGGAAGCGCGTGGCGATGACGCTGACCCCAGCGGAATCAGCGGCGCGCGGGTTCTCGCCGACCATCCGCACCGACAGCCCCCAAGGCGTGCGGTAGAGCACGAAAGCAGCGAGCGGGATGGCAATGATTGCCAAGTAGACCAGCGCAAACTGGTTGAAAACCGCTGACCCCAGAACCGGAATATCCGACAGCAGCGGGATCGGCACCGTCTGAAAACCCTTGATGCTGGGCGGCACCGATTGCTGGCCGAAGGTCAGACGGTAGAGGAAATAGGCAAGGCCGGACGAGAACAAAGTAACGCCGATGCCGCAGACATGCTGGCTGAGGCCGAGCGCCACGGTGAACAGCGCATGCAGCGCGCTCATCGCCATGCCGGTCAACACCGCGGCCAGCACGCCGAGCCACAGGCTGCCGCTGAGGCTGGCGGCGGTGAAGCCGGTCATCGCGCAGAGCAGCATGATGCCTTCGATACCGAGATTGAGCACGCCGGCCCGCTCGGAGAACATCTCGCCCAGCGTGGCAAATGCCAGCGGCGTGGCGATGCGGATAATGGCGGCGAGGAAGCCGACCTGAAAGATCTGTTCGAACACCGCGCTCATAAGGCGGCACCGACGCGGCGGATGCGATAGGCCGTGAACAGCAGCGCCACCAGCATGGCGAGCAGCGCCGTGCCCTGGATGACATCGCTGAGGAACGCCGGCACGCCGGTGGCGCGCGACATCGCTTCGGCGCCGGTCATCACGGCGGCCAGGAAGATCGCCGCCGGTACGACGCCGAGCGGATTGAGCCTGGCCAGCATGGCAACGACGATGCCGGAATAGCCATAGCCCGGCGAAATGTCGCTCATCACCTGGAAATGCACGCCGCCGACCTCGCCGACGCCGGCAAGCCCGGCCAGCGCGCCCGACAGCAGCGCCGTCGAGATCAGCACCCGCTCGACATGTATGCCGCCATAGCGGGCGGCTTCCGGGCTTTCGCCGGTGACCCTGATCCGGAAGCCGAGCGTGGTGCGCACGATCAGGAACCAGATCAACGGGGCCCCGATCAACGCGGCGATGACACCCAGATGCAGCCTTGTGCCTTCGAGCAGCACCGGAAAATTCGCCGAATCCTCGATCGGCGGCGAGATCGGATAGCCGCTGAACGAGTCCTTCCACGGCCCCTCGATCAGCGCCATCAGCGCATAGTAGATGACCGAGTTGAGCAGCAGCGAGCTGACGACGTCATCCACCTTGAATTTGACCCTGAGCGTCGCGGGCACCAGCGCTACCGCGGCACCGGCAGCAGCGCCCGCCAGCGCCATCGACAGGATCGCCAGCGCGCCCGGCATTGGGATGGCGCCGACGAAGCAGCTGGCCACGGCGCCGGCCAGCAATTGGCCCTCGGCGCCGATGTTCCAGAATTTGGCCCGGAAGGCGACGGCCACAGCCAGCCCGGTGAAGATCATCGGGGCGGCGCGAACCAGCGTTTCGGTGATGGCATAGCTGTCGCCGAACGAGGCCGACAGCATCACGCCATAGGCCTCAAGCACGCCGGCGCCGGCCAGCGCGATGAGGCCGCTGCACAGGACCAGCGCTGCGCCGATGGCCAGCAGCGGCAAAGCGAGATTGAACCAGGCGGGGGTGGAACTGCGGGCTTCGAGGCGGAACATCAGCTATGCCCCTCCGCCGCCCAGACGGTCGCGCCGCCCCTCATCCGCCTGCCGGCACCTTCTCCCCGTATAGACACGGATCTGGGCCCTATGGCAGCTCCCCTTTGCAGCTGTGGCGATTGGCGAAACCATGGGTGAGAGCCCCTCTCCCCGTCTCTATGCGGGGAGAGGATGCCGGCAGGCAGGTGAGGGGCAGCGCTGACGCTTAAAGTCAGCCAAAAGCGGGCAGTATTATTTGAGGTTTCTGCGAGGAACCGAGTGAGAAAGTCCATCTAGGCTCTGCCCTCCGCCCCGGTCATCAGCAGCCCAAGCCGCGCGATGGTCGCATCGGCGCTGTCCAGCGTGCCGGCGATGCGGCCCTCATACATCACCGCGATGCGGTCGCAGAGCACCAGCAGCTCTTCGAGATCCTCGCCGATGACGATGATGCCGCAGCCCTTGGCGCGCATGGCGAGGAATTTTTCGTGGATGAAGCGGGCGGCGCCGATGTCGAGGCCGCGCGTCGGCTGCGAGACGATCAGCACCTTCGGGTCGAAAGCCAGTTCGCGCGCCAGCAGCGCCTTCTGCAGATTGCCGCCCGACAGCGCGCCGGCGCGGGTCATCGGCCCGGGGCACCTGATATCATAAGCCTTGATCTGTTCTTCGGCGAAAGCGCGGATAGCGTCGGGCTTGAGCAGGCCTTTGCTGCTGAACGCCTCGGTGCCGATGCGCGGCAACACCATGGAATCGGCGAGCGGCAGATTGGTGACCAGCCCGGTCGTCATACGGTCTTCCGGGATGCGGCCAAGGCCGAGCGCCTGCACCTCGCGCGGCGAGAACCGCGTAACAGGTTTGCCGGCTATCGTCATCGCGCCGGCGTCGGGCGCGTGCGTGCCGGAAATCACCTCGGCCAGCGCCCGCTGGCCATTGCCGGAGACCCCGGCAATGCCGAGGATTTCGCCCGCGCGAACGGCAAGCGATACATCGCGCAGCGGCGTCCCCGAATGCCGTGAGGTGGAAATACCGTCGAGCGTCAGCACCGCCGCGCCTGGGGTCGAAGGTCCTCTTGCCGGCGGCACTATCTCATGGCCGCACATCAGCTGCGCCATTTCTGCCGATGTCGTGTTCGCCGGATCGTCGACACGGCCGGCGACGCGGCCATGCCGCAATACGGTGCAGCGATGGGTGAGCGCCCGCACCTCGTTTAATTTGTGCGAGATGAAGATGATGCCGAGCCCCTGCGCCGCCATCGAGCGCAGCGCCGAAAACAGCCCGTCGACCTCGCCCGGCGCCAACACCGCGGTTGGCTCATCAAGGATCAACAGCCTGGCGCCGCGAAACAGCGCCTTGACGATTTCGAGCCGCTGCTGCTCGCCGACCGACAGCGCGGAGACAGGCAGGTTGGGGTCCAGCGTCAGCCCATGCTGACGGCTGATGTCGGACAACCGGGCAAGTCCGCCGGCGCGGTCGATGCGGCCGGATTTGCCGGGAATGCCAATCAGAAGGTTTTCCAGGACCGTCAGCCTTGGCGCCAAATGAAAATGCTGGTGCACCATGCCGATGCCGGCGGCCAGCGCATCGGCCGAACTGGTGATCCGCACGGTCTTGCCCTGGATAAGAATTTCGCCGGCATCGGGCGCATAGGCGCCGAACAGCACATTCATCAGCGTCGTCTTGCCGGCGCCGTTTTCGCCCAGCAGGCCGAGGATCTCACCTGGGGCGACGCTTAGATCGACAGCCTCATTCGCCTTGACGGCGCCGAAGCTCTTGGTGATGCCGCGCATTTCGATGAGAGGGGCGGACAAGGATGCTCCTGCGGGATACCCCTCCCCCTCGAGGGGAGGGTGCCGAGCGAAGCGAGGCGGGTGGGGTCACCTCAACTGCCTCAACCCATGACTTAGCAGGATGGAGCACTTCGCGGAGGACCCCACCCGGCCCTGCGGGCCACCCTCCCCTCAAGGGGGAGGGTACGCCGAGCTAATCCGAAACCGGCGTGTTCTCATCCACATCCACCCGGAAATTGCCTTCCAGGATCTCGGCCTTCTTCTTCTCGACCAGATCCTTCACATCCGCCGGCAGCGTCTTGTCGAATTTATGGTAGGGCGCCAGGAACGACCCGCCCTTGGCCATGCGCGAGAAATCGCCATAATCCTGCGCGGTGAAGACACCGGCCTTGACCAGCTTGATCGCCTGCTCGACCGTCGGATACATGTCCCAGACCGGCCCGGTTATGACCGTGTCGGGGCCGAGGCTCGACTGGTCGGACATGTTGGAGATGGCGAGGATCTTCTTGTCCACCGCCGCCTCGATGACGCCGAAGCGCTCGGCATAGATGACATCGACGCCGGCATCGATCTGGGCGACCGCCGCTTCCTTGGCCTTGGGCGGATCGAAGAACGAGCCAATGAAGGCGACCTTCTTCTTGATGTTGGGATTGACCTCCTTGGCGCCGGCAAAGAAGGCGTTGACCAGCCGGTTCACTTCCGGAATGCCCATGGCCGCCACCGCGCCGATCGTGCCCGACTTCGACATCTTGCCGGCGATCATGCCGGACAGATAGGCCGGCTCGTGGATCCAGTTGTCGAAGACGCCGAAATTGGGCTCGGCCGGGCCGGCGCCCGAGCCGAACAGCCATGCCGTCTTCGGGAACTGCTTTGCCGTGCGGCGCGATTCACGCTCGGCGGCGAAGGCGTCGCCCAGCACCAGCTGGTACCCGCCTTGCGCATATTCGCGCATGACGCGGCTGAAATCGGCGGTCTGCACCTTTTCCGACCATTTGTATTCGATGCCGAGTTCCTTCTCGGCCTTCTGCAGGGCGACGTGGATCTGGTTGTCCCACGGCTCCTCGATCGGCGTGGCGAAGATCGCCGCCACCTTCAGCTTCTTGTCCTTGGCGAGGGCTGCACCCGGCAGCATGGCTGCGGCCAGGCCAAGTGCGCCGAGTTCCAGCACGTCGCGCCGCGACAGGCCGGTCGATTGCGATTTGTTTTTCCGGTTTTCCATCTAGTGCCCCTCTGTTTGACAGCCGTGTCGAGCCGACTGTTCCGAAATCAGACGCGGAACTATGGAACGGGTGCGGACTTTTGTCCACATGGTCAAATTTGGCGGGACTGCTGCCGGGCTCACGCCTTTTAGCGCAGCGCTTTCTCGCCGCCGGCTACGGTGATGACGCCGACGATGATCAGCCCGGTCAGCAACAGCCGAACGCCGGCGCTGACGCCGAACGTGTTGAGCATGGTCAGAAGCAGCACCAGGAACAGCGCCGCGCCCCAGACACCGGGAACATTGGCCTTGCCACCGGCGACCGAGGTGCCGCCGATGACGACGACGGCGATCGAGGCCAGCAGGTACTCGTTGCCGATATCAACATTGGCGCCGCGGAAATAGCCGGCGAGCAGCGCCCCGTCCATGCCGCCGAGCGCGCCCGACAGCGTGTAAGTCAGGAAGCGGGTGCGGCCGACATTGACGCCGGCAAGCCACGCGGCGCGGATGTTCTGGCCGATCGCCAGCACCGAGCGGCCATAGATCATGCGCTGCAAGGCGATGGCCGCACCGATGCTGAACAATACGGTAAGGATCGCCAGCACTGGAATGCCCAGGATTTGCCAGTTCGCAAAATCGGCAAAGCCGGGCGGCGGCTTGATCTGCAGGCCACGCCCATAGCTGATGTCGATCGACTGGATGATGAAGCTGGCCGACAGAGTGGCGATGATCGGCGGGATCCTCAGCGCCCAGATCAGGAGATAGTTGACGGCACCGATGGCGGCGCCGCAGGCGAGCGCGGCGAGCAGCCCGACCACGATCATGGAATCGCTGCCGCCCATGACCTTCATGGCGACGGCACTGGCGAGCCCGATATTGGCCGGCAGCGACAGGTCGACATTGCCTGGCCCGAGCGTGATGACGAACATTTGGCCGACGCCGACGATCACGGTGAACACGGCAAGCGAAAGTGCCGCCGTGATCATGCCGCCGCCGCCATAGCCGCCGGTGAAAGCGATGGTCGCCAGCCAGACGAACATCGCGCCGATGAACGACCAGATCCAGGGTTTGGCGACAAGCGATTTAACCAGCGTCATCGCTACCTCTCCCTGCGGCTGATCAGGACGCGGGCTGCCAGCACGATGATCAGGATGGCGCCGTTGGCCGCGACCTGCCAGTCCGGCGGAATGTGCATGAAGGTGAGCAGAGGCGATGCCGCCAGCGCCAGTGTCAGCGCGCCGAGCACGGCGCCGATCGGCGACACCCGGCCGCCGACGAACTCGCCGCCGCCGAGAATGACGCCGGCGATCGCCAGCAGCGTGTAGCCATTGCCGATATTGGCGTCGGCCGAGGTGGTGATGCCGATCAGCGCCATGCCGGACAGAACGCCGAATAGGCCGGTCAGCGCAAACAGCACGATCTTGGTTCGAAGCAGCGACCAGCCAGCGCGCCTGAGCGCCGCCGGATTGCCGCCGGATCCCCGCAGGATGACGCCACAGGAGGTGCGCATCAGCCCAAAATGCACCACCGCTGCGATCGCCAGCGCGGCGATGATAGGGAACGGAATGAAGGGCGGCTTGAAGGCCATCAGCGACAAGAGCCAGTCCGGCGCCTTGCCACCGGGCTTGGGCAGCACCAGAATGGCAAGCCCCTGCCAGACGAAGCTCATGCCCAGCGTTACCACGATCGACGGCAGATTGCGCAGATGGATCAATGCGCCCAGCAGTGCATAGACCCCGATGGCGCCGAGCAGGATGACCACGCCGAGCAGCGGCGCGTCCTTCAGCCAGGTCGCGGTGACGCAGCCGACAAAGCCGACAAAAGTGCCGATCGACAGATCGAGCTCATTGCCGGCGATGACGAACATCTGGGCGATCGTCGCCAGCGCGATCGGGATAGCCAGGTTCAACATCAGGCTGAAGCCGAAATAGCTGATGGCGCGTGGGTTGAGCCAGGCGATGGCGATAACCACCAGCGCCAGCGACAGCGCCGGCAACAGGCTGCGCAACAGGCGCGCGCGGGCGGCACTGCTGCGCGGCGAGGTCGTCGGGCCGGGAGCGATTGCCGTCATCTCAGGCCGCGTCGCCGAATGAGGACTGGATGATCTTTTCCTCGGTCAGCTCGTCGCGCGTGAGATTGGCGACGATGCGGCCGTTCTTGAAGACATGGATGTGGTCGCAATTGTCGAGCTCTTCGGTCTCGGTGGTGTACCAGAGGAAGGTCCGGCCCTTGGCCGCCTCCTCGCGCACGAGATCGTAGACCTCAAGCTTGGTGCCGATGTCCACGCCGCGCATCGGATCGTCCATCAGCACGATCTGCGCATCGGAACCCAGTGCGCGGGCAAACAGCGCCTTCTGCTGGTTGCCGCCGGACAGCGAGAAGATGTTGTTGGTCATGTCAGGCGTGCGGATGCCGATCTTCTGCTTCCAAAACTCAGCAAGCTCGGCCTCGCGCTGCGGCGAGATCAGCAGCCCTTTGCGCAGCCGCGCCAGCGAGCGGATGCCGATGTTTTCCGAGATCGACCATTGCGGAAAGATGCCTTCCGATTGGCGGTCTCCGGCCACCAGCGCCACCGGGGCGGTCACCTCGATATCAAGCCTTCTACGCGTCGCGGCGGCAAAGATCGCCAGCAACAGGTCGGTCTGGCCATGGCCGGCAAGCCCGGCAAGCCCGATGATCTCGCCGGCGCGGGCGACAAGCTCCTTGCCGTCCTGCTGCCGCTCGGGCCGCGCCCGCACCCTGACCGGGCCACCCGCCGGCCTGGCGGCGATCTCCGCCGCGATCTTCTCGCGCGCTTCCGCGCCACCCATGGTGGCCACCAGCCGGTCGCGGTCGAACGCTTTTGCAACGTCCGTGGCGACCACCTTGCCGTCGCGCATCACCACGATGCGGTCGGCATTTTGCAGCACCTCGCCCAGCACATGCGAGATCAGGATGCAGCTGCCCCCGGTGGCTACGAAACGGCGCACGAAGGCAAGCAGCTGGCCCGCAGTATGCGCGTCCAGCGAAGAGGTCGGCTCGTCGAGAATGACCAGGTCGAGCGGATCGCGCGTCACCGTGAAGGCGCGCGCCACCTCGACCATCTGCCGCCGGCCGATGGAGAGATCGCCGGCAATGTCGTCCGCCGAGATGCCGTGATCCGGAAAGATTTCGTCCAGCTTGGCGGCAATGAGAGCAGCCGCCTTGCGTCGCCAGCCGAAGCCGGTGAGCGCCGGATGGTTGATGCGCGTATTCTCCGCGATACTGAGGTTAGGGCAGAGCGACAGTTCCTGGAACACGCAGCGTATGCCGAGTTTCAGCGCGCGCGCCACCGAGTAGTCGGTTTCGGCATTGCTACGCACCGCGATCTCACCGCCATCGGGCTGCAGCGTACCGGCCACCATGTGCATCAGCGTCGATTTGCCGGCTCCGTTGTGGCCGACCAGCCCGACGCATTCGCCTGATACAACATGGAAGTCGACGCCGTTAAGCGCCCGAACGGCGCCGAAATGTTTTTCGGCGCCGTTCAGCCTGATGATGTCCAAATGGGCGGCGCCGAAATGTTTTTCGGCGCCGCCCAGTCTGATGATGTCCGTATTGGCCTCAGGCATGCTCAACGATATCCGGTCGGTCATGCCGCTGGCAATGAATGCAATGCATCACTTGATATTGGCTTTGATCGCCGCGATTGCGTCTTCCTGGCTGTATTCGTGGGTGGCGACGCCGCCCTCCTTGATTTTCGGCAGCTCGGTCTCGAAATTGTCCTGGGTAAAGGCGAGATACGGCACCAAAAGGTCATGCGGAATGTCCGTGCGGCCGTCGAGCACCTGCTGCGCCACCCAGAAGGCCAGCGACGACACGCCGGGCGCTATCGAGGCCGACCAGGTCTGGTAGCCGTCCTTGTCCTTCTGCTCCTTCCACCATTTCAGCTCGTCCTGGCGGTTGCCCATGATGATGGTCGGACGCGGCTTGCCTGCGGCGGCAAAGGCTTGTGCCGCGCCATAACCGTCACCGCCCTGGTCGACGATGCCGACGATGTCGGGCAGCGAAGGCAGGATCGTCGCGACTGCCTTCTGCGCCGTCGTCTGGTCCCAGTCGCCGGTCACCGAACCGACGATCTTGAACTCGGGATGGGCGGCGACGCCTTCGAGGATGCCGGCATGGATGGCATCGTCGATCGAGGTGCCGGCAAGGCCGCGGATTTCCAGGAGATTGCCGCCCTTGGGCTGGAATTTGGCCATCTGCTCGACTTCCTGCTTGCCCATGTCCTTGAAGTCGACGACGACGCGGTAGGCGCAAGGTTCGGTGACGGTCCCGTCGAAGGAGACGACGACGATGCCGGCATCGCAGGCCTGCTTGATGGCGCCGTTCAGCGCATCCGGCGATGCGGCGTTGATGACGATGGCGTCATAACCCTGCAGGATCAGGTTCTGCACCTGGGCAGCCTGGGTCGGCACTTCCTTGTCGGCGGTGGTGAAGATGTCGGCGGCGCCGACGATCTTATCCTCCACCGCCTTCTTGGTGACGATGCCGTAGCTGTCGAGCATCGCCTGGCGCCACGAATTGCCGGCGTAATTGTTGGAGAAGGCGATCTTCTTGCCGCTGGTGTCGGCAAGCGCCGTGCCCGAGGCGAGCATCGCCGCCAGAGCGCTCAGGACGAGCAGTGTCTTCATGTCATAATCCTCCCATAGATTGTCGGCCCCGCCGACTGTTGCAGATGGTTTTGGCGTTGTCTGCCTGTTTTTTATCTATTGTCAGACAAATTCAGATACGCCCGCTTGTCAACTGCGATCGATCACGCTTGGACGATCAACTTCAGGTGCGGCGGTTGAAAAGCCTTCGCGTGCTGGTCTAGGGAAGGGTCCAGGAGACCATGCATGGCAGCGATGCCGCCGACCCTTCCCCCCAGTGCACCCAAAAGAATGGGCGCCCCCGGAATTCCGGCGCGCTGGACGTCAAGCGCCAAGAGCGGCGTAGGTGCCGCGCTTTCGCCGGCGAGCCGCGTCTGGTTCACGCTCAGCCATGGCATCGTCAACGAGGTCTACTATCCCGGCCTCGACAGCGCCTGCACGCGCGACATGGGACTGCTGGTCACCGGCCTCGGCGGCTGGTTTTCCGAGGAGAAGCGTGACGCTACGCATGCCATCGAGCCGTTCGAGGAAGGCGTGCCCGCCTACCGGCTGGTCAACGCGACGGCGCGTTACCGGATCGAAAAGCGCATCCTGGCGGATCCGGCGCGCCCGGCCCTGCTGCAGGAAACCAGCTTCACGGCACTCGAGGGCGTGGCCACGGACTACCGCGTCTACGCCCTGCTGGCGCCGCATCTGGTCAATGCCGGCATGGGCAACACCGCTTGGATCGGCGAGCACAAGGGCAAGCCGATGCTGTTTGCGTCCGGGCGCGGCGCCTGCCTGGCGCTTGCCTCGTCGTTGCCTTGGGGCGACTGCTCGGCCGGCTATGCAGGCTTTTCCGACGGCTGGCAGCAACTCAGCCGCGCCGGCCGGCTCGATCCTGCCTGCCAAAGCGCGGAGGACGGCAATGTCGCGCTGACCGGTGAGATCGGCTTTTCCTTAGCCAACAGCAAAGCCTTGCTTGCGCTTGGGTTTGGGGCAACGCCGGATGAAGCGGCCGAAAACGCCGCCGCCAGCCTGAAACGCGGTTTTGAGCCGGCGGCAAAGGCCTATGTCGCGAAATGGCGGAAATGGCAGGCAGGCCTGACGCCGCTCGACCACCATGATGCATCCGGCCTCAACACCTACCGCGTCAGCACAGCGGTGCTGGCGACGCACCTGTCGCTGGCGAGGCCCGGCGCGGCCGTTGCCAGCCTGTCGATCCCGTGGGGAGCGAGCAAGGGCGACGACGACCTTGGCGGCTATCATCTGGTCTGGCCGCGCGACCTTGTGGAAACCGCGGGCGGCTTCCTCGCCGCCGGCGATCCGGCGCAGGCGCTTGAGATCCTCGCCTATCTCCGTTCCATCCAGCGGCCGGACGGCCACTGGCCACAAAATGTGTGGCTCGACGGCTCGCTCTATTGGCCGGGCATCCAGATGGACGAATGCGCCTTCCCGCTGCTGCTTGCCGATGCGCTGCACCGCGCCGGCCACCTGCCGCGCGCAAAGCTCGCCGCCTTCATGCCGATGGTCGAGAAAGCAGCATCCTATGTCGTGCGCAACGGCCCCGTCACCGGGCAGGACCGCTGGGAGGAGGATGCCGGCTACAGCCCATTCACGCTCGCCGTCGAAATATCGGCACTGCTTGGCGCCGCCGATCTGTTCGACGTTGACGGAAAACCGGAGCCGGCTAACTATTTGCGCGAGGTCGCAGATTGCTGGAACGACCAGATCGAGCGCTGGACCTATGTCAGCGGCACACCGGAGTGCCACGAGGCTGGCGTCGACGGGTACTACATCCGCATCGCGCCGGCCGACGCTTCAGGCGCCGCATCGCCGAAGGACGGCTTCGTACCGATCAAGAACCGTCCGCCGGGCGATACCGACAAGCCGGCCGAAGCGATTGTCAGCCCGGACGCGCTGGCGCTGGTCCGCTTCGGCCTCAGGGCCGCGGACGATCCGCGCATCGTCGGCACGGTCAAGATCATCGACGCGCAACTGCGCTGCGACCTGCCGCAAGGGCCTCTATGGTACCGCTACACCAGCGACGGTTATGGCGAACACGCCGACGGCGCCCCCTTCGACGGCAACGGCCAGGGCCGACCCTGGCCGTTGCTGGCCGGCGAACGCGCCCACTACGAGCTGGCCGCCGGTAACAAGGACAAGGCGGCAAGCCTGCTCAGGACATTCGAGGCTTCGGCTGGTGTGGGCGGTCTGCTGCCGGAACAGGTCTGGGACGGCGCCGACATACCGGAGCGCGAATTGTGGCTGGGCAGGCCGTCGGGCAGCGCCATGCCGCTGGTCTGGGCGCATTCGGAACACATCAAGCTGTTGCGCTCGCTCCGCGACGGCGCCGTCTTCGACATGCCGCCGCAAGGCGTCAAGCGCTATGTCAGGGACAAGACCGGCTCGCCGCTGAGGATATGGCGCTTCAACAACAGGCTGCGCACCATGGAAGCCGGCAAGACGCTGCGGGTTGAACTGCTGCAGCCGGCACTGATCCGCTGGAGCGGCGACCAGTGGCAGACCAGCCATGAAATCAACACGTCCGTGAATGTCTTTGGCGTCCATATGGCGGATCTGCCGGTGACCGATATTCCGCGAGGTAATACGATCGTCTTCACTTTTTTCTGGCCCGACGGCGACCGTTGGGAGAATGTCGACTTCACCGTCGGCATTGAGAACTAACTCGCCAGCAATTTCTTTCCTCAAGCGACTAGGACAAGACCATGCAGATCGGAATGATGGGACTGGGCAGGATGGGCGCCAACATGGTGCGCCGCCTGATGCGCGACGGCCATGAATGCGTCGTCTACGACATCAACCCGGCAAGCGTTGCCGCCCTGGTTGCCGATGGCGCCATCGGCGCCGCATCGATGGAGGAGTTCGTCGGCAAGCTTTCCAAGCCGCGCAGCGCCTGGCTGATGCTGCCGGCGGCGATCACCGGCAAGATCGCCGACCAGGTGGCGGCGCTGATGGAGCCCGGCGACATCATTATCGACGGCGGCAATTCCTATTATCACGACGCTGTCGACCAGGCGGCCGAGCTTGCGGCCAAGGGCCTGCACTATGTCGATGTCGGGACCAGCGGCGGCGTCTGGGGCTTGGAGCGCGGCTATTGCCTGATGATCGGCGGCCCCGATACGGCGGTTAAACACCTCGATCCGATCTTCGCCACGCTGGCGCCCGGCGCCGATGCCGGCGCCACGCCCGACAAGGCGGGCGGAACCGCACCCTTTGGCTACCTGCATTGCGGACCGAGCGGCGCCGGTCATTTCGTCAAGATGATCCACAACGGCATCGAATATGGCGTCATGGCCGCCTACGCCGAAGGCATGAACATCCTGAAATCGGCCAATGCCGGCAAAAGACAGCGCACGGCGGACGCCGAGACCAGCCCTTTGGAAAACCCGCAATACTATCAGTTCGACATCGACCTGCCGCAAGTGGCCGAGGTCTGGCGCCATGGCAGTGTGATCGGCTCGTGGCTGCTCGACCTCACCGCCGGCGCACTGAAGAGCGACCCGGCATTGACCCAGTTCGGCGGCCGCGTCTCCGATTCCGGCGAAGGACGCTGGACGCTGAAGGCGGCGATCGACACCGGGGTGCCGGCGCCGGTTCTGTCCTCGGCTTTGTTCGACCGCTTCTCCTCGCAGGGCGAATCCGAATTCGCCGACAAGCTGCTGTCGGCCATGCGCTATGCCTTTGGCGGCCATGTCGAAAAGCCGAAGGCCGGCAAGTGAAGGCCGCAGGGGAGACGCGCAAGATGAACCCGGAACGGTCCGACACGCTGGTGCTCTTCGGAGCAACCGGCGACCTTGCCCACAAGAAGATATTTCCGGCCCTCTACCAGATGGTAGCCAAGGGGACGCTGACCGAGCCGGTGATCGGCGTCGCCTTCGATGCCTGGGACATCAACCAATTGCAGGCGCGGGCCCGCGACGGCATCGTCAACGCTGTCGGCAAGATCGACGAAAAGATCTTCGCCAAATTCGCCAGTCTGCTGCGCTATGTCAGCGGCGACTACCGCGACGGCGCGACCTTCGAGAAGCTGAAGACGGCGCTCGGCTCGGCGCAGCGGCCGCTGCACTATATGGCGGTGCCGCCGACCATGTTCGAGACCGTTGTCCAGGGGCTGGAGCAATCCGGTACCGCGCATGGCGCGCGGCTGATGGTGGAAAAGCCGTTCGGCCACGATCTCCAATCAGCGCGCTGGCTGAACCGCGTGCTGCATCTGGTGTTCGAAGAGCAGTCGATCTTCCGCATCGACCACTATCTCGGCAAGGAGGCGATCCAGAACCTGCTCTATTTCCGCTTTGCCAATTCCTTTCTCGAGCCGATCTGGAACCGCAACTTCGTCGAAAGCGTACAGATCACCATGGCCGAGGACTTCGGCGTCGAAGGCCGTGGCAAATTCTATGACGATGTCGGCGCTATCCGCGATGTGATCGAGAACCATCTGCTCAACATCCTTTTGCTGCTCGCCATGGAACCGCCGGTCGGCCGCTCGGCCGACGATCTGATCGACGAGAAGGTGCAGGTGCTGCGCGCCATCCGCACGCTGACCAAGGACGACGTCGTGCGCGGCCAGTTCACCGGCTACCTCGCTGAACCCGGCGTGAAGCCGAACTCGCCGGTCGAAACCTTTGCCGCGGTGCGCTTCATGGTCGACACCTGGCGCTGGCAGGACGTGCCCTTCTTCATCCGCACCGGCAAGAACATGCCGGTGCATGTGACCGAAGTGATCGTGCGGCTGAAGCGGCCGCCGCTCGACGTCTTCGATCCGATCAAGCCCAGCGACGCCAATTACGTGCGCTTCCGCATCGACCCGCAGGTGGCGATCTCGATCGGCGCGCAGCGCAAGGCGCCCGGCGACGACATGGTCGGCGAGCAGGTCGAGCTCACCGCGCTCGACGATTCGAAGGGCGACATGCCGCCCTATGAGCGGCTGATCGGCGATGCCATGAACGGCAATGGCCAATTGTTCACCCGCCAGGATGCCAGCGAGCTTGCCTGGCGCATTGTCGGCCCGGTGCTCGGCGACACCACGCCGCCGCATATCTATGAGCCGAAGACCTGGGGGCCGGCCGACGCCATGGTCAGCTTCGGGCCGCCCAACGGCTGGATCAATCCGAGTTGAGCAATTCCAGGAAAAGTGCGAGCGGTCTTTCCGTCCGAAATTGGGTAAAAACAAAGAGTTGGAGCATTCCCCCGTTTCCCTGAAACGCGGGAATGCGCCAAGTGAGCGGAGGAAACGACATGGCCAAGGCAGCCAGGCCCGCGAAGGCCAAGGCCGAACCGATCGTGCTGACGATCGATGTCGGCGGCTCGCATGTGAAAATCCTCACCAGCGCAGGCGGCGAGATGCGCCGCGCCGATTCCGGACCGGACCTGACGCCGCAGCAGATGGTCGCCACGGTGAAGACGCTGGCCGAAGGGCTGGCCTATGACCTGATCTCGATGGGCTATCCCGGCCCGGTCAGGCACAACAGGCCTTCGCTCGATCCCGCCAATCTCGGCAAGGGCTGGGACGGCTACGATTTTGCCGCCGCCTTCGGCAAGCCGGTCAAGGTCGTCAACGACGCGCTGCTGCAGGCGATCGGCAGCTACGATGGCGGGCGCATGCTGTTCCTCGGCCTCGGCACCGGCCTGGGCGCGGCGATGATCCTCAACAATGTCGGCCAGCCAATGGAACTGGCGCATCTGCCGTACCGCAAGGGCGGCAGTTTCGAAGATTATGTCGGTGAGCGCGGCCTGGAGAAATACGGCAAGAAAAAATGGCGCAAATACGTTGTCGACGTCGTCGAGCGGCTGCGTGCGGCGCTGCAGCCGGATTATGTCGTCATCGGCGGCGGCAATGTCGACAGACTGGATGAATTGCCCGCCACATCCAGGCGCGGCGACAATACGCGCGCTTTCGAGGGCGGTTTTCGACTATGGCGCGACAAGGCGCTGATCGTCTGATAGTATTAAAATTCAGTATAGTTGTTCAAAATGACGTGTGGCGCGATACGAAGTCATTGCGTTACGCAGATTTGGCGATTAGATCGGTGGCACCGGATGGAATCATCTGGCGCAACCGCACATATGCGGCAAGACAAATGACTAGAGCGGATTTCCGGCTCCGCTGGGACCACTCTGGGAGTTTCCGCCACCCCCCTAGCGACGGAGAGATAAATTGGCCGACGACAGCAACGACTCTGACAAGGACATCGACCTGCTCGAGCTTACCGCCCATATCGTGTCCGCTTACGTCGAGAAGAACCGCTTGCCCGTTGCCGGCCTGAGCGATCTCATCGCCAGCGTTGCGGCGTCGATCGGCGGGCTCAGCCAGCCGCCGGCCCCAGTGGCGGCGCCGCAGATCCCGGCCGTCAATCCCAAGCGGTCGGTGACGCCGGATTACATCATCTGCCTCGAGGACGGCAAAAAATTCAAATCGCTGAAGCGCCATCTCGGCGTCCATTTCAACCTGACGCCGGAAGCCTATCGTACCAAATGGGGCCTGCCGGCCGACTATCCGATGGTTGCCCCCAACTACGCGGCGTCGCGCTCCGAGCTGGCCAAGTCGATCGGCCTCGGCCGCAAGGCTGCAGTGGCCGCGCCGGCGAAAGCCAAGGGTCGGAAGGCCAAAGTTCCGGCCTGAGTGGGATCAGCGCCTCGGCCCTGAGCCAATCGTTTGGACGACTGGAACAGAAGCCTGCCGGCGAATGAGCCTTGGCAGGCTTCGTGCTTTTGTGGCTTGGATACACCACAGAGATTGCTTTGGGGGAGCAGCGATGAACTACGCCAGAATGGTGATCGAGAAAGAGGCGCCGGAGGAATACGGCTACGATCGCATTCGGTTCAATCTCTCCGAAAGCTCGATCGCCGATCAGAAACTCTCCGACGTCGGCCTGTCGCTGCCGGATCTCACGCTGTTCTACGGCGAGCATCGCGGCGACAAGGAGTTGCGGGCGCTGATCGCGGCGCAAGACAAAGGCATCTCCGCTGACGATGTTCTGGTGACCGCCGGTGCGGCGGGCGCGCTCTTCATCATTTCGACCTCGCTTCTGTCGGAGCGCGACCATCTTGTCGTCGTCCGGCCGAACTACGCCACCAACATCGAGACCCCCAAGGCGATCGGCTGCGCCATCTCCTATGTCGATCTCGATTTCGACGCAGGCTTTGCCATCGATTTCGGCCGCGTCGCCGCCAGCATGCAACCGAACACCAAGCTGATCAGCGTCACCTGCCCGCACAACCCGACCGGCACGATGATGGGCCGGGCCGATCTCGACGCGCTGATTGCGCTGGCCGAAGCGAGCGGCTGCCATCTGCTGGTCGACGAGACCTATCGCGACCTCTCCTATGGACAGCGCCTGCCGGCGGCGGCTTCTCTCAGCCCCAAGGCGATCAGTGTCTCGTCGCTGTCGAAAGCCTTCGGCATTCCCGGCATCCGCATTGGCTGGCTGATCACCAGCGATGCTGAACTGCAGGAGCGCTTCCTCGCCGCCAAGGAGCAGATCGGCATTTGCGGCAGCGTGATCGACGAAGGAATTGCGCGCGGCATGCTGGAGCGCCGCGACGCTTTCTTGGCCGCGCTGCTGCCCGAGATGGCGAAACGCCGCGACATCGTGCAAGCCTGGATTGACCGCGAGCCGCTGGTCGACTGGGTGCGGCCACAAGGCGGCGTCGTTGGATTTCCAAGGCTCGTTGTCAGTCCAGACTTCGACCTCGACCGTTTCTACGTCAATCTGCTGGAAAGCCACGGCACCTATGTCGGTCCCGGCCACTGGTTTGATATGCCCAAGCGCTTCTTCCGCGTCGGTTTCGGCTGGCCGAAAGAGGCGGAATTACAGGGCGGCCTCGACGCCATCACCGCCGCGCTGAGGCAGTAACGTCCGCGTGCAATCGGGCGAGCGGCTGGAAAACCGCTTGATCCAGGCCCGATTTTCACGCATACGCGCCCCGAACTTTGATAAGTTTCATTGGCCGGAACAGCGCCCATTTCCGGGAAGTGCCCCGCCGGCCAATGCAAGCAACGGGGCCTGTATCCATGACATCCCATTCCCATACACCGCCTGACCGGCGTTACGCCGCCTTCCGCCATCGCTCCTTCCTGAGCTATTGGGCGGCGCGTTTCCTGACCACCTTCGCCACCATGATCGTGTCCGTCGCCGTCGGCTGGCAGATCTATGATCTGACGCGCGATCCCTTCGATCTCGGCATTGTCGGCATCGTCCAGTTCCTGCCGTCGCTGCTGCTGGTGCTGGTCACCGGCGTTGTCGCCGACCGTTTCGGCCGCCGCCTGATCATGGCGCTGGCGACGGTAGTCGAGGCAGGTTGTGCGCTTGTCCTGTTGTACTTCACGCTGCGCGGTCTCGTCAGCCCGCTGCCGATCTTCATCGTGCTGGCTATGTTCGGCCTGGCGCGCGCTTTTTATGGGCCGGCCTCGTCGTCGCTGTTCGCCAACCTTGTTCCGCCGGAAGATTTCGGCAATGCGATCGCCTGGAACTCGTCCGCCTGGCAAACGGCGACCATTGTCGGCCCGGTCGCCGGCGGCCTGCTCTATGGCGTCTCGGCCGAAGCCGCTTACGCCGTTGCCTCCGTGCTGATGCTGGTGGCCGGTCTGCTGATCTTCACCATTCCGAAACCGGCCCAGCAGAGCGCCACCGACAAGCCGACGATGGAGACGCTGTTTGCCGGCTTCCGATACATCTGGAGCGAGAAGATCGTCTTGGGCGCCATCTCGCTCGACCTCTTCGCCGTGCTTCTGTCCGGTGCCTCGGCGCTGCTGCCGGTCTATGCCCGCGATATTCTGGAACTCGGCCCGTGGGGCCTCGGCCTGCTGCGCTCGGCGCCCGGCATCGGCGCCATCTGTGTCGCGGTCTGGCTTGCCGGGCATCCGCTGCGCGACAGTGCCGGCAAGATCATGCTCGGCTTCGTCGCCGGGTTCGGCGCCTTCACCGTGCTGTTCGGCGTCTCGACCATCACCTGGCTGTCGATCCTGGCCCTTGCCGGCCTCGGCGCCACCGACATGTTCAGCGTCTATATCAGGGAGACGCTGATCCAGCTGTGGACACCCGACGAGGTGCGCGGCCGCGTCAACGCCGTCAACCAGGTCTTCGTCGGCGCCTCCAACGAAGTCGGCGAGTTCCGCGCCGGCACCATGGCGGCGCTGATCGGCACCGTGCCGGCGGTGGTGATCGGCGGCGTCGGTGCGATTGCCGTCGCCGGACTGTGGGCGGTGCTGTTTCCGCAACTGCGAAGGGTGCGGCATCTCAACAGCCGCAACTGATCGAGTAAGCCGCAGGATCCGGCGCTCGGTCCAAATCAGCTTGCGCCGATGACGGCTTAGATGGGCCGGAAGCGGATGGGCCGGTTCTGGGCGAACTAGCCAGATGGCGGGGCAGCCACAGGGTGGACATTTCAGTCCATATGGAAAATGATTATGTTGCCATGCACAATACTGCAGTGCTCTGGTCTCGACGAGAAACCTTAAATATAGAAGAGAACCACCCGACCTCCGGGTCCAGCTAGCGGGGACGCAAATGGACACTTCAGGGAATCGGCAATCGCATCGCGACGCAAGCGGGCGACCCAGCCGATCGGTCGGCTGGCTGGCCCGCTCCGCCGTCCCAGTGGCATTCCTGCTCGGCATGGCTTTCAGCAGCAACGCGTTTGCGCAGGACCAGCAACTGCCGGTGGTGACGGCGGCCAAGCCGGTGGTGCGTGAAATCGTCGAAGACGATGAGTTCGTCGGGCGCTTCGAAGCCGTCGACGAGGTTGCCATCCGTTCGCGCGTCAGCGGCTATCTGGACAAGATCAGCTTCCAGGACGGCGCACTGGTCAACAAGGGCGACCTGCTCTTCACCATCGACCAGCGTCCGTACCAGGCGGCCTACGATGCCGCCAAGTCGCAAGTAGACGTCGCCAAGTCCCTGCTCGAATTCTCCAAGATGCAGCTGGATCGCGCCGATGAACTCGCCAAGACCGGCAATATCTCGGCCGCGACGGTCGACGACCGTCGGCGGGAATACCTTTCGGCGCAGGCGCAGATGCAAGGCGCGACGGCTGCGCTGACGACGGCCAACCTGAATCTGGAGTTCACCGAGATCAAGGCGCCCTTGTCCGGCCGCATCGACCGCCGGCTGGTGTCGGTCGGCAACCTCGTGCAGCCGGATTCCACCTTGCTGACGACCATCGTCACGCGCGATCCGATCGACTTCTATTTCGACGTCGATGAGCGCCTGTATTTCAGCTACGCCCGCGACGCGAAGGAGCGCGGCGGCAGCATGCAGGAAGGCGCCGGCGGGCTCGAGGTGGTGGTTCGCGTCGCTGACCGCGCGGAGGCGGTATTCAAGGGCAAGCTCGATTTTGCCGAGAACCGGATCGACAACGCGACCGGCACCATGCGGGTGCGTGCAAGGTTTGCCAACGCCGACGGCGTTCTCCAGCCAGGCATGTTCGGGCGCATCAACGTGCCGGGGTCGCTGCCGCATAGCGGCGTCCTGGTGCCCGACGAGGCGGTCGGCGCCGATCAGGATCGCCGCATCGTGTACCTGGTGGATGAGGCCGGGATGGTGTCGGCGAAGCCCGTGCGCACCGGCCCGCTTCTCGACGGCTACCGGGTGATCCGCGCGGGCCTGACCGGCGACGAGACGATCATCGTCAACGGGCTGATGCACGCCAGGCCCGGCACCAAGGTGAAAGTCGAGATGGTGACGTTGCCGCCCAAGGTCGAGACCGCCGGGTTGCAGCAATGAGGTTCGCCCATTTCTTCGTCGACCGTCCGATCTTCGCATCGGTGGTTTCGATCGTCCTCCTGATCCTCGGCGGGATTGCTTATACCCAGCTGCCGATCGCGCAATATCCCGAGATCGCGCCGCCGACCATCGTCGTTCGCGCCCAGTACCCGGGCGCCGACGCCGAGACGGTCGCAGCGACGGTGGCAACGCCGATCGAGCAGGAGATCAACGGCGTCGAGGGCATGCTTTACATGTCGTCCTATTCGTCCGGCGACGGGGCGATGGCGCTGACCATCACCTTCAAGCTAGGCACCGATCTCGACCAGGCGCAGGTGCTGGTACAGAACCGCGTGTCGGTCGCCGAGCCGCGCCTGCCCGAAGAAGTCCGCCGCCTCGGCATCACCACCATCAAGAGCTCGCCCGACCTGATGATGGTCGTGCACATGCTGTCGCCCGACAATACCTACGACCAGCTCTACGTCTCGAACTACGCCCGCTCGCGGGTGCGCGACATACTGCTCAGGTTGGACGGCGTCGGCGACCTCATCATCTTCGGCGAACGCGAATATTCGCTGCGCATCTGGCTCGATCCGGAAAAACTGTCCGCCCTGGGGATGACCTCGGGCGATGTGGTGCAGGCGCTGCGCGACCAGAACGTCCAGGTGTCGGGCGGCTCCATCGGCGCGCCGCCGACCAATACCGGCACGGCGTTCCAGTACACGGTCACCACGCAAGGCCGCTTCAACGACGCACGCGACTTCCGATACGTGATCGTCAAATCGGCCGAAGACGGCCGCCTGATCCAGCTGCAGGACGTGGCGCGCATCGAGCTCGGCGCCAAGGATTACGTCACCAACTCCTATCTCAACGGCAAACCGGCGGTGGCGCTCGCCATCTTCCAGCGGCCAGGCACCAATGCGCTCGCCGCAGCCGCGGAGATCCAGGACAAGATGAAGGAGCTTTCCCAGGACTTCCCGAAGGGATTGAGCTACGACATCGTCTACAATCCGACCGAGTTCGTCGCCGAGTCGATCCAGGAGGTCTACAAGACGATCCTCGAGGCGATGGTGCTGGTCATCATCGTCATCATCGTCTTCCTGCAATCGTGGCGCATGGCGATCGTGCCGATCGTGGCGATCCCGGTGTCGCTGATCGGCACGCTGGCGGTGCTTTACGCCGCCGGCTTCTCCCTCAACATGCTGACGCTGTTCGGCCTCGTTCTGGCCATCGGCATCGTCGTCGACGATGCGATCGTCGTGGTCGAGAACGTCGAGCGAAATATCGCCAGGGGGTTGGCGCCCAATCCGGCGTCGCATCTGACCATGGACGAAGTCGGAACGGCGGTCATCGCGATCTCGCTGGTGCTGATAGCGGTGTTCGTGCCGACAGCCTTCATTCCCGGCATTTCCGGGCAGTTCTACCTGCAGTTTGCGATCACCATCGCGGTGTCGACGGCGATCTCGGCATTCAATTCGCTGACGCTCTCGCCGGCCTTGGCCGCGCTGCTGTTCAAGCCGCACCACACTGCTGCGGCGCCGCCGCGCTTTTTCCTGGCGCGGTTCGGACGGGCGCTCGCCGACGGCTTCAATGGCGGCTTCGACAAGGTCGCCCATTGGTATTCGAGCATCGTGCGCGTGCTGGTCGGCTCGCGGATAGCGATGGCCGCCACGCTGGCCGTTTTCGCGGCCCTCATCTACGCCACGGTCTATATGGTTCAGACGGTGCCGCGCGGTTTCATTCCGTCGCTCGACCAGGGGTATGCGATCGTCGTCGTCCAGTTGCCGGACGGCGCCTCGCTATCGCGGACCGATGCCGTCATCCAGCAGGCGTCGCAGATCATCCAGAAAACGCCGGGCGTCGACTACGCGGTCGCCTTCGCCGGCTTCTCCGGTGCCACCTTTACCAATGCCAGCAACGCGGGCGTGATCTTCGCCAGGTTCAAGCCGTTTGACGAGCGACTGGAAGCCGGCCAGTCCGCGACCCAGGTCATCGGCAATTTGTTCGGCAGCCTGCAAAGCATCAAGGAAGCCTTCATTATCGCACTGCCGCCGCCGCCGATCCGCGGCGTCGGCAATGCCGGCGGCTTCAAGCTGCAGATCCAGGAGCGCAACAGCGCCGACATGCGGCAGATCCTGGCGCTTGCCTATGAAATTGCCGGCAAGGCCAACAAGACGGCGGGGCTGACCGGCGTGTTCACCACCTTCTCCGCGTCCAGCCCGCAATTCTTCCTGGCGATCGATCGCGACAAGGCGCGCATCCTGAACGTGCCGATCCCCAACATCTTCGAGACGCTGTCGATCAATCTGGGCACCGCCTACGTCAACGACTTCAACGCTTTCGGGCGCGTCTACCAGGTGCGCGCGCAGGCCGACCAGGCGTTCCGCCTCGATCGCGCCGACATCTTGAAACTGAAGGTGCGCTCGGCGACCGGCGCGCTGGTTCCGCTGGGCACGTTGATCGAGATCCGCGACGTCACCGGCCCGGCGCTGGTCCAGCGCTACAACATGTACGTCTCCGTGCCGCTGCAGGGCAACGCCGCGCCCGGTGTTTCCACCGGCGATGCGCTTGCCAAGATGGAAGCGATCACGGCACAGACGTTGCCGGCCGGTACCTCCTACGAATGGACCGAACTCGCCTATCAGGAGCGCAACACCGGCAATGCCGCTGTCTATATCTTCGGACTGTCGGTGCTGTTCGTGTTCCTGGCGCTGGCGGCGCAATATGAAAGCTGGGTGCTGCCGTTCGCCATCGTGCTGGTGGTGCCGCTCGGCGTGCTCGCGGCGTTGCTCGGCGTGTCGTTCCGAGGGCTGGACAACAACATCCTCGTGCAAATCGGCCTCATCGTGCTGATCGGACTTGCCGCCAAGAACGCGATCCTCATCGTCGAATTCGCGCGGCAGGCGCAGGAACGCGGCCTGTCGGCCGCCGAGGCTGCCGTCGAAGCCTGCCGGCTCAGGCTGCGGCCGATCCTGATGACCGCCTTCTCGTTCATCCTCGGCGTCGTGCCGCTGATGATCGCGACAGGCCCGGGCGCGGAAATGCGCCAGTCGCTCGGCACCGCGGTGTTCTCCGGCATGCTCGGCGTCACCTTCGTCGGCCTGTTCCTGACGCCGGTGTTCTACGTCACGCTAAGGTCGCTGTTTTCACGGCGCAAGCCGCATGCCGAGGCCGAGCCTTCGGCACCGGCAGAGGTGCCGTCGGAGACGGCCGCCGAGTAGTGTTACACGGGCAGTTCGTGGCGCTGCCGACTATTTCGTTTTGGTGTTGAATTCACGGTTTGCGGCATAGTCGATAGTGAAGGTGCCCGCAGGAGCGCGAACGCCCTGCTTCACGTTGGATATGGTGACTGTCGAGGTAAGGCCCCTCTCGTCAGTCAGGGTCCATCTGCGTAGATCGAGCGATTCCCTGTCAAACACCATAGTGATATTCGAATTGCCGAAGGCCGACTTGTCGGCCAGCCTGATGATCACCTGGGCGCCATCGTCCTTGATACTTTTGAGGCGATTGCCGGAAAAGTTGACCTGATTGTCGAGGAGCAGCTTGAGCGGCGTCTTCGAGAGAGCATAAAGCCGCGATGTCTTGAGCTTCTTGTTATAGACCACCAAGGATTTTCCATCTGCAATTACGCTGACCCCTGATTGGCCTGCATAGTTGAACCGGATCTTGCCCGGCCGCTGGAGGAAAAATTTCCCTTTGGTCCTTTCCGCTCTTGGGCCCGACTGGACAAAGTCCCCGGACATGGACTTTACCGATGAGAAGTGATCGGCAATCGTCTTCGCTTCTACAGGTGCGGCCAAGGCCGCGGTCGAAAGTTCGGCGTTTATCGCGACAGCGCTGACAACGGCGAACCAGAAAGCCCGCAGTCTTTTGCTGTTATATGCCATTCAGTTATCCTACCCCGAAAAGACGCGTGATCGAAAGAGATCACGCGTCTTTGAGATCAGTAGCCGTCCGGGCACTGAGCAACGTAAACTCGACCGTTCCGACCGCGATATCTGCACTGGCCGGCTTCGCTGGCGTGCCCGATGACCGCCCCGGCCAGCGCTCCGACCGCCCCGCCAACAACCGCCCCTTTTACCGGGTCGCCGGCCACTGCTGCGCCTACAGCTGCGCCACCCAAACCACCGACGGCAGCGCCTTGTTCGGTGCGGGAGCATGCCGCGAGCGGAATGAGTAGGCTCAAAATGAGCAGCGTCTTCTTCATTGGTTCTCTCCTGGGGCCGTTATTAGCCGAAGCTTAAATGCGCCACGGAGTTTTTCGATCCATCGGAGTGTTTGGGGCGCAATCCAAATCTGCGGGAACGGGCTAAGGTCCCGGATCCATCGTACACGCCTCCCAGAGGTAAGTCGTCTTTGGGCAAGCTCGGCCGTTCAGAGTAGTTGGATTTTGCTCTATCCCTCAGTAGGCTTGCCGAAGATCAGGCTCAAAAATTCGCTCAGCCAGCGCTTGAGGTGCATATCCCAGATCAGCCGGCCGCCGAGATGGTCGCGGCCGGGCTGCGCGCCGGGCAATTCGAAACGGTGTGCGCCGCGCACCACCCAGCGCTGCATCATCAACTGGGTCAGTTCGCCATGGAACTGGATGCCCCAGGCATTGTCGCCATAGCGAAAAGCCTGGTTGGGGTAGGTTTCCGCCGTGGCCAGCAGCGTCGCATCCCTGGGCAGCGAAAAGCCTTCGCGGTGAAACTGGTAAACCATGTCGGGCCAGGGCAGCAGCTTTTTGCCGGCTTCGGTCGGCTTCAGCGGATACCAGCCGATCTCGACCAGCCCCTCGCCATGCCCCTCGACCTTGCCGCCGAGATGATTGGCCAGCATCTGCGCGCCAAGGCAGATGCCGAGGAAGGGCCGGTTCTCCTTTAGCGGAACATTGAGCCAGTTGGTCTCGCGGCGGACGAACTCATCTTCGTCATTGGCGCTCATCGGCCCGCCGAACACCACGGCGCCGGCGTGTCCCTCCAGCGTCTCCGGCAGGCTGTCGCCGAGAGGCGGCCGGCGGATGTCGAGGTCGAAACCTTCCTCGAGCAGCATGTGGCCAACCCGGCCGGGGCTCGAAGTCTCCTGATGCAGCACGATCAGGATTTTTGGTTTCGAGCTCGGTCTGGGCGGCATGGAAAGGCGGAATCCTATTCGTCGCTCGACGTTCCGCTGGCGCCGGGCGCGGCGGCCGCCGCCTTGCGGCGCGCCTCGACGCGATCCTGGCGCTCGACGCCGATTAGCTCGGCGACGCGCCAGACGGTGTTGTCCTCCAGTTCATGCAGTTCGCCGTCGGCATAGACGATTTCCCACATCAGGCCGATGAAAGCCTTGCGCGCCTCGGCGTCGAGATGGCGCTTCAAGACGCTGGTGAAGGCATAGAGGTCGATCGCCTCATTGTCGGCGCGCTCGCCGGCGGCAGCCAGTGCATCGAGCTCGTCGCCGCTGATCGAATAGCTCTGCGCCAGCACCTGCTTGAACCGCTCCCACTCGACATCCTGGCGCACGCCGTCGGCATTCATCACATGATAGAGCAAAGCCGACGCCGCAACGCGCGGATCGTCCGCATTGGCGCGAGCCCCAGCCCCGGAGGGCAGGTCTTTCAGAAAGGCCAGGACGCGTTCGAACATGGTGCTCACTTCACTTTATTGGAGCATGATCTTTTCCAAAACCGCTATCGACTTTTTGGGATCATGCTTCAGGGATCAAAACAGGCGGAAGCGGCGCGGTGACTTCTCCGCTTCGTCGTCGGGGTCGACGCCAGGGTCGTCGGGCAGCCGAGCCAGTTCCTCGGCAGGTTCGACGGGTTCGGCATCGGGCGGTATTGCGGCGAAAGCGGCGGAAGTGACCGGTGTGACCTGCTCATCGCCCACAGCGGGCTTCGACTCGGTCGGCGCCTCGCTGCTCCTGGCAACGGCGGGATGATCGACCACTTCGGCTTCCTTTGTCGGCTTGGCGGGTGCCGCAAGCACCGGCACATCGGCTTCGTCTTCATGGCTGTCGATGAGCTGGCCCAGCCGCTCCATCGGTGCGCGCCAGGCGAAAGCGTCGAGCTTGCCGCTGACCGGCGATACCGGCGCCCAGCGTTCGGAGACGACGCCGTCGGCGACCCAGGCCGGATCGCGCGGCGCCCTGACCGCCTTGGACAGCAATTGCCTGATCTTGCCCTGGTCGCCGGTCTCTGCCTCCTCGATATCGGCCAGCAGCAGGTAAGCGCCTTCCCGGCGATCCATCCGGACCGCCGCTTCCGCCTCGCGGCGGGCGGTGGAAAAATCCTGCGCATCGAGCGCGGCGCGCGCCACCGTCATCGACGATTCGGCATTGTTGCGCTTCAGCTCCTGCAGCTTCTTCGCCCGGTTGAGACGATCGACCACGGCATCTCCCGGCCTTGCGTGGGTGTAGAGCTCGGCGATCTCGGGATGCGGCTCAGCCTTCCAGGCTGCCTCAAGGATCTTCGAGCCTTTGCGCACATCGTTCTGTTTGAACAGAAGATTGGCGGCTGCAACCGCGGCCGGCGCGAAATCGGGCGCGAGCTTGTTTGCCTCGAGTGCCGCTGCCTTGGCTGCATTGGGGTCGCTGTCGGTCAGCGCCTGCGCCTTGGCGGTCAACAGCACGGCGCGGCGGCGATTGGCGGCGTCGCGTTCGATCTGCCTGGTCGACTTCTGCGCCTCCACCAGCTTCAGCGCGCCGTCCCAGTCGCCGCGCCCGGTCAGATCTTCCAGCGTCGATTCGGCGGCCCAAGCCAGTTGCGGCGCGACGGAAGCGGCGCGGCCGGCATAGTGACGCGCCGCGTTGCGGTCGCCGAGCCGTTCGGCTTCGAGATAGAGCCCGCGCAGGCCAAGCAGCCGCATTTCGGGGTCGTCGAGCATGGCCTCGAATTTTTCGCGCGCGCCCTCATGGTCGCCTTCGAGCAGCGAGGCTTGCGCTTCGAGCAGCTGGATCAGCGGCTCCTGGTCGGAGCGGATCAGTTTGGCGGCTTCCTTGGACTTCTTGCGGGCCAGCGCGCCGTCGCCGGCGCCGGCTGCGATCATGCCGGTCGACAGCGCCTGGTAGCCGCGGTCGCGGCGGCGGACGCGGAAATAGCGCGAGATCGTGTATGGGCTGTTCCACAGCGACTTGATCAGCCACCAGACGATCATCACCGCTGCGACGACGGCAACGATCGCCACCGCCGCCACCATCAGGCTGACCTGGTATTGGTAACCGTTGAAGGTAACGACCATCTCGCCGGGACGATCGGCCAGCCAGGCAAAGCCCAGACCGAGGGCGAAGACGGCGGCGAGAAAGATGAGAATGCGGATCATCGTGTCGTCCTCATGCCTTCATCGCTCCTGCAATCAGCGCGTCGACCTGCGTCTCGACGTCGATGCGCGCCTTCAGTTTGCCGGCAAAGTCGGCGCCGGCAGCCTTGACCGCATCCGGCAGCGTTGCGTATTCGCTGAGCGCCTTGGCGTAGTCGCCCTGGTTGACCGCCACTTCGATGCGCGCCACGGTTTCCGGCGCGCCGGCGCCTTCGACGGCGCCGATCGGCCGGACCTTGACCAGCGATTCGGCGCTCGACAAAAGGTTCTGGAAGAAGCCGGCATTTTCATCGACCGGCGTCGCCGCCGCGACCATCGCATTGGCCGCGGCGTCGGCCTCGCCGGCGATCTCGGTGCGGGTCGGGACGCCCTTTTCAGCGTAGGGGCGCAGCGCTGCAATCTGCGGTGCATCGGGCGAGATCGCCGCGAAGGTCTCCAACTCGGCGGCGAACGGCGCGCCGCGGTCAAGCGCCGCCTTCAAGGCCGAAGCGGCGATGGCCATCGCGATCTTTGGCTGCGAGGCCTGCGCATCGACCTTGCCGGCGAGCTGCATCACCGACTGCTCCAGCGCGGCGATCTTGCCTTCCTGCGTCTTGGCTGCCTCACCGGCCGATTTCACCAGTGCGTCGAGGCCCGCCAGTCTTTCATTGAGCGGCGCGAGATCGACGGGCGCTGCACCACCGGCCTGACCAAGGGCGGCGACCGCCGTCTCTATCTGCTTGACCTTGTCGCCAAGCGCTGCAAGCCCGGCATTGTCGCCGGCGCCGCCCTTTTCGACCGCCGATTTCAGCGATGCGACATCGGCCTTGACCTGATCCAGCGCCGAAGACAGCCCGTCGACCTTGGCCGTTGCGGCGCCATTGCCGCTGGCTTCCCTGAGGTCGGCGATTTCGCGCTTCAGCGAAGCGATCTCGCCATTGACGCCGTCGAGCGAGACCGTGCCCGCCCCTGAGCCCGGAGCGCCAAGCACGCCGGCAAACTGCAGCCCCCCGGCGGCAGCCAGCGCGATGACACCGCCGATGATGCCGGCGGCAATGCCGTTCGTGCGCTTCGGTTGCGCGGCCATGGGCTGGTTCCCGGCTGTCCTTGGGGTTTCCTTGGGTGCACCCGGCTTGGGCGAGGCATCCTCGAAACTGTAGTCGGAGGTTCTGGCGCGCGGTGGCGCATCCGAAGCGGTGGGGTAAGGCTGCTCCGCCTGGGTGGACGCCTTCGCATCGGCGCTTTCGGGAGCGGCCTGCGCCGCGGCGTCGGAGTGCTCCCACGGCTCGAGATCGGCTTGATCGGCATGAACGGGCTCGTCAGGCGTCTCCGGCTGCGCATTGGCCATGGCAGCCGCATCCTCAGCCGCAACCGACCCTGCCGGGGCCTCGACGTCGTCCGAGTTCGCGACATCCGTCTTGGCGGCATCCGCATCGGCAATGCGCGAGACAGCGCCGGGTTCGAGTTCGATGGTCACCGGCTCGCGGTGGCTTTTCGAATGTCGCATCTTCGGCGTCTTGACCATGCCTGGGCTCCGCAATCCTGCTTCGTCTGGGCGCCCGACGGCGCGTGATGGTTTGAAAAATGGTCTAGCACATCATCATCAGGTGAAAAGGGGCGGCGTGATGACACGGGGCTCAGTCGCCGCGGTGCAACAGCTCAAGCAGCGCCTCCTCCTGCGGTTCCCGCGCAATGCGTATTTTTTTGCCGGCGGCATTGTCAAACGCCGCTGCCACGCGCTCGGAGAGCGCAAAAACCTGCATGTTTTCAAAGAGATCGCGCAGCCCCGCCCGGTCGGTCAAGGCCTGCAACGCTGCCGCCGCCTTGGCTGAATAGAGCAGCATCGCGTCGACCGCCTGATGGGACAGGCGTGCACGGATTTCATCATCGGAATAATCGAGCGAAATCGTGTCGTAGGTTTCGACGGTGCGGACCTCGACGCCGGCCTTTCGCAGCGGCGCCTCGAAGGCCGGAAACCGCACGCGCCCTGTGAGATAGACGACCGCCTTGCCGGAAAGGCCGGCAGCAATCGCCTCGGCCAGCCGCTCGGCGTCGCCCGCCCCTTCGCTGACCGACAAGAACCCTGCCCAACGTGCCGCTTCAGCCGTCCTGCGTCCGACGGCATGGCAAGGCAAGGCGGCGAGCGCACGAATGAGTTCTTTCGGCGCATGCCGCACGGCATTGGCGCTGGTCACAGCGACGGCCACGGCATTGTCGCTCGCAGCATCGGCGCCAACCGGCAGTGTCACCGTTTCGGTCAGCGGCAGAAGGAGCGGCTCAAATCCCAATTCCTGCAGCCGCCGCATGGTTCGCGACGCCCCGGGTTGCGGCCGCGTCACCAGGACACGCATATCAGACCCAGCCGTCGAAGAAGGTTTCGCCCGCTTTGACCCGCACCATCCTGGCCGCGTCCGTGCCGATGTCAGCGGCATCCAGCGCCAAGCCTTCGGCCTTGACCTCATGCGATTGCGTGCCATCGGGCGAAATGATCAGCCCGGCGAAAACCAGCCTGCCGCCCGAGATCGTCGCATAGCCGGCGATCGGCGTGCGGCAGGAGCCGTCGAGCGCCGCCAGGAAGGCGCGCTCACAGGCCAGCGCCTGGCCTGTCGGCACATCATGGATGGCCACCAGCATCTTTTCGACCTCGCTGTCGCCGATGCGGGTTTCGATGCCGATTGCGCCTTGTCCCGGCGCCGGCGGAAAAGCATCGAGCGGCATCAGGTCGGTGACGACATGGCCGAGCCCGAGCCGCTTCAGCCCGGCATAAGCGAGGATCGTGCCTTCGGCGACGCCTTCCTCCAGCTTGCGCAGCCTGGTCTGCACATTGCCGCGGAACATGACCACGTCTAGGTCCGGCCGCATGCGCCGGATCAGCGCCTGGCGCCTGAGCGAAGACGACCCGACCTTGGCGCCTTGCGGCAAATCAACAATGCGCTTCACCACCTTGCCGATGAAGGCGTCCCGCGCATCCTCGCGCGGCAGGAAGGCGGACAGCTCCAGCCCGACCGGCAGCACTGTCGGCATGTCCTTGGAGGAATGCACGGCGATATCGATCGTGCCGGCCAGCAGCGCCTCTTCGATTTCCTTGGTGAACAGCCCCTTGCCGCCGGCTTCCGACAGCGGCCGGTCCTGGATGCGGTCGCCGCTGGTCGAAATGACGACGACCTCGAAGGCTTCCGCCGGCATGCCATGCGCTTCCATCAGCCGCGCCTGCGTCTCATGCGCCTGGGCGAGCGCCAGCGGGCTGCCGCGTGTTCCTATTTTCAAAGTTTGCATGGCGCGCGGTCCGTGATAACCCCCGGCTGGCTTTGCGTTTCCGGCGCTCTCCCTAACGAGGCCCGCCTCTACTAACTAGGAAAGTCCGGCGACACAATCTCTGGAGACAGCGACGAATTGATCCGCGTTCTGGGCATTGAGACGAGTTGCGACGAGACCGCCGCCAGCGTGGTGACGCTGGACGGCGATTCCGTGCCGGTGATTGCGTCCAACATCGTGCTCAGCCAGATCGAGGAGCACGCCGCCTTCGGCGGCGTCGTGCCGGAGATCGCCGCGCGTGCCCATGTCGAGGCGCTGGACGGCATTGTCGAGGCCGCTCTTGCGGATTCGGGCGTAGCCCTGGCCGACATCGACGCCATTGCCGCCACTGCTGGCCCCGGCCTGGTCGGCGGGCTGATCGTCGGCCTGATGACGGCCAAGGCGATTGCAGCGGCCGCCGGCAAGCCGCTGATCGCCATCAACCATCTCGAAGGCCACGCACTGACCGCAAGGCTGACCGACGGGCTCGACTTTCCCTATTTGCTGCTGCTGGTTTCCGGCGGCCACACCCAGATCGTCGCCGTGCGCGGCGTTGGCGACTACCAGCGCTGGGCGACGACCATCGACGACGCGCTCGGCGAAGCTTTCGACAAGACGGCCAAAATGCTCGGCCTGCCCTATCCCGGCGGCCCGAACGTCGAAAAGGCGGCAATGTCGGGCGATGCGGCGCGCTTTGCCCTTCCGCGGCCGATGAAGGGCTCGGCGCAGCCCGATTTCTCCTTCTCCGGCCTCAAGACTGCGGTGCGCCAGGCGGCGACCGCCATCCAGCCGCTGAGTGAGCAGGATGTCGCCGACATCTGCGCCTCGTTCCAGGCGGCAGTAGCCGATGCGCTGGGCGACCGCGTGGCCCGCGCGCTTGCCCGCTTCCGTGACGAATTTCCGGACAAGGCCAAGCCGGCGCTGGTCGTTGCCGGTGGCGTCGCCGCCAACAGAGCGATCAAGGCGACGCTGCAGAAGCAGTGCGCCGAGGCCGGCTTCGCCTTTGTCGCGCCGCCGCTCAAACTGTGCACCGACAATGCGGCGATGATCGCCTGGGCCGGGATCGAGCGGTTGCGGGCAGGCCTGTCGCAAGAGAACGGCTTCGATTTCGTGCCGCGTTCGCGCTGGCCGCTGGACAGCATTTCGGCGCCGATGGTCGGCTCCGGCCGGCGTGGAGCGAAAGCATGAGCGCCAGCAAGACAAGCGGCAGGGACAAGACCGGCTGGCGCGTCGCCGTGCTTGGCGGCGGCGCCTGGGGCACGGCGCTGGCGCTGGCGATGCTGCGCTCCGGTCACGATGTGCGGCTCTACGCCCGCGACGAAGAGACGGTTTCCGCGATCCGCCGCGGCGAGAACCCGCGTTATCTCCCCGGCATCGCCATTGAAACAGGCATTGCGGCGACCAGCGATATCGGCACTGCCCTGACTGATGCCGATTGCGCGCTGGCCGTGGCACCGGCACAGGCGCTGCGCGCCATGCTGACGACGGCAAAGCCCCATATGCCGAAAGGCATCCCGCTGGTTCTCTGCGCCAAGGGTATCGAGCGCGACACCGGCGCGCTGCTGTCGGCGATCGTTGGTGAGATTCTGCCCGAAACTCCGGTTTCGGCCCTGTCCGGTCCGAGCTTTGCCGCCGACGTCGCCAGGGGTCTGCCGACCGCTGTCGTGGTTGCTGCACGCGACGACGCCTTGGCGGCCGAGCTTGCCGCGCGCTTTTCGGCGCAGAATCTGCGCTGCTATTCCAGCGACGATTTGATCGGCGTCGAGATTGGCGGCGCTTTGAAGAATGTCTTCGCCATTGCCGCTGGCGCCGTCACCGGCGCCGGGCTCGGCGCCAGCGCGCAGGCCGCCATGGTGACGCGCGGCTTCGTCGAACTGCGCCGCATCGGCGCGTCCTTCGGCGCCAAGCCGGAGACGCTGATGGGGCTTTCCGGCCTCGGCGACCTTTTGCTCACCTGCTCTTCCGCCCAGTCGCGCAATTTCGCCTATGGGCTGGCGCTGGGGCAAGGTAAGCCCTTGTCGGGACTGCCACTCGCCGAAGGCGTGCCGACGGCGGCGATCGCCGCCCGCATCGCCACCGAGCGCCACATCGACGCGCCGATCATCGCTGCGGTGTCGGCGATACTGGACGGCACGATCACCATTCGGCAAGCTGTGTCCGCGCTGATGACGCGACCCCTGAAAACCGAAACCGACCTCTATCCCTAAACAAACCGGAGTTTAACATGCTGTTTGCGTTGATTTGCAAGGACAAGCCGGGCAGCCTGCAGGTGCGGGTCGATACGCGGCCGGTCCACGTCGCCTTTCTCGAACGCCTGAACGCCGACAACAAACTGGCCTTTGCCGGCCCGTTCCTGGACGCCGAGGGCAAGCCCAATGGCAGCCTCGTCGTCGTGGAAGCGCCCGACCTCGCCGGTGCGCAGGCGCTGTCGGCTGCCGACCCCTATGCCAAGGCCGGGCTGTTCGAAAGTGTCGAAATCCGCCAGTGGAACTGGACCTTCAACAAGCCGGCGGCTAGTTAGTTCCGGCGGCGCCTCGAGTGATCCCAGGAAAAGTGTGTAACGGTTTTCCGTCCGGAATTGCGCAAAAATAGTAGTTGGAGCAAAGACATGAACTACTGGCTGTTCAAATCCGAACCTTCGGTCTTCTCCTTCGAGGCGCTGAAGGCCAAGGGCAAGGCCGGCACGCAGTGGGACGGCGTGCGCAACTATGCAGCGCGCAACAACATGAAGGCGATGCAGATCGGCGATCTCGGCTTCTTCTATCACTCCAATGAGGGGCTGAACGTCGTCGGCATTGCCGAGGTCTGCGCGCTTGCCCATCAGGATACCACCACCGACGATCCGCGCTGGGAATGCGTCGACATCCGCGCCTTCAAGGACGTGCCGAACCCGCCGACGCTGGAACAGGTCAAGGCCAATCCGAAGCTTGCCGAGATGGCGCTGGTGCGGCTTGGACGGCTTTCCGTACAGCCGGTGACGCCGGCCGAATGGAAGGAAGTCTGCCGCATGGGCGGCCTGACGCCGGCTCCGTGACGGTCCTCACGCCGAACAGCGCGAAAAAGTTCATTCTCGACAACACGGCGCTTATGTCGCCGCCGCATGTGCCGGAGATTGTCCTCAATCTTGCCGACGAAGCGCATGACCTCTGGCAGCGCACGGAGAACGAGCTGATTGAAATCGGCCTGCCGCCGCCGTTCTGGGCCTTTGCCTGGGCCGGCGGTCAGGGCCTTGCCCGTTACGTGCTGGACAATCCGTCGGATGTGCGGGGCAAACGCGTGCTCGACTTCGCCTCCGGCTCCGGCCTTGTCGCCATCGCCGCCGCCAAGGCGGGTGCGGCGCACGTGATCGCCGCCGACATCGACCCGTTCTGCGAAACGGCGGTCCGCCTCAACGCAGAGGCCAATGGCGTTGCCATCGACTTTTGCGGCACGGACTGCATCGGCACCGACGCCGGCTGGGACGTGGTGCTGGCCGGCGACGTCTTCTACGACAAATCCTTCGCCGACACGCTGATGCCGTGGTTTTCGACACTGAAGGCGCGCGGCGCTGACATCCTCGTCGGCGATCCGGGCCGCTCCTACATGCCGAAGGCGGGACTGGAGCCGCTCGCCGTCTACGAAGTGGCGGTGACGCGGGCGCTGGAGGACGCCCTGGTCAAGCGCACCACGGTGTGGCGCTTCGCTTGACGGCATTGCCGAACAGGCGTTCCATCGCGCATTGATTTGAAGAATACGCATGTCGTTATCCCAGAACCGTCAGGCTTTGGGCGGCATGCTTGAGGGGAGGGCTTTATGGATTTTTCAGTGGTGAACTGGCTGGCGGTGGTTGTCGCGGCCGTCGCGGCGTGGCTGTTTGGCGCGGTCTGGTACACGGTCCTCAGCAAGCCTTGGATGAGGGCGGCCAGGATCGATCCGTCAACGTCAAAGAAATCAATATTGCCCTTCATCATCTCCTTCATCGCCGAGCTGATCATGGCGCTGGTCTTGGCCTTGGTCGTCGGCGCGATGACGGGCGGCGAGCCGGTCCTTGTCGCAGGGCTGGTCTTCGGCTTCGTCCTCTGGCTGGGTTTCGTCGCCACGACGCTGACGGCCAACCATAGCTATGAGAATTTCGGCTGGGACCTGACCCTGATCGACGGCGGCCACTGGCTCGGCGTGCTGTTGATCATCGGCGCGGTGATCGGCTGGTTCGGGACGCCGGTCGCCGGCTGAGGCCTGCAGAAGTCGTCAGGTCTGCGTCCTGGCGACTTCGTCGAGGATCCATTCGCGGAAAGCGATGATGCGCGGATCGTTGGCAGTGCTCTCGGGATAGACCAGGAAGTAGCCGAACTCCGGCCCCACGCGCAGACCGAGTTCAAAGGGCTGCACCAGCCTTCCCTGGGAAAGGTCGTTTGCCACCATGGCGAACTCGGCGAGCGCCACGGCATTGCCGTCGAGCGCCGCCTGCACGGCATCGGTAGAGGTTCCAAACACGATAGTCCGGCTGTCGTCGAAATCGTTGATGCCGGCCGCCGCCATCCACATGCGCCAGTTCGGCCATGTCACGCCTTGGCGCGACCATTCGATATGGGCAAGCGTGTGGTTGAAGAGGTCGCGCGGTTCGCGCAGCGACGGGCCGGAGGTCAGCAGGCTCGGGCTGCACACCGGAATGAGGATGTTGTCGAACAGGCGATGGGCGCGAAGCCCCGGATACTTGCCGACCCCGAACCGGATGCCGACATCGACGTCGTCGAGTTCGAAATCGCGCACTTCGTAGCCGATGTCGAACCTCAGCTCGATACTGGGCTGAAGTTTGCGAAAATCGTCGACGCGCCGCATCAGCCATTTTGACGCGAACTGCGCGTCGAGCGTTACCTTCAGCAATGCCGTGCCGCGCGTCAGCTTGCGCGCCCGCGACACCGCCCGGTTGAGCAGGTCGAGCGCATCGATCGAGGCCTCGAACAGCACCGTACCTGCCTCGGTCAACCGGATGGTACGACTGGTTCGCGTGAACAGCACCAGCCCGAGCTGATCCTCGATTTCCTTGATCTGGTGGCTGACCGCCGCCGGCGTCAGCCCGAGCTCGTCGGCAGCGCGGGTGAAATTGAGGTGGCGGGCGGCGGCTTCCAGAGTCCTCAGCGCGCGCGTTCCGGGCAACAGACGGGACATCAACGTATCCTCAAATAAAACTTGACGATCTGAAAAGAACTACTCGTTTCTCTCATGGATTTCAATGCGGCATGATGCATCCATCGAAACACCATCAAGCCGGATTTGATATCCGGCGGAACACGGGAGCGCATCATGTCCATCTTCGTTTTGAACTCGCCAGCAGCTCGCTCGAACTGGTTGCATGCCGTAACGGACTGGCTTCGCCAGGCGAAAGTCGCCATCAACCTGCCGCGCCAGGACGTGGAGGATCTGTCGGATCGCCAGTTGCGCGACGTCGGCGCGCAGCGCAAGGACGTGACGCGGGCCGTGGACCGGGAACTCGGCCGGCTTGGATTGCTGGACACTGGGTGGCAGAAGCCGAGAAGGCGTTAGGCAATGGTGAGTAGTGAGTAGTGAGTAGTGAAGGATTGAAACGACGCCGAGACCATCCTACTCCCTACTCCCTACTCCCTACTCCCTACTCCCTACTCCCTACTCCCTACTCCCTACTCCCTACTCCCTACTCCCTACTCCCTACTCC
>NZ_JAMYUS010000022.1:0-107592 GCF_040323255.1 Mesorhizobium sp. M0052 | reverse complement strand
CTTGGCGCTGCGGCGGACGCATAGGGGGAGAGAAGTGTCACCTATGTATCCGGTTCAAAGTGTTACCCATCTATCGGCTGGACAATGCAAGTTCTGTCAAGCCGCCACAGCCCGCCGTGCCAACCCACCCCGGATATACCGCGCGAACTCCTGCGCTGCCGGCGCCGTGCCGTACTTCGGCAAATGCAGATTGATGGAAAAATTCGGCAGCGGCGGCAGCCCGGCATCAAAAGCCAGGATGTCAAGATCGGCAGGCACGGTGGAGGCCAGCCAGGCGGTGACGGCAAGGTCGGAGCGCACTGTCGCGGTCGTCGCGTCGATGTTGCCGTTCTCGAACACGGTGCGCCATTCCAGCCCGTGCTCGTTCAGCGCCGACAGCACCACCGGTCGGAAGGCGCAGGTGTCGGCGACGATCGACACCGGCAGCGGCCGCTTGGCACGGGCGACTCCGCCCTTGGCCCCGACCCAGACCAGCCGGTCAATGGCCAGGCATTCGCCGGCCGACGGGCCAACCCGTTCCTCGATGACAGCAAGATCGATAGTGCCGGCCGCAAGGGCCGCGGCAAGATCCGGCGAGGCGGCGCAGAGTAGGGATATCTCGATCTGCGGATAGGTCTCGGCATAGGCTTTCAGCACCGGCGCCAGCAAGGTGCCGACAAGGTCATAGGGAACACCGAGCCGCACCTGGCCGGCGACCTCGGTGCCCGCCATCTCGGCCCAGATCTCGTCATTGAGGCCAAGCAACCGTTTGCCCTTGCCGAACAGCCGCTCGCCGGGCCGCGTCAGCCGCAAGCCACGCCGGTCGCGCTCGAACAGGCTGCAGCCCAGCGCCTCCTCCAGCCTTTTGATCTGCTGGCTGACGGCGCCTTGCGTCAGATGCAGCGCGTTCGCCGCCGCCGTCATGCTGGCCTTGTCGGCGACAGTGACGAAGGTGCGGATCAGCGCTGTGTCGAGGTTACGGATCATGGTTGGAATTATATCTGCTAATGCCAACCATCGCAAACATTGCATTTACTGAAGTATGCAGAAGTCTACCGTAGGGCCTTCGATGGAGGACGCCTCATGTTGCAGCCCATCTTTCCGCTCATCCTGTTTGCCTTCGTGGCCACCGTCACGCCGGGCATCGCCACCACCCTGTCGACTGCTTCAGGTGCGCAGTTCGGCTTTCGCCGTTCCGTTCCCCTATTGATCGGCAGCGCTGCCGGCCTCGCCACCGTGACCGCTGCTGCCGCCGCCGGGCTCGCCGGTCTGCTGCTGGCTATGCCTTCGCTGCAACTGGCGATGAAAATCATCGGCTCGCTCTATCTCATCTGGCTGGCAATCAAGATCGGCCGCGCCGGGCCGCCTAATCTCGATGTGGCGATGGCAAAACCCAACAGCTTCTTCGGCGGCGCCGGCATTCAATGGATGAACCCGAAGGGCTGGGCGATGGGACTGGGGGCGGCGGCCTCGTTCGCAGCCCTTGCCGACGGGCCGGGACAACTCGCGCTGCTGCTCGGCTCGACCTTCGGCCTCACTGCAGCCGTCTCGCTGTCGATCTGGTGCGTGGCGGGCATGGTGCTGGCACGGCTGCTCGAGACCGAATGGCAATGGCGCGCGCTCAACATCGTGCTGGCGCTGGTGCTGGCTGCATCGATCATACCGATGTGGCGGGGAGCGTAAACGCAGAGGTCGGCGCCAGTACCCCCACCCGGACCTGCGGTCCGACCTCCCACAAGGGGGAGGAAGGGGAGCGCGCACTTTACCCTCCCCCCTTGTGGGGAGGGTCGCGAATGTAGTGAGCGGGGTGGGGTCCTGGTTCGCGAAGCGAACCAGCTCTCTCCTCAGGCCGCGTAGCGGGCAGCCGGCTTGTCGGCGTGCAGGCTGCCGTAGAAGACTTGCCTTGCCCCGAGGAACGTGTCCAGCTTGGCTGTGTCGGCAAGTGCCGGCACGGTGACGGCTTCGCCCCTGGATAGGCCCACAAGCGCGGCATCGACCATATCGTCGGCGGACATGATGATCTCCTTCGGCAGATTGTCGATGTCGCCACCGGCGAGCTCCCAGAAATCGGTGCGGGTCGCGCCCGGCAGCACCGCCTGCACCTTCACATTGGTGCCGGCGACTTCGCGGTGCAGGGCCTCGGTGAAGTTGACGACATAGGCCTTGGTACCGCTGTAGATGCCGCCGAACGAGGTATCATAGGCGAGCACAGAGGCGATGTTGACGATGGCGCCGCGGTTGCGCGCAAGAAGCCCCGGCAGAACGGCGCGGGTCAGGCGGGTCAAGGCGACGACGTTGACCTTGATCATGCGCTCGGCCTCGTCGGCGTCGGCCGTTGCCACCACGGCCTGGCCGCCAATGCCGGCATTGTTGACCAGCAGCGTGACGCTGTCGTCGGCTGTGATCGCCTGCTCGACGCGGCGCACATCATTGTCGTCGGCGAGGTCGGCGGCAATCACGCTGACCTTGCGCTTGTAGGCATATCGCAGCTTTTCAGCCAGTTCCTCCAGCCGGTCGGCGCGCCGCGCTACCAGCACCAGATCGTAGCCTTGCCCGGCCAGCCGGTCGGCATAGACCGCGCCGATGCCGGCCGATGCGCCGGTGACGACCGCGGTACCCTTGTTGTCCTGTCCACTCATTGTCCTGTTCCTTTTTTCTGCCCGGCGAGACAGGTCGACGAACCCTCGTCCCGCCCTGATCTCCAATTAGTGGCATATACCACTTTCAGGGAAGTAGGCATATACCACTATCTTGTCAACGGAGGCGGCAGAAACTATTTCTGCGGCAGGCCGGCAGCGGTTTTGTCGGCAAGGAGTCGTGATGAGCAAGACCGCGCTGCCGGGATTTAGCCTTTGCAACAACGCCACGCTGCGGCGGGCCGCGCGCAAGCTCGGCCGCTTCTATGACGATGTAATCTCGCCTTCGGGTCTGAAGGGCACGCAGTACGGCCTGCTCTACCAGATCCATGTCAGCAACGAGCCGGCGATGGGCACGATAGCCGAAGCGATGGTCATGGATCTCTCGGCGCTCGGCCACACGCTGAAGCCGCTGATCCGCGACGGCTATGTCGACACCTTCGCCGACAAGGACGATCGCCGCGTCAAGCGGGTGCGGCTGACCGACCAAGGCCTGGCCAAGCTCGAGGAGACGACGAAATTGTGGACCATTGCCCAGCAGCGCTTCGAGGCGCTGGTCGGCCCGCAACGAGCCGCAGATCTGCGCGCTATGCTGGATGAAGTCGCGGCGCTGGACTACGACGTGCCCGCGGCCGCCCCTTCAAGCTGAAAGAGCGGCCGCCAGTGATTTGCAAAGGTCTATTCCGCCGGCATGGCGACCGGCCGGGCCGCCCAGCGGCCGGCCAGCACCACGCCAAGCCCGATCAGCGGGAAGATGGCGGCGACCAGGCCGAGATCGGCCGGCACGCCGTAGCGCAGCACGGCGCCGCCGACCACAGCACCCAGCGCCACGCCGAGATAGAGCGCCGAAGCGTTGAGCGACAGCACGATCGGGGCGGCGTCGGGCGCCAGCTTGATGATGCGGCTGGCCTGCGCCGGCGGAAATGCCCAGCCAACCATGCCCCACGGCACCATCATGGCCATCAATGCCGGCCCGGCGAGATGCTGCGGCAGGAAGGTCGGGATGGCCGAGAGCATCACCAGCATGACGGCGCTCAGCGCCAGCGACCAGCCGACGGTGCGCGTCGCACCAAAACGGTCGGCCGCCTGGCCGCCGGCTATGTTGCCGATGACGGCGCCGACACCGAAGGCGAGCAGCATGCCGGGCAGCGCAATCGGGCTGAGGCCGCCGCTCTGGATGGCCAGCGGTGCGATATAGGAAAACACCGAGAAGGCGCCGATCAGGGCAAGAGCGGTGGTCAGCAGGATCGGCATGACGCCGGGGCGCAGCGCCGCAGCCAGCCGCCGCCTGAGCGGCAGCTTGGTGCCGACAATTCCGCGCGGCAGCCGGTACCACAGGATGGCGCCGACCAGCGCGCCGAGCCCGGCAATGGCAAAGAAGGTCCCGCGCCAGCCGGCTATCGTGGCAACCAGCGCGCCGAGCGGTGCACCGAGCGCAACCGCCACCGTGGTTCCGCCGACGACGACTGCAATGGCCCGCGCCCGGTGGTGGTCATCGACCACCGCCACCGCCGTGCCTTGAGCGGTCGCTGCAAAAAGGCCTGACGACAGCGCCATGATGATGCGGGCAATGAGCAGCAGCTCGAAGGAGGAGCTCAGCGCCGCCACCACATTGCCGATGACGAAGAACGCCAGCGTCCACAAGATGACGCGGCGCCGGTCCCATTCGCCGGTCAGCGTTGCCAGGATCGGCGTGCCGATGGCGTAAGCCAGCGCGAAGGCGGTGATCAGCGTGCCGGCGAGCGGAATGGAAATGCGGGCGTCGGTGGCGATGTCAGGCAGCAGGCTGGAGATGACGAAGCCTTCGGTCGAGATCGTGAACGATCCGAGCGCAAGCCAAAAGAGGCGCTTGTCCATAGGGCGTGTCCTTAGTTCAAAAGTTATTGAACAATTGGACATAACAGGGCGTGATGTCAATGAAGCCAGACGAAAATAGCTGAACCCTGCTGACAGCCCTGTGTCAGGACAGCCATTGGGCCAATCGCGAAACGGACCGTGCATGCCCGCGAAAGATCGACGCGTTGAAATCGCCACCAACTGTGCTTAGTTTCGGGCCATGACTTTGCCGCACCCCAATACAGACCAGATCAGCCTGCCGGTTGTGCTCGGCGTGCTTGGCGACCCGACCCGGCTCGCCATCGTGCGCTATCTCGCCAGCAAGGAAGGCGTGCCGCTGAACTGCAGCCGGTTCCTCGACCTCGGCTCCAAGACCAATCTCAGCTATCACCTGGCCAAACTGCGCGAGGCCGGCGTCACCCGCGCCGAAGTGGCCGGCACCAACCGGATGATCACGCTGCGCCGCGCCGACCTCGACGCCCGCTTCCCCGGCCTGCTCGACAGCGTGATTGCGGCGGCCGGAGATGACCCGGCTCTACCCATCGTCGGCGGCCACGACATCGAAATTCCGGCGTAGCTGGTGCCGAAGTCAGGCCGCTCCTAGCGCTGCCAAAAACCGATATGCGGGGCGAGGAGCTCCTCGTCCATCTCGGGGAAGGGTCCGTGGACCTCGACCGGTTTCTGCCCGGAGCCGAGGACCGTGCGCGACGAGAGGTTCATCGTCGGATTCTCGGCGTGGTTGCCGGTCAGCGCGAGAAGCTTGGTCTCCTCGAAGCCGTAGACCAGCCGGCCGATATTGGCCCAGTACAGCGTTCCCGTGCACATCGCACAGGGCTCGCCGGTTGTGACCAGCGTGCAGGACCAGAGGAAATCCGTCGGATAGGCGTCCGAGGCACGCCGGGAGAGCTCGGTTTCGGCGTGGCGCACGGTGTTGATGTTTCCTTGCCGCATCAGGATGCGATCGTCGGGGCCGACGAGCACGCAGCCGAAAGGATGGTGCCCATGCGCGGCAGTCTCGCGCGCGACGTTATTGGCGGCGCGGAGGTGGGCAACCATCTGGTCGCGGGTCATCGCCTGTCCTCCCCCCTGATGAACTCTGGAACGTCATGGACGCTAGCAGATGGAGTGCTTCCGCGATAGCCAGCTCCCGGCTGTCTCGAACGGCCTCAAGGGCTTGATAATGAAGGCAGCGGCTTGATAGGAAGCCGGGCCGCAAGCCTCAACGGGCTGCACCAAGGAGCCCGCCGCATGCGCATTGCCGTTCTCGCCGACATCCATGGCAATGTGCTGGCGCTGGATGCCGTGCTCGCCGATCTAGCGCGGCGCGGCGGCGCCGATCTCACCGTCAACCTTGGCGACTGTGTCTCCGGCCCGCTCTGGCCGCGCGAGACGTTCGAGCGGCTCGAAGCGCTCGACCTGCCGACGGTGCGCGGCAACCATGACCGCCGCGTCGCCGTCGATCCGGCCGACGATACGATGTGGGCTTCGGACCGCTATGCACAGGAGCGGCTGACGGAGGCGCAGCGCGAAGCGCTGCTCGCCCTGCCCTTCACGCTGGAGATTGTTCCCGGCGTGGTCGCTTTCCATGCGCGGCCCGACCATGACGAGAAATACCTGCTCGACGCGATCGTCGATGGCCAACTGGTGCGCGCGCCGCTTGCCGCTATTCAGCGGCGGTTGAAGGCACTGGACCCGGCCTGCCGCGTCGTGGTTTGCGGCCACAGCCACCGCGCGGAGCTGCTCCGTATCCCCGGTGGCCCCATCCTCTTCAACCCCGGCAGCGTCGGCGCTCCCGCCTATGAAGACGAGACGCCCCCGGCGCATGTTTCGGAGCAAGGCAGCCCGCATGCGCGCTACGGCATCCTCACCTTGGATGGCGATGGTCCAGACCGTTTCGAGACCATCGCCGTCGACTACGACCACGAAGCGGCGGCGAGACAGGCCGCACAGGCGGGCCGACCGGAATGGGCGCATGCGCTGAGGACCGGCTTCATGCCCAAACCCTCTTGGCAAGGCTCCGCTTGACCGCATGGCTGCGCCCTGCTTCCGCCTCGCGGCACCAAACATCGGACGCATTTTCAGACTTACATGGCCGCGTATCGTCCCTTATAAAACCGCCTTGGCATACGGCAGGACTGCTGCCGCAAGGGTAATCGGCGCACGGCCAAATGATGAGGCGCACAATCCGAACCATTTTGCATCGACTGACTGGCGCTCCGCTCCTGCGGGCAGCCCGGTTGTTGGCGGGTCCGTTGGTGGTGGGCCCGCTGTTGGTGAGCTTGCCGGCCAATGCCGAGGACGCGCCTGCCGACATCGTTTCCATAGTGACCGAGCTCGGCCCAGGCGATCTCCTCAACATCCGCGCCACGCCGTCGCCGGTCGGCAGAACCCAGGCGCGTCTGCCGATCGGCTCGAGCGTCAGGAATTTCGGCTGCAACGAAGTGGACGGCCACCGCTGGTGCAAGGTCGAGGAGATCGACAATCCACTGGTCAAAGGCTGGGCGCCCGCGCGCTATCTTATCCCCGACAATCCGACCGTGGTCGAAGTTGACGCCGCGCCGCCCCAGGTGACCGCCAGCGCTGAAGCCGGCGGCCCGACGCTCGCGCCCGACATGTCGACGCAGCCGGCCGACGTGGCCGCAGCGCCCCGGACGACTGCACCTGCCGCCTCTGCCGCTCCGGCTGCACCCACTCAGGCTCCACCCACCCCGGCTGCACCCGCGCCGGCTCCACTCGACCTGACCGAGCGCCTTGGCGGCACGAATCCAGGCGCGCCGAAGTCCGCCGCCGAGATCGGCAGGACCGCCATGCAGGATGCTTACGGCCTTGCCTTCGCAGCGAATGAAAGTCCGCCGACGGATGAAATCCCTGCCACAGAGGCTCCGGCAACGGAGGCCACAGGGACGCCGGAACTCGCCGCCGCCGCGTCTGCGGGAGCAGCGCCGGATACAGCGTCCGCGCCGGGGGTACTATCCCCGACGCCACGGCCAGACCAGGCCAAAGCTGCGACCGCTACGCAAACCGTTGCACGGCTGGAACCCCCGCCCGCCCTCGGCGCCACCGCCGAGATCCCCTGCGCCCGCTATGTCGGACAACCGATGACCCGCTGCGCCGTCAACATCGTCCACAATGGCGCTGACAAGGCAGACATCACCGTGACCTGGCCCGATGGCGGCACGCGCGTCATCTCCTTCTCTGCCGGCATGCCGGCCAACTCGGATTTGGGCAAGGACTTCCGCTTCACAAGGGAAGGCAGCCTCAACATGATCCGCGTCGGGGTATCCGAGCGGTTTGAGATTACGGATCAGCTCGCGCTGGGGGATTAGGTGTCAGGCAGTAGGGAATGGGCAATAGGCGCCTTAACCTCGCTCCTGCCTAATCCCCACTGCCTGATCCCTACTGCCTGGTCCCTACTGCCTAGCCTCATTTTCGGGGTTACATCTCCCAAAACTCTTCCCTATAAGGCCCTCCTAGCCTGATACCAGAATCGCAAGCACAACCGGCCGGGTCTTCCCGTCCCGGTTTTTCGTGCAAGCCGCTCGCCGAACGGAACTCACAACGATGCCAAGACGCACCGACATCAAGTCGATCCTGATCATCGGGGCCGGCCCCATCGTCATCGGCCAGGCCTGTGAGTTCGATTATTCCGGCACACAGGCCTGCAAGGCGCTGAAGGAAGAGGGCTTTCGCGTCATCCTGGTCAATTCCAACCCGGCCACCATAATGACCGACCCGGAACTGGCCGACGCCACCTATATCGAGCCGATCACGCCTGAAGTCGTCGCCAAGATCATCGCCAAGGAGCGGCCCGACGCGCTGCTGCCGACCATGGGCGGCCAGACCGCGCTCAATACCGCTCTGTCGCTGCGCCGCATGGGCGTGCTCGAGCGCTACAATGTCGAGATGATCGGCGCCGACGCCACGGCAATCGACAAGGCTGAGGACCGGGCGCTGTTTCGCGAGGCGATGAAGAAGATCGGCCTGGAAACGCCGAAGTCGATGCTGGCCAATGCCACCGACGTCAAGAACGCCGACCGCAAGACCCATGAGGCCGAGCGCGCCGCCGTCAAGGCCGAGGCGCCTGCCGACCTCGATGCCGCGCTCGACGCGCTGGAAACCCGCTGGAACCTCGGCGAAGGCGACCGCAAGCAGCGCTACATCAGCCATGGCATGGCGATCGCCGCGCAGGCGCTCGACCATGTCGGCCTGCCCGCCATCATCCGCCCGTCCTTCACCATGGGCGGCACCGGCGGCGGCATCGCCTACAACCGCGCCGAATTCTACGACATCGTCCAGTCCGGCCTCGACGCCTCGCCGACCACCGAAGTGCTGATCGAGGAGAGCGTGCTCGGCTGGAAGGAGTATGAGATGGAGGTCGTCCGCGACAAGGCGGACAATTGCATCATCGTCTGCTCGATCGAGAACATCGACCCGATGGGCGTGCACACCGGCGATTCCATCACCGTCGCCCCTGCCCTGACGCTGACCGACAAGGAATACCAGATGATGCGCAACGCCTCGATCGCGGTGCTGCGCGAGATCGGCGTCGAGACCGGCGGCTCCAATGTGCAGTTCGCCGTCAATCCGGCCGATGGCCGCCTCGTCGTCATCGAGATGAACCCGCGCGTCTCGCGCAGTTCCGCCTTGGCTTCGAAGGCGACCGGCTTCCCCATCGCCAAGATCGCGGCCAAGCTTGCCGTCGGCTACACGCTGGACGAGCTGGAGAACGACATCACCGGCGGCGCCACGCCTGCTTCGTTCGAGCCGTCGATCGATTACGTCGTCACCAAAATCCCGCGCTTTGCCTTCGAGAAATTCCCCGGCGCCGAGCCGGTGCTGACCACCGCCATGAAGTCGGTCGGCGAAGTCATGGCCATCGGCCGCACCTTCCAGGAATCGCTGCAGAAGGCTTTGCGTGGACTGGAAACCGGCCTGACTGGTCTCGACGAAATCGAAATCCCAGGCCTCGGCCACGGTGCCGTAGCTGCCAACCACGCCGACGACCGCAACGCCATCCGCGCCGCGCTCGGCACGCCGACGCCCGACCGGCTGCGCATGGTGGCGCAGGCGATCCGCATGGGCACCTCGCTGGAAGACGTGCACGCCATGTGCAAGATCGACCCGTGGTTCCTCGAACAGATCGCCGGCATCGTTTCCATGGAAGCCCGCATCCGCGAGCACGGCATCCCACAGGACGCTGTCAATCTGCGCATGCTGAAAGCGATGGGCTTCTCCGATGCCCGCCTCGCCTCGCTGACGAAGACCGACGCCGAAGTGATTCAAAGGATTCGCGAAAAGCTCGACGTTCATCCGGTTTATAAGCGCATCGACACTTGCGCCGCCGAGTTCGCCTCGCCCACCGCCTACATGTACTCGACCTATGAAGTGCCCTTCGCCGGCGCGCTGGCCAATGAAGCGCAAGTGTCATCGCGGAAAAAAGTCGTCATCCTCGGCGGCGGTCCGAACCGCATCGGCCAGGGCATCGAGTTCGACTATTGCTGCTGCCATGCCGCCTTCGCGCTGCGCGACGCCGGCTATGAAGCGATCATGATCAACTGCAACCCCGAGACGGTGTCGACCGACTACGACACTTCCGATAGGCTCTACTTCGAACCGCTGACGGCGGAAGACGTGCTGGAGATCCTGCGCGCCGAACAGGCGTCGGGCGAACTGGTCGGCGTCATCGTCCAGTTCGGCGGCCAGACGCCGCTGAAGCTTGCCGACGCGCTGGAGAAGGCCGGCATCCCGATCCTGGGCACGTCACCCGACATGATCGATTTGGCCGAAGACCGCGACCGTTTCCAGAAGCTGTTGCACAAGCTCAACCTCAGCCAGCCGAAGAACGGCATCGCCTATTCTGTCGAGCAGGCCCGCCTTGTCGCCGGCGAACTCGGCTTCCCGCTGGTGGTGCGCCCCTCCTATGTGCTCGGCGGCCGCGCCATGCAGATCATCCATGACGAGGGCATGCTGCAGAGCTACCTGCTCGACACCGTGCCCGGCCTGGTGCCGGAGGACATCAAGCAGAAATACCCCAACGACAAGACCGGCCAGATCAACACGCTGCTGGGCAAGAACCCGCTTCTGTTCGACACCTATCTCTCGGGCGCCATCGAAGTCGATGTCGACTGCCTCTGCGACGGCACGTCGACCTTCGTCTCAGGCATTCTGGAGCACATCGAGGAGGCCGGCATCCACTCCGGCGACAGCGCTTGTTCGCTGCCGGTGCATTCGCTGCCTTCCGATCTGGTCGACGAGCTGGAGCGCCAGACGGCGGCGCTTGCCCGCGCGCTCAACGTCGGCGGCCTGATGAACGTGCAGTATGCGATCAAGGACGGCACGGTCTATGTGCTGGAGGTCAACCCGCGCGCATCGCGCACCGTGCCCTTCGTCGCCAAGACCATCGGGCGTCCAATTGCGAAAATTGCCGCCCGCATCATGGCCGGCGAAAAGCTGGAAGGCGCCTTCGCCCATTACGGCGCCATGCCCGACCCCAGGAACCCCGGCCACATCGCCGTCAAGGAAGCCGTCTTCCCCTTCGCCCGCTTCCCCGGCGTCGACATATTGCTCGGCCCGGAAATGCGCTCGACCGGCGAGGTCATGGGCCTCGACCGCGATTTTGCGCTGGCCTTCGCCAAGAGCCAGCTCGGCGCCGGCGTCGACCTGCCGCGCTCCGGCACGCTGTTCGTATCGGTGCGCGACGAAGACAAGGCCGGCATCCTGCCGGCGGTCAAGCGCCTGGCCGGCCAGGGCTTCAAGGTGCTCGCGACATCCGGCACCGCCCGCTTCCTCGCCGAAAACGGCGTCGACGCCCAGAAGATCAACAAGGTGCTGGAGGGCCGGCCCCACATCGAAGACGCCATCCGCAACCGCCAGGTCCAGATCGTCTTCAACACGACGGACGGGCAGAAGGCGGTGTCGGATTCGAAATCGCTGCGCAGGGCAACGCTGATGCAGAAGGTGCCGTATTACACGACGCTGTCGGGGGCGGCGGCGGTGGCCGAGGCGATTGCGGCGCTGAAGGCAGGGAGCCTGGAGGTCAGGCCGCTGCAGGAGTATTTTGCCTAGTGAATTTTGTTCGCAGATTGCAGCCGTCAAAATGATAAGCTATCCTATCCTAGCCAGTACTTGTACGGGCAAGGAGGGCCGCTGGACATCGGTTTTGGACACCGAGCCAGCGGCTCCCGTGGTCTCAGCTGGGCTGAGCTAGTCTCCCATTTGGACTGGGAAACTATTCGGTCGACGCCATCGCGCGAATCACATTCGCAATCTTACTGGCTTCCGCTGCTGTCAAATCATAAGGCAATCCCTGTATCTGAACGACGAGATCGGGCCTTATTGGTATAGGCAAGACGGATACAGATGCTGGGGGAGGGCCCGAAACACTCGCCACCGGTCGGAACACAGGCGGGTCGGGCGGACCTACCTCGCCCTGACCGATGGTTTTCGGTCTCTCCGCTGCCTTGCGCCCGTTAAATTGGACCGAAGGTCGGAACGTCATTGGATTGTTCTGATAGCTCTTAAAGTCTACGATCGCCGCCTTCAAACGACCTTTGTAAACATTCAAACTCTCAGGCTTATATTTAGAGCCTTGGAGATTAGCGAATCGGACAAAAAGCTGATCGATATCAACCACAGTGACGTCGTCAGCCTCATTTTCATCCAAAATACTTAGAACATTATTAGCTGCAGCCTTGCGGGCATTAGCTGTTGCCTTGTTCATCAACCCCTTTTTTGCAAGGTAGTCGAGGAAATCAAGTAGTGATTTGCGAGACTTTTTTCCGTCCATCGGGCCATCCTCTGGATAAGCAATAACACGATTCGGACGAGATGCAACACAATTCTTGTCTGGTTAGACATTGTCTTTGTCTTAGACAAGAAAGCCACTGACGACGCTGTGGGAGCCCATGTTGGCGCGTGGATGCGCACCACCGAGGTGCGGCGTGCCGGAGACGAACACAAGCGCGTCCCTTGGTCACCAGCGAAAGGGCACGCCCAGCGCGCACGGCGGCCGACAGCGCTGGTATATCGACGATTATTTGGTGATTATGATTTCCCTTGGTTTGAGGTTGGCGCAGCCCCCCTCACCCAGCCTCCGCTTCGCTCGGCTGACCTCTCCCCGAGGAGAGAGGAGGCTTGAAGCGCCGCACCAACCTCTTCGCCCCAACGGGGAGAAGGTGGACGCGTAGCGGCCGGATGAGGGGGCCAGCACCGACTCCGCGATTCTTAATACCCTGTCACCTAGCGGATGCTCGCGGATGCATCGTTCATCCCCTCCGGCTACGGCGTCCCCCCTGTGCAGTAAGCGCCATCCGAACCGGGCCCATCATGTCGATGTCAGAGCAGGTGATGACATCGTCAGGATTGCGCGAGCCACGGTAACACCCTGTCTTCGACGAGCGGTTGATCAAGTGGTGGCCGTTGCTGCGGGCAAGGCGGCGCAGTCGCCTAGCTTGGGCAGCGTCTCGCCGCCGCCTTCGACCAACTCTACAGGGAAGCTTACGCCACCGCCACACACTCGATCTCGATATCGAACTCCATTGGCCATGACGCCACCGGCACAAAACTGCGCGCCGGCGGGTTGACGCTGAAGTACCGGGCATAGACCCGGTTGATGGCGTTGTAGAAGCCGGAATTGACGGCGTAGATGCGCACCATCACCACATTGTCCAGCGAGGTGCCGGCGGCTTCCAGGCAGTGTTTCAGCGCCTTCAGCGACGCCTCGGTCTGCGTTTCGATATCGCCACGCACCATCTCGCCGCTCACCATGTCCACCGGCGGCGTCGCCGAGATGAACACGAAGCCATTGGCCCTTACTGCCGTCGAGCAAGGCAGCCCGAGCGCCCGCACCTTGGCCGACATGACGGGCACTTCGATGACTTCTTTTTTCATGGTGATCTTCCCCTTGTTTGCCAAGCTGGCGCCAAGGCCCCCTCACCCAGCCTCCGCTTCGCTCGGCTGACCTCTCCCCGAGGGGAGAGGAGCCGGTCAGCGCCAGCGCTTCCCTCTTCTCCCCAGTGGGGAGAAGGTGGCCGCGAAGCGGTCGGATGAGGGGGCCTGCGCCACCTTTGATTGTGAGGAGCTTATCCCCCCGCCCAGCGAACGCCAGCGCCGGACCATAGTCCAGCCGTCACCCCTGCCCCGGATAGGGCATGCCGTCCTTGTGCAGGAACCTGCCATCCGAACTCGGGCTCATCATGTCGATGTCGGAGCAGGTGATGAGATCATCCGGATTGCGCGATCCGACCTCGAGATAGCGCGCCGTTGTGGACGAGCGGTTGATCATGTGGTGGCCGTTGCCGCTGTTCTTGGCAAAGGTCGCGCAGTCGCCGGCCTTGAGCAGCGTCTCGCCGCCATCCTCGACCAGCACCAGTTCGCCTTCCAGCACATAGACGAGCTCGTCCTCATGGCTGTGCCAGTGGCGCTGGCTGGACCAGCCGCCTGATGGCAATGTCATCAGGTTGACGCCGAAATCGGTGAGGCCGCCGGCATCGCCGAGGCGCTGGCGTGTGCGCTCGGCGCAAGGGGCGTCGAAGGGTGCGGGGTAGCCGGAGCCCTTGCGGACAGGCACGGTGGACAGGTCGATCTTGGGCATGGGAGCTCCATTGAATTGGTGGCGGCAGTGTATGTCACTGCCGCCGCAGCCACAGAGCCACTTTGCCGCAATGCCTTGCCAACGGCAGGCATCGGCCGTCGCACTCTACGGCGCCCCCCTCTGTCCTGCCGGACATTTCCCCCACAAGCAGGGAGATTGGCTGTCGCCTCAGCCTTCGCCAATTTTCACCGTCGGTAGAAAAGCACGGCGCCGACGCTGCTGATCTCCCCACTCGTGGGGGAGATGTCCGGCAGGACAGAGGGGGCGCCGTAGAATGCTATTGCTGGCCAGTCACCAACCCTCAACCCTGATGCGCGGCCGCGAGTTCCTTCACGTGCTTCTCGTGCATCTGCAGCGTCGGCAGCGTCTTCTTGGCGAATTCCTTCATCGCCGGGTCGTCGCCCGAGTTGGCATAGGTGCTGAACAGGGCAACGGCCTCCTTGTGCGCGTCCGTCTGCATCTGGATGTACTTGGCGTCAAAATCCTTGCCGCTTGTGCTCTTCAACTCGTCGAGCATTGCCTGCTCCTTCGGCTGCAGGGCCGGTCCCGCGGCTTTGGTCGAACCGGTGGTCTGGCCCTGGCTCAGCGCCGCCTTGAACTCCTTGCCGGCTTTGGTGTGGTCCTTGACCATCTGCTTGGCGAATTTCCTGACGTCAGCCGCCTTGGATTTCTCCTCGGCGAGCTTGCTCGACTGGATTTCGAATTCGTTGGAGCTAGGCACGGTCTTGACGAAGGTTGGGGTATCGACCTTGCTGGCGGCCATGGCAGGCGCGACCGCAGTCGAGTTGGCCGCAAAGGCGGCAGGGGCACCGGCGAACAAGGCGACGGCGGCAATGGTGAGAAGCGTTTTCATCTGAGGTCTCCGATTTGAAAATTTCCCTCGGCTAATCAAACGCGGCATTGGCGGCAGGGTTGCGTCCGGAGAACTATTCGTCAGCGATCATCTGCCGAAGGGCCGTCCGGCGCCCCTGGCGGACAGCACGCCTCGCCATATGCAGCTGTTCGTTCCAGTTCGGCCGACCCTCAGGCGTGAAATCCATAAGGTTCCACAGGATCTCGCAGATGCCGATGGCGCGCGGATCCTGGTCCCGATGGACGGCGCGGCATGTGGAGCCGGTTGCACTTCCCTGTATTGCGTCTGCAGGTTAGGTTTCCGGAGCTGGGGAGACACATGCAAGAGGATGAAGAGATCGATCTGCGCTGCCCGCAAGTGGTGGCCGACAACGCCGCCAGGGGGTTGAGGCTGCGCAAGCAGTTCGGCCGGGGCGGCACCGAGATCGGCGTGGCGCGGGCGACGGAACTCAAGAACCGCGAAAAGCTGGCGCCATCCACTATCCGCCGCATGGTCAGCTACTTCGCCCGCCACGAGGTCGACAAGCGCGGTAAGAATTACGGCAATGAAGACAATCCATCGGCCGGCCATATCGCCTGGCTGCTGTGGGGCGGCGACGAAGGCCGCGCCTGGGCGCTTGAGCTCAAAAAGAAGATCGGCAATGCGCCCGATATCTGAGGGCTGCCGTAAAATGACTGGCGGGCCCCAAACCCCCGCCTGGGACCCGCCAAGGAGTGGCTGAACACATGCCGGTGCAGCCGCCCCACATCTGCCAGTCGTCGATCCGCCATCGGTCGAAAGGCATGGATGGTGAGGTAGCATCCGGTTGCGGCGGCCAATGTGAAGCAGTTCACAATCCGGAGGTTTTCAACAGCGCTCGAGCAATTCCAGGAAAGGTGGGAACCGGTTTTCCCGGGAAAAGCGCGTAGCGTTTTCCCCAGGGAATTGCGGCAAGAAAAAAGCCCTTACCCTTCCCATGCGACAGGCATCATTCCCAGCCGCTCGTAGAGCCGGAGCGCGGCGGCGTTCTCGACCGTGTTGGTCTTGAGGTCGACATGGGCCGCGCCTCGATCGCGAAAGGCGTTGAAAGCCTGCCACATTAGCGCTTCGCCAATTCCTTTGCCGCGCGCTTCGGGATGGACCGCGAGGTCCTTGACGAAGGCCCTCGTCCAGCACAGCGCTGCCGCCGCCAGCCGTCCCTTGGCGTCGATGACCAGGAAACACAGCGCCGGGTCGAATTCGGCATCGCTGGATATGCGCGGCCACCATTCGTCGAACGGGCCGTCGGTGCCGTCGTCGAACACCTCGGTCAAAAGCGCATGCAAGGGCTGCGCGTCACCATGTTCGAAGCAGCGCATGGTAAAGCCGGCCGGCCAGTGCGGTGCAACGAGCGTCTCGTCGAGGATCTTGCGCAGCCGGATGTCGTTTGGAGCCGGCGGGCGCGGTTCAGGCATCGCGCTCAGGCGTCGGGCTGCAGCCGGCGGCGCTTGCGGTCGACACCGAGGCCGGTGGCCTCGAGCAGGCCTTTGCGCTTGGCGTCGAAATAATAGCCGGTCTGGTAGAGCCAATCGGCCTTCTTGGCGTTGCCACCCGCCACCAGCCAGGCGCCACGCAGATATTTGACCGCGTATTTCAGATTGGTCTCGGCGTCGAACAGGCCCTTGGCCGGCCCGTCATAGCCCATGCCGCGCGCCGTCGCGTGCTTGATCTGCATCAGCCCCCAATGGCCGTTATTGTAAGCCTTGGGATTGTAGGTGCTTTCGCGGTTGACGACGTGGCGCACCAGATCGACCGGCACCTCGTAGAGAGCAGCGTATTTCTGGATCAGCCGGTCGACGTCGCCGCGCATGCCGGTCGCATGCTCTTCTTCCGGGAGACCGAGGGGCGCGGCGGGGAACTGGCCCAGGGAAGCAGGGTTCTGCGGCACGACATAGGCTACCTGCTGCACGCCGGGCATGGCGTTCTGGCCGCCCTTGGCGGTCGCCGGCATGACAAGGCTGGCGGTCGTATATTGCGCCGCGACCGGCTGTCCGGCCTTGGCAGGCGCAGGCGCCTGCCAAGCGTTGGCGGCCATCACCGCAGGCAGGGCCGGGGCCGTGGGCGTCGCGCCGGCAAAGGCCGCGGTCGCGGCAGCCGGCTGCGGGGCGGCGGCAAGTGCTGGTGTGGCGGGAGTTGCTTCGGCCGCCTGGACGGGTGTTATGCCCGAGGATTGCGGCAGCACCGAAACCGTATCGGGCAGCGGCACGGTGAAGCCGGCATCGCTGCCGGCAGCGGTCGCGGTTTCGGTCAGCGCAGGCGTAGCCTTCATCTGCGAGGTCGATTGGCAGCCGCTGAGGGCAGCTGCGCCGACGATCACAGAGATCGCGATAAGGTTGAATTTTGCTGGCAAGCCGCGCGGGTCCGATTTGTCGGTTGTTAAGAAGTCCTTACACCAGCGATTCCTGGTGGGCAATCGGGACCATCTGGTGGTTTTCGGGTGGCGAGAGCCAGGCTCAGATGCCATATTGTTCTGCATATGTACCGGTCGGTATCCCGGTTTTCGCCAGTTTGCGGAAAGGAGCGCATCATGGAAACGGCATCTTCGATCACAGCCGGCCACGCAGTGTTAGAAACAGTGATCGGCTTCATGGGCATCGCCTGGAGCGAAAAGGGCCTGATCCGGCTCTGCCTGCCCGAAAGGAGCCGCGAAGCGGTGGAACGCCGGCTGATGCGGCATGCCGGTGCTGCCGCCAATACGACTGCGAACACTGGGCAGCCGCAATGGGTGGTCGAGCTGATCGCCTCGATCAAGGCGTATGCCACAGGCGAGGACGTCGATTTCTCCGGCGTGCCGGTCGATCTCGACGGCGTCGACGACTTCCGTCTCGCCATCTACGACGCGGCACGGAAACTGCATTATGGCGAAACCACCACCTATGGCGAACTGGCCAAGCGCGCCGGCCAAGCCGGCCTGCCGCGCGAAACCGGGGCAGCGCTGGGCGCCAACCCGGTGCCGCTGGTCATCCCCTGCCATCGGATTCTAGCCGCGGGCGGCAAGATCGGCGGCTTCTCGGCGCCCGGCGGCTCGGCCACCAAGGAAAAGATGCTGGCCATGGAAGGCGTGCGCGTCGGCCCGCCGCCGGCGGCGCAGGTCTCGTTCGGGTTCTAAGAGCTTGAATGGTATGCCGGCTGGGTATGTTGAGATTCAGGTCAGGCCGCACCGAGAACTATGGTCTTCGAGAACCGGAGCGGAGCGTACTTAATGTACGTGGGCACCGGACGCGCAGAAGACCATCGTTCGCAGGCCGGCCTCACCTGAATATCAATATGCCTAATGACGGCGCAGGAAGCGGCGGTGAAAATGGTCGTTCTCGATCCGCTTGCAGAGATAGACCGGGCAGGATTCGGTGTCGGCGCTCGGCACATAGGCGCGCTTCCTGACCTCGCCGACATTGCAGAATTGCTGGCTCTGCACATAGCGGTCGAAGAGCGGCAGCCCCGGCACACGCCTGGACTGATAGCGCAGGATGACCGCGCCCTGGCGGGCGATCGTGCCTTGCACCCTGTCGCAGCTCATACGAGTGGGGTCGTAGCGCGAGATCGCCTGCGCCTCGGCGACCGACAACGTCAGGCAGGCGGCAAGCAGAATGATTTTCACAACCGTTTTCATGACAGTCTCCCAAAACCGGACTAACGCCGTCGGGCGTCCCGGTCTTCCCGATTGCTCGACGCTTTCTGCGATTGGGGCGGCCTTTGGGCGGCGCCACCGCAACGCCATTTTTCGAGCCATCTTGTTTTTGGTGCGAAACCCGCCTATATCAGCCCCATTGATATTTCGGCCGATCGATCCGGGCCTCGCGATCTTCGCGTTTGCTGACGTCTATCTCCAAAATCTCGATACAAACCGGCTGAACCTCGGTTCGGTCAAACCAAAGCAAATGCGAGGACTATTCATATGGCAACTGGTACGGTCAAGTGGTTCAATGCCACCAAGGGCTTCGGCTTCATTCAGCCTGATTCGGGCGGTGCGGACGTTTTCGTTCACATCTCCGCTGTCGAGCGCGCTGGACTGTCGACCCTGGTCGAAGGCCAGAAAATCAACTTCGAGATCGAGCAGGACCGCCGCACAGGCAAGTCGTCCGCTGGTTCTCTGAGCAAGGCAGCCTGATTTTGCGATAGCGCGCGCCGGACGAGAGTTCGGGGCGCGCGGCAAGTCACGGATGTACTGACGGTCGCGCGAGAAGCGCGCTGGAGCAGAAAGACCCGACAAGCTGGATCAGCAGATAGCTGCCGGCCCGGACTTAAAGCTCCGATCAGGCTACCGAAAATGGGAAGGCGGGATTTATCCCGCCTTTTTGTTTGTCTGGAATTGGACGATGGCCATGCTAGTTTCGCCCCATGACCAAGCTCGAACAGATTGAAAGATCCATCGCAGCCCTGAACACCACAGAACTAAAGGCCTTTGCCAAATGGTTCGCAGCGTATCAGGCAGAGGTGTGGGATATGCAGATCGAGGCGGACGCCAAGGCTGGCCGGCTGGATAAGTTTGCCGAGCAGGCTTTGGCTGAACTTCACGCGGGCCGAGTTCGCCCTCTTTGAATGCGCGCTACGGCCGAAGGCCGCAAGCCCAACCGGGCATCGCGCCCGTTGGCGTCCCGTCCGGAACGAGCCGCGAAGCGGCGGCAAGCGCGAGCACAAATCAGCGCCGTAGATGCAGCGGCACCACCTTGTTGTCGGCGCCAAGCAGCGCCTCGATCGACAGCGGCTCCCGGTTGAAGATCGTGCCGGCCAGCGCCGGCCGGCCGAGATGGAACCCCTGTAGCAGGTCGACGCCGCCATCCAGCGCGACGCGCAGATGCACGGATTGCTCGATGCCTTCCACCAGCACCTTGGCGCCGCGATCGTGCAGCGACGAGACGAGCGGCCGGAAGAAGCGCTCGGCGGCAGCGTGGCGGCAGAATTCGGCGAACCAGCCGCCGTCGATCTTCACGATATCCGGCTGGAGCAGGCTCATCCGCTCCGCGGTCGAGTGGCCGGTGCCGAAATCGTCGATGGCGATGCGGATGCCGTGGCGCCGCATCTCGCGCACCAGCGGGGCCAGCACATTATCGTCGGCCGCCTGTTCGGTGATCTCGCAGACCAGCATGGCGGCATGCAGGTCGAGATCGCCGAGATGCCGCGTCATCAGCCGGATCTCGGCCAGCGCCCGCCCGAGATGATCGTTGATCATCGGGTTGTAATTGAAGAACAGGTCGAGCCCGTCGACGCCGATGTTGCGGAAGTTTTTCAGATGCAGCATCCGGCACATCGTCTCGACAAACAGGCGGTCGCCCGGCGCAACACTGTCGAAGAACATGGCCGGTGCAACCGGCATGGAAGCGCGCTGCGGTTCGATCAGCGCCTCGACGGCAACCGCGGCCAACGCGCCGCCGCGTGGCGCAAAGATCGGCTGGTAGGCGCTCTTCAGCCGGAACGCGCCGTAGACGCCGTATTCGATGCCGATCTCGTCGGCAAAGATCGCTTCGCCGATATCGCGACGCCTCTCGCGCTGCCCGGTCATGGCCCGGTCCTGCGCCCGAACACCCTGCCCGGCCGCGCCGGAGGCGCTGCAGTCGGGCCGGCAGGCGTCTTGCCAGGCTCGGCCGCCGCGACAGATGGCTGCCCATCCTTGCCGAAAGCGCGAAAGCTGGTCGGCGCCAGTTCCGGCTTCGCCAGCACGAAGCCCTGCACCATCGATGCGCCGGATTTCTCGGCCAATTCAAGCTGCCAGCCTTCCTCGATGCCTTCGAACACCGTGCGGATGCCCTGTAGTTCGAAGTTCGTCACCATGGCAGTCAAGAGGGCAAAGCCGGCGCCGGATTCCATGAGCTGCGTGATCCAGTGCGCATCGAATTTGACGATGTCGGGCTTGAGCTCCTTGATGCGGTTGATGTCGGATTCATCGGCGCCGTAATCGTCGACGGCAATGCGAAAGCCATTGGCCCGCAGCGCCTCGACAAAGCTGTAGAGCGTTTCCTGCGACGCCGACTTCTGCTCGGTCACCTCGCACACGATGCGGCGCGGATCGATCCCGGCTTCGTGCAGCACCAGCCGCATGTCGCGCAACGCGTTGTCGGCGACGGTGCGCTCGGTGAACACCGACGGGTCGAAATTGACGAAGATCGAAGCTTCTTGCGGCAGGCAGGCGCCGGCGTTGAGCAAATGCAGCGTGCGCGTCAGCGCCTCGATGTGCAGGCGGTCGCCGGCCGGACAGGTGCGGAAGAAGTTCATCGGCGATTGCGGCTCGCCGTCACGAAACGGCCGGATCAGCCCCTCGAACGCTGCGATCGAGAGCTTGCTCTCCTTGAAGGCGAAGATCGGCTGAAAGGCGCTCTGCAGCGTGTAGGGACCCCAGACACCTGAAACGGTGCCGTCATCGTGACGGATGATGTGGGCAAGCCCGGTGCTGCGCGACAAGGGTCCCTCGCTCCGCGAGACAGGCGAAATGGCTGGCGATCCTGCCGTCAAAGGTTTTAGCGGCCGTTGATGAATTTAGTCTTGCCGGGGATAGGCGTCGATTGCAGAGCCCGCAACGCAGAGTGAAACCGTCATGCACGCGCTCCAAAAAGCCGATCTCCACGGGTCCTTGACCCTGGCTCATCCGACAATGCTTGCACTTGCCGGGTCGATGCGACATGAGAGGCGCCGCAGCTGTTTGCGGTTGCGCCGACCCCTCTGGAGATATCTGGCCATGGCCTTTCTTGCCGACGCCCTTGCCCGCGTAAAGCCTTCCGCCACCATCGCGGTGACGCAGAAAGCCCGCGAGCTGAAAAATGCCGGCCGCGACATTATCGGCCTCGGCGCCGGCGAACCGGATTTCGACACGCCCGACAACATCAAGAATGCGGCGATCGAGGCGATCCGCCGCGGCGAGACCAAGTACCCGCCGGTTTCGGGCATCGCGCCGCTGCGCGAGGCGATCGCGAAAAAATTCAAGCGCGAGAACAATCTCGACTACAAGCCCGAGCAGACCATTGTCGGCACCGGCGGCAAGCAGATCCTGTTCAACGCCTTCATGGCGACGCTGAACCCAGGCGACGAGGTCATCATCCCCCGCCCCTATTGGGTCAGCTATCCCGAAATGGTGGCGATCTGCGGCGGCACCTCGGTGTTCGCCGATACTTCGATCGACAATGGTTTCAAGCTCACTCCCGCCGTGCTGGAAAAGGCGCTCACGCCGAAGACCAAATGGCTGTTGATGAACTCGCCGTCGAACCCGTCCGGCGCCGCATACACGGAAGCCGAGCTGCGCGCGCTGGCCGACGTGCTCTTGAAGCATCCGCATGTCTGGACACTGACCGACGACATGTACGAACACCTGACCTATGGCGACTTCGTCTTCAGGACGATCGCCGAGGTCGAGCCGAAACTCTACGAGCGCACGCTGACCATGAACGGCGTCTCGAAAGCCTACGCCATGACCGGCTGGCGCATCGGCTATGCCGCGGGTCCCGTCCAGCTGATCAAGGCGATGGACATGATCCAGGGCCAGCAGACCTCGGGCGCCTGCACCATCGCGCAATGGGCCTCGGTCGAGGCGCTCAACGGCCCGCAGGATTTCGTCGCCAGGAACAAGGCGATCTTTCAGGGCCGTCGCGACCTCGTCGTGTCGATGCTCAACCAGGCGCGCGGCATAACCTGCCCGTCGCCGGAAGGCGCCTTCTATGTCTACCCGTCCTGCGCCCAGCTGATTGGCAAGAAGACCAAGGCCGGCAAGATAATCGACACTGACGAGACTTTCTGCTCCGAATTGCTCGAAGGCGAGGGTGTCGCGGTGGTGTTCGGCTCGGCCTTCGGCCTCGGCCCCAACTTCCGCATCTCCTACGCCACGTCGGAGACGCTGCTGGAGGAAGCCTGCACGCGCATCCAGCGGTTCACGGCATCGCTGACCTGAACTGGCGGCACCGAGACATGAAACCCGGCTTCGAGCCGGGTTTTTGTCAGGAGCAGACCTCAGCCGCCATACTGCTCGCTGGTGACCGCTTCCATCCAATCTGCGTGGACGCCGTCCAGCGCTTCCTGCATGGCGACGTGGGTCATTGTCGTCTTTGGACCCGCGCCGTGCCAGTGCTTCTCGCCCGGCTCGAACGAGATCACGTCGCCCGCCTTGATCTCCTGGATCGGCCCGCCCCATGTCTGCGCAAGGCCGGCGCCCGACGTGACATAGAGCGTTTGGCCGAGCGGATGCGTGAGCCAGTGGGTACGCGCGCCAGGCTCGAAGCTGACCAGCGTAGCTCTGAGCCGCGCCGGCGCTTCCTTCTCGATGATGGGCGTCTGCAGCACGCGGCCGGTGAAATACTTCTCCGGTGCGATGATGGTCGGCACGCTGCCGCAGGCAATGATCTTCATCTCTGGTGACCCCTGAGTTCAGTAGAACCTACCCTGCCCCGGTGCTCGCTACCACCCCAGCCGAGGCCAGAACAGGCCGGCACGTACGCGATAGTCCGCGTAGGCTCCGGCCAGCGGCGTGCGCGAAAATTTCTTCTCTTCGTCCAGCGCCGCAAACACATAGAGGATAGCGATCCCGGCGACCGGCACCAACGCCCAGACCGACCAGGTCGCGATCCCCCAGCCGATCCAGAAGACGATGTAGGACGTATAGAAGGGGTGGCGGACATGGCCGTAGGGGCCGTGGGTCAGCAGGCTGTGCGGATCGTCGGGTGCGAAGACGAAGCGCAGCCGCACCTTGCGCGACGTGACGATCGCCCACCAGAACAGGGCAGAGCTCGCCAGTTCGACGGCAAGTCCGGTGAGCTTTGCCGAACCCGGCTGCGATTGGATCCAAAGGGTGGCGAGAAAGAACAGCGCCGTGGCGATGACCGCCGCCGAAATCACCATGGCGCCTGGAGACATCGCCTGCGATTGGAAATGCGCCCGCATCGACCAGACATATTGGCCAAGCATCGCGATGCTGCAGATCGAGACAAGAAGATCGAGGACTGGTTCCATTGTCGGGATTCCGCGCGTGATTGCCATGGAGCCAGCGATCGTGCCGGCTATCTCTTTAGAAATCCTTTCTTAACCACATGTTTAAAGAACATATAGAGCCAGCGATGCGATGTTGGCGGTCAGGCAAATCTCAAGGTCTAATCCAGCATGAGCATCACTCACCGCACCATCCGCACGCCGCAGGCCGACTTGCGCCTCAGCCAGTCGTCTGGGTCCGGCATGCCCATCGTCATGATCCATGGGTCGGGCAGTTCGCGCGCCGTGTTTGCCCGTCAGTTCGATAGCCCGCTTGCCGACGGCCATCGGCTGATCGCCTTCGACCTTCCCGGCCACGGCGAGTCCTCCGATGCCCGCGACCCGGCGACCGCCTATACGATTACCGGCCTTGCCCAGACCACAGCCCGGCTTCTCGACGCTTTGGGCATCGGCCACGCCATCATCTTCGGCTGGTCGCTCGGCGGCCATGTGGCGGTCGAACTGGCCAGCTTTCACCATGCGGTCAGCGGCCTGGTGCTGACCGGAGCGCCGCCGGTGTCGCGGGGGCCGCTTGGCATGCTGCGCGGCTTTCACGCCAACTGGGACATGCTGCTGGCCTCCAAGAAGGTCTACTCCGAACGCGACATCGAGCGCTTCGAGGCGCTTTGCTTCGGCGATACCGCCAGTCCGTCTTTCCGCGAAGCCATAAGGCGCACCGACGGCAGGCTTCGCGCCGGCGTGGCGCGCAGCATGTTTGCCGGCAAGGGCGCCGACCAGAAACAGGTGGTCGAGCACGCCCCGTTCCCGGTTGCGGTGATCAATGGAGAGCATGATCCGCTGGTGCGGCTGAGTTACTTCGAGACGGTGGCCTATGGCTTGCTGTGGGAACAATGCCATGTCATATCAGGCGCCGGCCATGCACCGTTCTGGGAACGCCCAGACCTGTTCAACCCGTTGCTGTCGCGCTACGCCGAGATGGTGGTGAAGCAGAGTGCAGCCGCCACGCCCACGCGCCGCACCCAGGCAATTTGAAATCGCCGGACGGTTCTGATCCCGGGGTCTTGCCTCGGCCGCCTGACGGCGCACCGGATTCCTATTTTCCTTGCCCTGCCGGCTAACCCGTGGGACGATGGGCTTGGGCAGGTGGCTAAGAGAAACAACCCCGCCCCGCGACGGTCGAACAGGCCGGCCGCCGCTCACGACAGGGTGCGATCGGCGCAAAACCGTTTCCACTTTTGCTGATCGCACTCCAAGGGCCAAGCCTGAGTGGAGGTCAGCCATGGGTACTCGCGCCGGAGGACGACGCACGGGACCGAAATGCATTGCCATAGTCGGTCCCTTTGCAAGCGGTAAGACGACACTTCTCGAAGCCATCCTCGCCCGTACGGGCGCCATCCCCCGCCAAAATCCCGTTTCATCGGGAAGCACCGTTTCCGATCATTCGCCCGAGGCGCGGGCGCACGCCATGAGCGTCGAGGCGACCTTTGCCACCACCGAATTCATGGGCGAGCAGATCACCTTCGTCGACTGTCCCGGATCGATCGAATTCTCCTTCGAGGCCGAGCCGGTGCTGGCAGCCTGCGATCTCGCGGTGGTCGTCGCCGAGGCCGACGAGAAGAAGATCCCAGCCTTGCAGCTCATCATGCGCAAGCTCGACGATCTCGGCGTGCCGCGCATCCTGTTCCTCAACAAGGTCGACAAGGCAATCGCCGGCGTACGCGATACGCTGAAGATGCTGCAGCCGACGAGCGCGGCGCCGCTGTTGCTGCGCCAGATTCCGCTGCGCAAGGACAATGTGGTGATCGGTTCGATCGACCTGGCGCTGGAGCGCGCCTACATCTACCGCGAATATGCCGAAAGCCAGGTTGCCGAAATTCCAACTGACGACAAGGCGCGCGAACTGGAGGCTCGCTTCTCCATGCTGGAGACGCTTGCCGACCATGACGACCAGTTGATGGAGCAGTTGCTGGAGGAGATCGAGCCGCCGAAAGACGCGGTTTTCGACGATCTGTCCGCCGACCTGCGCGCCGGCGCCATAACGCCGGTGCTGATCGGCACCGCCGAAAAAGGCAACGGCGTGCTGCGCCTTTTGAAGGCGATCCGCCATGACGCACCGGATGTCGAGGCGACGCGCAAACGGCTCGGCGTCCCCGACGGCAATCACACCGTGGTCCAGGTGATGAAGACCATCCACACCGCGCATGGCGGCAAGCTGTCCGTGTCGCGCGTACTCTCCGGCCAGATCGCCGATGCAGCCGAACTCTATTTGTCGAATGGCGAGACGGCGAAGGTCTCCGGCATCTACAAGATGCTCGGCAAGGACCAGTCCAAGCTCACCGCTGCCAAGGCCGGCGACACGGTGGCGTTGGGCAAGCTGGACGAGGTCAAGACCGGCCAGACGTTGAGTTCCACGAAGGGCGGTATCAAGCCGCTGGTCACGCTTACGCCGCCGCAGCCGGTCTTTGCCTTTGCGCTACGGCCGAAGGAGCGCAAGGACGAGGTCAAAATGTCGGCGGCCATCCAGCGCCTGGCCGAGGAAGATCCCTCGCTCACCTTGCGCCACAACCAGGACTCGGCCGAGACCGTGCTGTCCGGCCATGGCGAGATGCATCTGCGGGTCGTGCGCGAGCGGCTGGAAGGCAAGAATCAGATTCCGGTCGAAGGCCATGCGCCTGCCGTCCCCTATCGCGAGACGATCCGAAAGACGGTGCAGCAGCGCGGCCGCCACAAGAAGCAGTCCGGCGGCCATGGCCAGTTCGGCGATGTGGTGATCGAGATCAAGCCGCTGCCGCGCGGCTCCGGCTTTCAGTTCTCGGACACCATCACCGGCGGCGTCGTGCCCAAGACCTACATCCAGTCGGTCGAAACCGGCGTGCGCGATTATCTGAAATCCGGCCCGCTCGGCTTCCCTGTCGTCGATGTCGCCGTCAACCTCTCCGACGGCTCCTACCACGCCGTCGATTCCTCCGACATGGCTTTCCAGATGGCGGCCAAGCTGGCCATGAAGGAAGGCATGGCGGCCTGCTCGCCGGTGCTGCTCGAGCCGGTCATGAAGGTCGAGATCGTCACGCCGTCCGAAGCCACTTCGAAGATCATCGCGCTGATCCCGCAACGGCGCGGCCAGATCCTTGGCTACGACGCGCGGCCTGACTGGCCGGGATGGGATGTCGTGGAGGCGACCATGCCGCAGGCCGAGATCGGCGACCTGATCATCGAACTGCGCTCGGCGACCTCCGGCGTCGCCAGCTATCGTTGCGCCTTCGATCACATGGCCGAGCTGACCGGTCGGTTGGCCGACGAGGCGATGAACGCCAACGGCAAGGCTGCCTGACAGGCCGAAGGATGATCCGCACAAAAAACGGCGCCCGGATGACCCGGACGCCGCTCTTATTGCGGACCGTCTTCTTGGGAGGAAAACGGCAGGTCCGCCGCACGTATCCGCCGCGCCATGCGGCACTGACAGACGAATAGGTTCGGACGCGGTAGCCGCCTGAGCCCGGATCTTCCGAGTGATGCCCCCATCTCCCGGTCGAACCACACCGCGTCCTATGATCTGCTTAAACGATGAATCGCGCCTGCGGCATGTTACCTGAGGTTACATGTCACTGTTACGCGGCGATTTTGCTCGATTTTTCGCTGGCTACGGCAGGCCCGGAAACAAAAAAGCCGGATCAATGAAGATCCGGCTGAGTTTGATTGGAAGTGCCTGTTAAGGCTAACCTCCAGAGGGGAACACTCGAGGGCGCTAATGGGAGGAGAACGCGCCCAGGAGATGATCTATATATGTGCTGTTCATGCCCAAGAAACAAGCATCTATTTTGCAACACACGCATGCAAAAAGGTACAGGCTGTGGTCTAACCCATGTCTAGGGGCCATAGGACCACGAAAAGTTGCCAAATGAATGGCGCGACCGTGCGGTTGCCTTCGCAGAACCGCAAGTCGGGCTGATTCTCGCGCTCGCGGGCAAAAAGCCGAATGACGTTGAATCGGGCAGCAGGCGTTTATTTTTGCGGCAGCGGGATGGGAAGGGTCGGCCGGAAGAAGGGAGACCTGACATGCGGACACCCCAGGCGATCGCCGGCAGCGCGGTCTTCTTCATCGCCGCACCTTGTGTCGTGGCCGGGCTGGTGCCCTGGCTGCTGACGGACCGCTACCGTCTGCCGCTGTCGACGGTGCCCGGCTTCGTGCCGGCTGGCTCCATCCTAATCGTCGCGGCCATCGCCCTGCTCGTCCATTCCTTTGCCCGCTTCGCGCTCGAAGGCATGGGCACGCCGGCGCCTGTAGCACCCACCGAGAGACTGGTGATCGGCGGCGTCTACCGCCATGTCCGCAACCCGATGTACGTCGCCGTGCTGTCGATCATCCTCGGCCAGGCGTTGCTGTTTTCAAGCTGGAGCGTCGCTGCCTATGCCGCCATCGGCGCGATCGTCATGGGCTCTTTCGTCAGGTTCTATGAGGAGCCGACTCTCGCCCGCCGCTACGGTGGCGAATACGAGACCTACCGCCGCAATGTTCCCGGCTGGCTGCCACGGCTGACGCCTTGGCGGGGGTGACCAGCACCTCCCAAGGGCATGTTTAAAATGACCAGCTGCGCGCTTTGGCGATGATGAAGTCGCGGAAGACGTGCAGCTTGGCCTGGTTCTTCATTGCATCGGGATAGGCGAAATAGGTGTCGAAGGACGGCACCTCGGTCTCCGGCAAAAGCTGCACCAAATCCGATTCCTTGGAGATCACGTAGTCGGGCAGCATGGCGATGCCGGCGCCGCCCTGCACGGCGCGCTTGATCGACAAGATGTCGTTGATCTGCAGCGTCGGCACCCTTTGCCCACCGTCGAAATCGCCGATCGTTTCCAGCCAGTTCAGCTCCGACAGATGCGACGGCACCGGCACACCGAAAGTGACGATGCGATGGTTCTTCAGATCGGCGACCGAGGTCGGCTTGCCGTGCTTGCCGACATAGGACGGCGAGGCATAGAGGTGGAAATGCACGGTGAACAGGCGGCGCTGGATAAGGTCGGGCTGCTGCGGCTGGCGCAGCCGTATCGCGCAGTCGGCCTGGCGCATGGTGAGGTCGAGTTCCTCATTGGCCAGGATCAGCTGCAGGCTGATTTCCGGATAGAGCTCGATGAATTCCTGCACCCGCTCGGTCAGCCAGCCGGCGCCGAGCCCGACCGTGGTCGTTACCCTCAGCACGCCTGAGGGACGGTCCTTGGCCTCGGTCAGCTTCGACTTGATGGTCTCCAGCTTCATCAGCACGTCATGCGCCGTGCGGAACAGCATTTCGCCCTGCTCGGTCAGCACCAGGCCGCGGGCATGGCGATTGAACAGCGGCACCCCGACATCATGTTCGAGCGCGCTGACCTGGCGTGAAATCGCCGATTGCGACAGGTGCAAAGTCTCGGCGGCATGGGTAAACGACCCAGCCTCCGCCGCTGCGTGAAACACGCGAAGCTTGTCCCAGTCCAACGCCATTGAGTTCCCCTCGTTCTGTTTTTGGCGTCTGAATGAAAAATCAGGCTTTTGAACGGCTTGCGACGCCGTCTTGATAGATTTTATTCCGCCGCTTCGCGGTGCACCTCGATGCCGGCCAGGTATTTTTCCGCCTCGAGCGCGGCCATGCAGCCGAGCCCGGCGGCGGTCACCGCCTGACGGTAGATATCGTCGGTCACGTCACCGGCGGCGAACACGCCGGGCACATCGGTGCGGGTCGAATTCGGCGCCGTCCACAGATAGCCGTTCGGCTTCTGCTTCAGCTTGCCGACAAACAATTCCACCGCCGGCGCATGGCCGATCGCCACGAACACGCCGTCCACCTGGAGATGGCTGACCTCGCCGGTCATCGCATTTCTGAGCTTCAGCCCTTCGACCGAAGGCGGCAGCGGCGTCTTGCCGGGCCGGCCGGTGATCTCGTCGACGATCGTGTCCCAGATGACTCGGACATTGTCCTTTTTCAACAGCCGCTCACGCAGGATGCGCTCGGCGCGGAAATCGTTGCGCCGGTGGATGACGGTCACGCTCTTCGCCAGATTGGAGAGATAGAGCGCCTCCTCCACCGCCGAATTGCCGCCGCCGATGACAGCGACATCCTTGCCGCGATAGAAAAAACCATCGCAGGTGGCGCAGGCCGACACGCCGAAGCCCATGAAGGTTTGTTCGGTGGGGATGCCCAGCCACTTCGCCTGCGCACCGGTGGCGATGATCAGCGCATCGGCCGTGTAGGTGGTGCCGGAATCGCCCGTGGCGCGGAACGGCCGCACATTGAGGTCGACCTCGGTGATGATGTCGTTGACGATGTCAGTGCCGACATGCTCGGCCTGCTTCAGCATCTGCTCCATCAGCCACGGGCCCTGGATCGGATCGGCGAAGCCCGGATAGTTTTCGACATCGGTGGTGATCATCAGCTGGCCGCCCTGCTGCAGGCCGGCGACGAGCATCGGCTTCAGCATGGCGCGCGCGGCGTAGACCGCCGCCGTATAGCCGGCCGGGCCGGAACCGATGATAAGGACAGGCGCGTGCTTGGTGGTCATCTAAAGCCTCTGCGGGGCAGACAATCGAGTGTGCCTTGGAAAACGACGTGAAATGTTGCTGGTAATGTAAGGGTTGCCAACCACACCAGCAAGACGATCAGGCCGTCGTCCCCGGAAAGCTTCGGCCTACAGGCTTATTCGCGCAATGGCCGCTTTCGTTACGGTTGCGAAATCGCCCGACCAAAGGGCTGGCATCGACACAAAAGTCGTTTAAGGACGAGAGCGCGAAAGATTCTTGCGCTAAGCCGAGACCGCCATGCCCCTGAAAGCCGACCTCGATGCCATCGACTGGAAGATTCTGCGCGAGCTTCAGGCCGACGGGCGCATGACCAATGTCGAACTGTCGAGCCGTGTCGGCATTTCCGCCCCGCCCTGCCTGCGCCGTGTCCGGCGGCTGGAGGAAACCGGCATCATCAGAGGCTATCGCGCCTTGCTCAACGCGCCGGCGCTCGGCATGGATGTCGTCGCCTTCTGCCTGATCGGCCTGCATCACCAAGCCGACGCGGAGCTCAAAGCTTTCGCCGAGCGCACTCGCGGCTGGCCGATCGTGCGCGACGCCTGGATGGTCTCGGGCGAATCCGACTTCCTGCTGCATTGCGTGGCGAGTGATCTCGGCACCTTCCAGACCTTCGTCATCGAAGAACTGGCTTCGGCGCCGAATGTCGACACGGTGCGCACCGCGCTGACCATCCGCCGCGTCAAGGACGAAGGGCTGGTGGCGTTCAGCGCCTGATAAGCGAGATTAACTTCGAAAAAGCATGTGCGACGCCGACCAAGACATACCCCAACAGACACACTGCTACCTCTCCGACAACTGGCAAAAGAATGAAGCCGTCCCCAGGGCCGGGGCTCTCACCAGGGGACATCTCCGGCAAAGCTAAAAAGGCTAGCAAAATAGGTGAGCAAGCAAGCCAGACGAATGTGATGACATGCGGCAACCATTTGAGACGGAAAATGTTTTTTGACGCGAGAACGCCGCGCCGATCACAATCATGTTGACGACGAATATGAGCCAGAAAGCGAATTCTGGCGCCGAAATCGTAGGGTATTCCGGGTCAGATTGCGTGAACATGAGCGGCCAAGGTTGAATATGCCATCCGGTTTCAGCTACGGAATAGGGAGTACTTTGACCCACCCTGCCAAGGGCAGGATCTGCTACCTGCGGCTCCACCGTGAGAACAACAGGCAATCCCCAGGGCACATCTAGCGGTGCTTGAAGCAGTGAGACGTCGCCATCCGCGACCTGGGCTTCCCACTTGGCATAGTGTTTCAACCGGTAGTTCCCGGAGCGGACGCTGAGGCAGGCAACAGGCCCGCCATCGAGGTTTAGCGCCGTCTTGAGATCGAGGTCGGTCTGCAACAGGAAGTTTGCTAGCCGGTCCAGCGAGAAGAAAGCGTCCTTGGTTGAACCGACGATGATCCAGCCCTGACGATCTTCCGCGATAAGGTGCGGTTGGCCAACCAGTTGCTCTTGGCGCGTACATTGTTGCGGCCGTCCTCACCGACAAGCAATGGATAGGAAACCATAGCGTTTTCGGCATTCTCCGTGACTGCGCGCCAGTCACGTGAATTGAGATCGACCACATGCGTGCCGGAGGCATTCACGAACCAGGCGCCGGCCTTCGCATCGTATTCATCCGGCCCGAGCCTCGCACCCATGCTGACAAAGGGCGTGTCGGCTTCGCCCTTCAGTCCGAAATAGCTGCCATTGACGATCAGAACGGTGCCGCCTGTGCCTTGTGGATTGAGTGCCGCTTCCCACTGGTCGATGTCCTTGGCACCACTGGGCTCGTTACGGGCAACGAAACGGAATTTGGCTGGATCGAAACGGTTGAGATAGAGCCGGTCAATTTCACGGTCGCCCGCCATGACGGGGATTTCTCTGACCTGGAATCCAGGCTCGGTTTCATTCCATGAGCTGGCTCCAGCAGTCACATCAGGAATTTCCGATTTCAACGCAAGCTGCATGGCAGGCGAGAGACGCGCATCGTCGGGTGCAACGGCGATCCAGTAGCTTCCGCCGCGGCGAAGAAGTGCATTGAGCCCGTACACGCCGTGTTTTTGCCAGACATACCCCACGGCTGAAAGCACAGCCAATATCAACAAGACAACGGCAACAGAGATTGCTTTCTTCAATGAATTCCCCTCGTTCTTCGATGGAATGACATCTGCAAATTTCTTGCTTGAATGATGTCTGATCTCTGCAGTTTTTCCGCAAAAGAGCGTGGTGCTTTCCTGGGGAATAGCGTCAAAGCAAAGAAATGTATCGGCTCGCCGTTTCTGCGAAACGGTGAAACGCTCAAGCTAACCCATTGAGATTGCGATCGCAACAGATCCGGAAAGCTAAATCAGTCTCGATCCGAGCGACTCGACAGCCCTCAAAAGCCGTTCCAGATCATCGGGGTTGCGCAGCGGCAGAACCTCGAAGCCCGGCTCATTACTTCCCTCGCCATCCACCAGCCAGCCGCGCGGCAGGCCGGCACGTTGTCCAGCCTGCATATCCGCGGGATTGTCGCCGACGATCAGCGAGCGTTTGAGATCGAGGCCGAGGCACTGCTGGGCCTCGAGCAGCATGCCCGGATTGGGCTTGCGCATCGGGTGGTCGGCGACCGCCAGTGGCCCGCTGCCCGCCTCGTGGTAGGCGCAGGCCAGAACCATGTCGACGAAGGCATCGCCGGTGGCAAGCAGCTCGAGAACCCGGCCGTTGACCGCGGCAAATTCCTTCCAGCCGAAATAGCCGCGCGCGATGCCGGACTGGTTGGTGACGATGACCACCGGGATGTTGCCCCGGTTGGCGGCCGCGATGACCGGCACGATGCCGTCGCGCAGCACCATTTTGGCGGGATCGTCGGGATAACCCGTATCGACATTGATGGTGCCGTCGCGGTCGAAGAACAGCGCCGGCGTCCCAGCGAGAAAGGACTGCAAACCCACCCGCTCGACCCACAGGCCGGGTTCAGCCAGCGGGTATGGGCCGTAGGCCCCGGTGTCAGCCATTCGACAGACGGTCTTCCACCACCTCGCAGAGATAGTGGTAGAGGCAGAGATGTCCCTGCTGGATGATCGGCGTCGAGGTCGAGGGCACGTTGAGCAGTATGTCGGTGAGCGGCTTGAGTTTGCCGCCGCCGTCGCCGGTGAGGCTGACCACCGTCATGCCCATCATGCGCGCCCGTTCGGCGGCAGCCAGAATGCTCGGCGAATTGCCGCTGGTCGAGATCGCCAGAAGCACGCCGCCGGCCGCGCCATGCGCTTCGACCTGGCGCGAAAACACGGTGTCGAAGCCATAGTCATTGCCCCAGGCGGTCAGCATGCCCGCGTTGGCCGGCAGCGCAATCACATTGTAGGCCTTGCGCTCCTTAAGGAAGCGGCCGACCAGTTCGGTGGCAATGTGGATGGCGTCGCTGGCCGAGCCGCCATTGCCGCAGACCAGCAGCGCCTTGCCCGAGGAAAGCGCGGCGACGACCGCACTCACAGCACGTTCCATCTCGGCGGTCAGGTCACGCTCGACTGTCGCGGTGATCGCGGCCGCCGAGCGGACCAGGTAGTCATTCAGTCCGGACATGAAATCCCTCAGTTGGTACCGCCGCCGGCGCGCAATTTGCCGATCGTGCCGGTGGTGCTCTTGCCGGCGACAAGGTCGACCAGGACGACGCGCCCGCCCGCCTTCTGCACCACATCGGCGCCGACAACGGTTTCGACCGTGTAGTCGGCGCCCTTGACCAGAATGTCGGGCAGAAGCGCCTCGATCAGCGCCAGCGGCGTATCCTCTTCGAACACCACGACCGCATCGACCGAGGCCAGGGCGGCGAGCACGCAGGCACGATCATGCTGATCGTTGACCGGGCGCCCGGCGCCTTTCAGCCGACGCACCGAGGCATCGCTGTTGAGGCCGAGCACCAGCCGGTCGCACTGGCTGCGCGCCGCGTGGAGAAGACTGACATGGCCGGCATGCAATATATCGAAGCAGCCATTGGTGAAGCCGACGCTCAGGCCTTCGTCCTTCCACGCCGCCACCATGCGCGCGGCCGATGCGGCATCGAGGATGGCGTCCTTGTGGGCGGTCGGGCCGTGCGAGCGGAACAGCGCGCCAGTGAGTTCCTCCACGGTCAGCCGCGCGGTGCCGCGTTTGCCCACCACCACACCGCCGGCGGCATTGGCGATGGAGGCGGCCATGACGCGATCGGCGCCCGCGGCCAGAGCCAGCGCGAAGCTCGCGATCACCGTATCGCCGGCGCCCGAAACGTCGAACACTTCGCGCGCCTGGGTGGCGATGTGGCGCGCCTCATCCGCGCCGACGACGCTCATGCCCTTTTCGCTGCGGGTGGCGACGACGAACTCGAAGCCATGCGCCGAAATCAGCTGGCGTGCCGCCGCGACGATCTCGTCGTCGGCGAAAACCGGGCGACCGACAGCTTCGCCAAGCTCCTTGCGGTTGGGCGTGATGGCGGTCGCGCCGGCATAGCGCGCATAGTCGCGGCCCTTGGGATCGACCAGCACCGGTTTTCCCGCCTCGCGGCAGATGGCGATCAGGTCGGCGGCGACGCCGTCGAGCAAGATGCCCTTGCCATAGTCGGACAGAATGACGATGTCGGCGCGCGTGAGTGCGGCGCGAAAATGCCGGACCAGGTCCGCCCGTTCCTTGTCGTCGAGCGGCTTGATCTCTTCCTCATCGAAGCGCAGCACCTGCTGATTGAGCGCGCTGAAGCGGCTCTTCGACGACGTCATGCGACCGCGCTCCTGCGCCAGGCCCACCGTGTCGGCGCCGAGTTCGCGCAGCATGCGCACCAGATTGTCGCCGGCCACATCGGTGCCGATCACCGATATGGGAATAGCGCTGGCACCCAGCGAGACGATGTTGGCGACAACGTTGCCTGCGCCGCCCATCGTCGAGGTCTCGCCGCGCCCGTGCAGCACCGGGATCGGCGCTTCCGGCGAGATGCGCTCGATGACGCCGTTGACGAAACGGTCGAGGATGAAGTCGCCGACCACCAGCACGGCAACGTCGCCAAAGCGGGCAATGGCGCGGTGCAAAGGTTCGGGCGAAGGCGGATTGTGCTTGATCATGTCACTGGCAATGCGAGGGAAAGGCCGACCTCAATCACGCTGAAAATTGTCAATTTACGGGCCGGATCGTTCATGGCGAAGCCGATATACCGCAAATCCGCGCAGCGCAACGTCAGGGCGGCCGTCAGCTCTTCTGCAACGCGACGTGGACGCCCAGTCCGACCAGCACCGCCCCGCCCGCCCGCTGCATGATGCGCTGCGCACGGCTGGAGCGCTTCAGCCGGGCGATCACCATGCCTGCCAGCAACACGCAGACAATATCTGCCGAAGAGAACATTAAATTGACGATGGTGCCCAGCACGACGAATTGCAGCCACACCGGGAACCCCGCCGAGGCATCGATGAACTGTGGCAGGAACGCCATGAAGAAGATCGCCGTCTTCGGATTGAGCACTTCGACGGTGATGCTCTCGAAAAATGCCCGGCGCGCCGATTTGCGCTCGATCGCCGGCAGCGCCGTGTCACCGTCCCCGCGCTTGCGGAACAAGGACACGCCAAGCCAGATCAGATAGAGCGCGCCGATGAGCTTGACCGCCATGTAGAGCGGCGGCACCGCATGGAAGAGCACCGACAGCCCGGCGGCAGCCGCAAAGACATGGAAATAACCGCCAAGATGGATGCCAAGTGCCGCCGTCAGCCCCGACCAGCGCCCGCGCGCCATGGTCTGCGCGGCGGCATAGAGCATCGCCGGTCCTGGAATATAGGCAAAGATCGCCGTGGTGGCGAAAAACGCAATGAGCAGTTCGGTCGACGGCATTTTTTGTCCCCTAGCTTGCGGGCCTCGAATAAAGCGGGCCGCTTCGCGGTCTCACTGTGGCGTCGTGGTGCTTCATCGACAGTACGCTTGGCCTCCCTTATAAGGACCGGAATCGCAAGCAACCAGAGGCATTCATGATCATCGTCACGGGCGGGGCCGGCATGATCGGCTCCAACATCGTCGCCGCACTCAATGCCGAAGGCCATGATGACATCCTCGTCGTCGACGACCTCACCGACGGCCACAAGATCGCCAACCTGGCCGATTTGCAGATAGCCGACTATCTCGACAAGGACGAATTCTTGGCCACCTTGGAAGCCGGCGACCTAGGCCGCGTCGAGGCCGTCTTCCACCAGGGCGCCTGCTCGACCACCACGGAATGGAACGGCAAGTTCATGATGGACGTGAACTACGCCTTCTCAAAGCGCTTGCTGCATGGCTGTCTTTCGCTGCGCATACCGTTCCTCTATGCCTCCTCGGCTTCCGTCTACGGCGGCGGTTCGGAGTTTCGCGAGGACTCCGCACTTGAGCGGCCGCTCAACGTCTACGCCTATTCGAAGAAACTATTCGACGACTATGTCAGGCGCACTGTGTTCGACACCGATCATTCGCAGGTCGCCGGTCTGCGCTACTTCAACGTCTATGGCCCGCGCGAGGCGCACAAGGGCGCCATGGCCTCGGTCGCCTTCCATCTGTTCAATCAGGTCGGGCGCGGCGAAAACCCAAAGCTGTTCGGCGCCCATGACGGCTTCGGCCCCGGCGAACAAAGCCGCGACTTCATTCATGTCGGCGATGTCGCCGACGTCAATCTGTGGCTGTGGAAGCGCGGCTCGAGCGGCATCTTCAACTGCGGCACCGGCCGCGCCCAGCCGTTCCGCGCCATTGCCGAGACCGTGATCGATACGCTGGGCAAGGGCGAGATCGAGTTCATTGAATTCCCCGATCACCTCAAGGGCAGCTACCAGAGTTTTACCCAGGCTGATATGTCCCGTTTGCGTGCAGCCGGCTATAACGGGCAATTCCGCACAGTGGAAACCGGCGTCAGAGACTATGTCGAATGGCTGAAAGCCCAACGATCCTCGTGATCGGCCCACGCTGGGTGGGCGATATGGTCATGGCGCAGTGCCTGTTTTCAGCGTTGAAGGAGCTCCATCCCAACGCCGCCATCGACGTGCTTGCCCCGGCCTGGGCGACCCCGCTGGTCAAGCGCATGCCCGAGATTCGCCAGCAGATCGATTTCCCGCTGCAACCCGGCGCGCTCGAATTCATCATTCGCCGCCGCTTCGGCCGCCTGCTGCGCGGCCGCTACGACATGGCCTACGTCCTGCCGGGCAGTTGGAAATCGGCGCTGATCCCGTTCTTTGCCCGCATTCCGCGCCGTTTCGGCAATCTCCGGGAAATGCGCTACGGCCTGCTGACCGACATCGTGCCGCTGCCCGATGCCGTCAAACGGCGCACCGCGCAGGCCTATTTCGGTCTTGCCCAGGGTGGCCATTTCCGGGCGCCGCACCTGACCGTCGATGGCGGCAATCAGAAAGAGTTGCTCGCCCGCTTCGACCTGCAGCCGGGAAAATTCGTCGCCATGATGCCCGGCGCCGAATTCGGTCCGGCCAAACGCTGGCCTAGCGAAAGCTATGCCGGCCTCGCCGGAGAGATGATGGCGAAAGGATTCGAGGTCGCGTTGTTCGGCTCGAAGAACGATCGCGACGTCACCGCCGAGATCGCAGCACTCGCGCCCGGTGTCGTCGATCTGGCAGGAAAGACGCGGCTGGAGGACGCCATCGACCTGATCGCCGCGGCCAGGCTGGCGGTGTCCAACGACAGCGGGCTGATGCATGTCGCGGCCGCCGTCGGCACACCGGTCGTTGCCGTCTACGGTTCGACCTCGCCGGAAAACACGCCGCCGTTGGCTGAACAGCGCGAACTGATCTGGTTGCATCTGTCCTGTTCGCCCTGCCACCGGAAGATCTGCCCGCTCGGCCACCTCAACTGCCTGAAGACGCTGGACGTTGCCCAAGTGGCAGCGGCGGCGGACAGGTTGCTGGAACTCCCGGCCGCCGCATGAAGGTTTTGATCGTCAAGACCTCCTCGATGGGCGACGTCACCCACACCTTCCCCGCCGTCGAAGATGCACGCCGCAAGCGCCCCGATATCGCCTTCGACTGGTGCGTCGAAGAAGCCTTTGCCGCCATCGTCGCGCTGCATCCGGCGATAGCAAAGATCCATACCGTCGCCATCCGGCGCTGGCGCAAGCATCTGTTCAACGCCGGCACATGGCGGGAGGCGACAAGCTTGCGCCGCGCTCTGCAAGCAGGCGAGTACGACCTCGTCATCGATGCTCAGGGGCTGCTGAAATCGGCCCTGGTGGCGAAACAGGCAGCGGCACCAATCGCAGGTTTCGACCGCGCGAGCGCGCGGGAGCCCTCGGCAACGTTGTTTTACCAGCGCAAATACGCCGTGCCGCGCAACCTGCACGCCATCGAACGCACGCGCCGGCTGTTCGGGCTGGCGCTCGGCTACGAGCCCGACCTTTCGACCCTGGCATCCGGGATTGTGCCGCCTCCGGGCCACCTGGCCGGCATCGACGGCAAGACGGCCTTCCTGCTGCACGGCACCAGCCGCGAAGACAAGAAATGGCCCGCCGAAGACTGGATCGAAACCGCTCGCCTGCTGGTTGGTACCGGAATGACGCCGGTCACCACCTGGTCGAACGAGCGTGAGAAGGCGGTCGCCGAGGCAATCGCGAAAGCCGTGCCGTCAACGATCGTGGTGCCGAGATCGCCGCTGGCAGACATTGCCGCGATCCTTGGCCGCTCGACGCTGGTTATCGGCGCCGACACCGGTCTGACCCACCTCGCCAGCGCCTTCGGCCTGCCGACGGTCGCGGTGTTCCTTGCGACCGAGCCGGGTTTGACCGGCCCGCGCGGGCAATATGCCTCAACGTTGCTGGCCGCATCGGGGGAGCGCCTAACGCCGGCGAAGGTGGTGGCGGAAGCTGACAAGCAGCTGGCGCTCAAATCACGAGCACCAGCCTAGAGCCTTTCAGAAGTATCTGAGGTGCTAGATAAATTGCACCTGGACGATCTCATAACCCCTGGCGCCGCCAGGCGCGTTGACCTCGATGGCGTCGCCGACTTCCTTGCCGATCAGCGCGCGCGCGATCGGCGATGAGATCGAGATACGGCCCGATTTCACGTCCGCTTCCTGGTCGCCGACAATCTGGTAGGTCTTCTTTTCCTCGGTGTCCTCGTCGACCAGCACCACCGTGGCGCCGAACTTGACCTTGTCGCCGCTAAGCTTGGTGACGTCGATCACCTCGGCCCGAGCAATATAGTCTTCCAGTTCGTTGACACGGCCCTCATTGAGGCTCTGCGCCTCTTTGGCGGCATGATATTCGGCATTTTCGGACAGGTCGCCATGCGAGCGCGCTTCGGAGATCGCCTCGATGATGCGCGGCCGCTCCTCCTGCTGGCGCCAACGCAGCTCTTCCTTCAATGACGCGAACCCCTCGCCTGTCATCGGGACCTTGTTCATGATGCCTGACCTTTCCTGCCGCCACCCCCGCATTTCGGGGAAAGCCTTGTCGATGGTATAAAAAGAAAACGGGTCCGGCAGCCTCGGGCTAACGGAACCGTTTCACCGCAATTTTCCCCAATATAGCGATCCTCGCGCGTTTTTCACGCTGAAAAAGCAGGCTCTTTGAAAAATCATGAGCCGACTTGCGCAATTGCCGTCACGGCATGTGCAGCGTGTTGCAGCTGCGACAACAAAAACCGGCTGCGATTGCTCGCAGCCGGCCCAGAGAAGCCGTTGGGGTGGGGTCAGCTTCTCATGAAATGGTAGATCTGTTCGGCCAGCATGCCGTATTCGCGGGAACCTTTGCCGGTCCGCTTCTCGATCTCGGCCAGCTGCTCCTGGGCGCCGGCCAGGTCGCCGATCTGCAGATGGGCCTCGCCGAGATATTCGCGCACCAGCGTGTAATCCGGGTTGATGCGCAGCGCTTCCTCGTAATAGCCGAGGCCGACGGTGACACGGCCGGAATGGCGATGCGAATAGCCGAGATAGTTGAGGATGCGCGGATCCTGCTTGTTGGCGGCAAGGCTGAGCACGGCGATCGCCTCGTCATAACGCCCGGCCATGGCCAGGTCGTGACCAGCATCGTAGATGTTGTCGTCGTCCAGCATGCCGTACTTCGGCGCGACGCATTTCTGCTTTTTCTTGTCCCAGACCTGCCCCTTCTTGCACTGGGTGGTGGTTTCGGTACCACCGCCACCGCCGCCGGCCGCAAACACCGGAACCGCAAAGAACTGCAGCGCGACAAGCGCCGCAGCCGCCTGGATCAACACTCTTTTATGCATCGGAGCCTCCTTGAGGGATAGTGACAAGCTTGAGGGAAAATGACGATAATGAAAAGCTAACGCCGGGATGCAGACTTTTCATCCCGGAAACCCGCAGCCGCCGAAACTATTTGTGCGGCCGTGCCTGACCTGAATTCGGTCAAAGGCGGGAGTCAGGGATCAGAACATGACGTGACGCGCGCTGCAAATCCGCTATCATTCGGGAAACGATCAGCGGGGGTGCCCGAGAGTGCAACAGCGCCGTGAGCGGGAATGGGAGCTATCGATCGGCCCGGACACCGTGCGCCTGTTCATTCTCAAGGCAAAGGGACTGAGTGCTGCCGTCAACGAAGACTATGCCGACGGTGCCGAGCATGAGGTCGAGCTCGATGGTGAATCACATGCCAATCACCACCATGACGGTCTGGCGGAGGAAAGCGCGGAAGACCTCACCGAGGAAGAGCTGCGCGAGCTGATCAACGACCTCAACGTCGACGAAGCGGCCGAGTTGATCGCGCTGGCCTGGGTCGGCCGCGGCGACTATGACGCAGCGGAATGGTCCGATGCGGTTGCCGCCGCGCGCGACCGCGCCAACAAGCGCACGGCGAAATACCTGCTCGGCATGCCGCTTTTGGCCGACTGGCTGGAAGAAGGGCTGGAAGCGATTGGCGCGTAACGGCGTGGTTACCGTTCGTGATGGGCCGCAGGCAACCTCCGGGAGCTCGCGCCGTTGAGGACGATGGGGTCTGTTGTACTTTCCCGAACATGCAGGGTTGCACTGGTCATGGTCGTCACGGCTCTGCTGCTGGCGCCCCTGCTGACGCAAGCTGACGCCAAACAGCGCAAAAAGCATTACACGCCGCTGTCACAGCGGTTGGAGCAGCTGTTTTCACCGCGGGTCGACTCGCATCCTAAGCCGCGCAGCAAACACCGCCAGAAGCCCAGGCCACAGCGGCACATCACGCCAAAGCAGGTGGAACAAAAGACCCCGGATAAAGAGCCCTCGCCCGCCGATGTTCCGGTGCAGCCCTCGCGCGTTGTCCCGCTGCCCGAGGCGCGTCCTTCAGAGGCGCCGAAGACCGGCGCGGCACCGATCGAAAAGCAAAAGGCCGAAGGTCCGAACCCCCTTGGCGCGCCCAACCGGTCCAATGACGATCGATTCAACGAAGAAAAGTCCCGTTTTAGAAAGCAGGCGCGGCCCGGACCGTCAGCCCCGAAGCCGTCGACCGATAAGCAAAGCGAGCCCGAGCCGCCGGCCGCGGTGCCGATTCCGACACAAAAGCCAGACACTCCGGAACCTGAAGCTCAGCCGCCGGCCGTTGCTCCGCAGCCACCTGAAAAACCCGATGCCGGCGACAAGAAGATGCTGCCTGATCCGCGCTCGGCCGATTTGCCCGATGCAAAAATGCCGGCGGCGGAAGTCGCCTGTCGCGAGCGGCTGACGGCCCTTGGTGTCGAATTCGAGGAGCATAAGGCGGAAAGCAATCCCGACATCGGCTGCTCGATCCCCTATCCCCTGGTGCTGAAGTCGCTCGGAAAATCCATCGCCATCGGCCCCGCGACCGAACTCAACTGCCCGATGGCCGAGGCGGCAGCCCGCTTTGCCGCCGAAATCATACAGCCGGCGGCGAAAGCCGAGTTCGGAGCCGACCTGAAATCGATCAACCAGGCATCGGCCTTTGTCTGCCGGCCGCGCAACGGCACGCGCCATCTGTCGGAACATGCCTTCGGCAACGCGCTCGATATTGCCAGCTTCACGTTGTCGGATGGCAGAAAGGTCGAAGTCGGTCCAACGCCGCCCGAGAAGGACGGCAAATTCCTCAATGCGGTGCGCAAGGCCGCCTGCGGACCGTTCAAGACCGTGCTTGGACCGGGCGCGGACCCGGACCATTCCCTGCATTTCCATCTCGATCTCGAACCGCGCCGGAATGGTGGCACTTTCTGCCAGTGATGGCCCTCCAGTGATCGTCATGCCGGTGATGGTCTGGCTGCCGCATTTCGGCCGCAGGCATGAACGGGAACGCTGAGTTTTCCTTTACCCTTGATCGTTAAAATCCCACCGATCAAGGACAGGATTCCGCCCATGGCCGCAATATTTCGCGCCGCGAAGGCAAAAAGCGCAGCGATGCTGGCCGCCGGTCTTGCGCTGGCCGCCGTTTCGGCTTGCAACACTGGCAGCGTGCTGTCGCCGCAGCCGGCCGTCGATGTCGGCTCGCAGACCGCGGCCGTGCCGCAATATGAAGGCATGCAGAAGCTCGTCCCGTCCAATCCCTACATGACTGCCGCCTATCCGCGCATCGACGAGCCGATGTCGGAGTCGGAGCCGCAGCAGATGCCGGCCAGCGAAACCGATTGCCGTGGCGAGCTGAAGCGCCTTCGCGTCGTCTACACCGATGTCCAGCCGATCCGTGAGGGACAGTGCGGCATAGACTGGCCGGTCAAGGTCTCCGCCATCGGCGGCATCCAGATGAAGCCCGCCGCAACATTGACCTGCGACATGGCCGCAAGTTTCGCCGCCTGGACCAGCAACGAACTGGTTCCCTCCGCCCGCTGGCGCTATTTCTCGGGCGTCAAGACCATCCACCAGGGCTCAAGCTATTCCTGCCGCAACATCGCCGGCGAAGGTGTCCTGTCCGAGCACGGCAAGGGCAACGCCCTCGACGTCATGAGCATCGAGCTCAACAACGGCGACGACATCGACGTGCGCAAGCCCGGCCTGTTTGCCTTCCGCACCCGCGGCTTCCTCAACAATGTGCGTGCCGACGGCTGCCAGTATTTCACCACCGTGCTCGGTCCCGGCTACAATTACGATCACCGCAACCATTTCCATTTCGACATCAAGAACCGCAAAAGCGGCTACCGCGCCTGCCGCTAAGGCGTTTCACCGTTCAGAAATCAGTCGGGATTGGCGTTCCTGGTGGAAGCGATGATTTGCTGGGCCACCAGATCCTGGATGCGCCAAAGGTTCCTGTCGCGGATACCGCTCTCTTCCAACTTGCTGACGGTTCGGAACAGGTATTGAGCCGACGAGCCCCAATGCCCGGCAGCCCGCGCCAGCGTGTCGGCAACCTGCTCCAATGGCAGCCGGCCGGCATAGGCCCTGCCGTCTGGCGCGGCGACGAAAGCCAAGGCCCGCAACGGCCCATCCTGGGTCTTGACCTTGATCCAGCATGGCACGTTAGTCGGCGGATTGGCATCGATCTCGCGGCGCATCAACTGGCCAAGTTGCCCGACATGGTCTTCCGCGGGCAGCCGATAGACGATGCCGTTGCAGCTGCCGCCTCGATCGAGCGCCAGCATCAGCGCCGGCAAATCACGGGTTCCGCGCCAACGGGTCAGCGTCAGGCAAAACGAGCGGTGCCATCCTGGCGCCGTGGCCGGGCGCTGCTCGACATGGGCAAATTCGGGGTTCCAGATCAGCGACCCGTAGGCAAAGACCCATAGCGCTTCAGGCCGATGCTCCGACAGAAGTTGCTCGACAAGACTATCGAACTCCGCGTCTGTATGCTCGGTTGTTCCGGGCTCGGGACCCGGATCCGGTTCGACACGCTCGACCCTTGCGACAAGGTCCGCGGTCAATGCCATCGAGCTGCGACCCACCGGCTTCTTACCCATTGCTGCTCACCCCCCGCAAAAACGATGGCCGACGATAGAACGGCTGCTCGCCGCTGGCCATTGATTTCCAGGGTCCGTCAGGCACAGATACCGCACGGATCGAGCCGCTTTCATGAGCCGAACGAAGCCTGCAACGACGCGCATTGACCTGGCTCGCCGCTCTTCTGGCGGTCTGGCTGGCCCTCGCCTATGTCGCTGCGCCGGAATTCTGGACGGTTCGCGACCGCGGCTTTCGCACGCAGACTTTCGAGATGGTGACACACACGCCGCAAGGCATTCCGGGCGACCCGATCAATATCGGCCTTGTCGGTACCGAAAAAGAGATGGTCCATGCCTTCGCCATGGCCGGATGGGATACGGCCGATGGCGTGACGCTAAAGACCGCGATCGAAATCGGTGAGAGCGTGCTGTTCGACCATCCCTATCCTGACGCCCCGGTCAGCCGGCTGCTGTTCGAAGGCCGCGCCCAGGATCTCGCCTTCGAAAAGCCGGTCGGCGGCAGCGCCGACCGGCGCCATCATGTCCGCTTCTGGCGCAGCGATGCGACCGGCGACGACGGCCGAACGCTCTGGATGGGCTCGGCCAGCTTCGACCGCGGCGTTGGTCTCAGCCACGATACCGGCGCCATCACCCACCATATCGCCCCTGACATCGACGCCGAGCGCGATCTCGTGATCCACGACCTGTCGGCGGCCGGCATGGTGACCTCGGCGAGCGACATCCCGGGCATCGGCGCCACCAGGACCGGACGCAACGGCGGCGGCGATCCCTATTTCACCGACGGCAAGGCTGTTGTCGGGGTGCTCAGGCAATTCCCCTGAACCACTGTCATTTTCCAAAAATCATCGCGGACTATTTTCCTGCGGCCCGCCGCAATGCTATTGAGCCCTGATGCTATACGTCGAAATCGCCACCGTGGTCGTCCTCATCTGTGTGAACGGCCTTCTGTCGATGTCCGAGCTCGCCATCGTGTCGTCGCGCCCGGCGCGGCTCAAGGCGATGATCGACCGCGGCGTCAATGGCGCCGGGCGTGCGCTGACGCTCGGCTCCAATCCCGGCAAATTCCTGTCGTCAGTGCAGATCGGCATCACTCTGGTCGGCGTGCTGTCGGGCGCCTTCTCCGGCGCCACGCTGGGCGACAGGCTGTCGGTGTACCTGGCCTCGACCGGCATGCGCGAAAACATCGCCGATCCGCTCGGCGTCGGCATTGTCGTTGCGATCATCACCTATTTCTCGCTGATCGTCGGCGAACTGGTGCCCAAGCAGATCGCGCTGCGCGATCCCGAGCGTGTTGCGGCCCGCGCAGCGCCTGCGATGACCATCCTCGCCACCGTCTCGGCGCCGCTGGTGTTCCTGCTCGACATTTCCGGCCGCGCCATATTGTGGTTGCTCGGCCAGCGCGGCGAGAGCGAGGAAAAAGTCACCGACGAAGAGATCAAGATGCTGGTCGCCGAGGCCGAGCACCACGGCACCATCGAATCTGACGAGCGGCGCATGATCGCCGGCGTCATGCGGCTCGGCGATCGCGCCGTGCGCGCCGTGATGACGCCGCGCACCGAGGTCGACTGGATCAATTTGCAGTCCGATGAGGGTGCCATCCGCAAGCTCTTGATGGAGACCCAGCATTCGCGCCTGCCGGCCGGCGACGGCGGCGTCGACGTCATGGTTGGCGTTGTTCAGACGCGCGACGTGCTGGCCGCCCTGCTCGCCGGCCGCGCACTCGATCCGCGCAAGCATGTGCGCGCCGCCCCCATCGTCTACGACCAGGCCGACGCGCTGGATGTGCTGCAGAAGCTGAAGGAATCCGACGTGCCGATGGCGCTGGTGCATGACGAATACGGCCATTTCGAAGGGATCGTCACACCTGCCGACATCCTCGAGGCCATCACCGGCGTCTTCCGGGCCGATACCGACGCCGGCGACGAGGAAAACGCCGTCAAGCGCGAGGACGGCTCATGGCTGCTCGCGGGATACATGCAAGCCGACGAGATGGCTGACGTTCTCGGTATCGACCTGCCGGAAAACCGCGACTACGAGACCGTCGCCGGTTATGTGCTGTCGCACATGCACCATCTGCCGGCGACCGGCGAATGCGTCGACGCGCAAGGCTGGCGTTTCGAGGTCGTCGACCTCGATGGCCGCCGCATCGACAAGCTGATCGCCACCCGGCTGCCCAGCGGCCATCGCGAAGTGGTGCGTTGACGCTCTGCCGTCAAAGCGAATAGCGCCCTCAGACCGCGGCTTCGATCGGTTCGGCAAGCTTCGGATTGGAGCGCGAGGCGATCAGGCAACTGGCCACGATCAGGGCCGCTCCAGCCAGCGTGGTCCAGGTCGCCGCCTCGTCGAAGAACAGCCAGCCAAACACGATCGCCCAGATGAAGGCAGAATACTCCGTCGGGATCAGATATTGCGCTTCGGCCCGCGCGTAGGACCAGCTCATCAGGAACTGCCCGGAGAGCGACAGCGCCGTCACCCCGGCCAGCGGAAGCCAGAGATTGCCCGGCAGGGCAACCGCGAGCCAGGGAGCGGCGGGGAGAAGGACGGCGGCAACGCACAGGTTCTGGAACAGCATGATCTCGACTGGCTTGGCCACCAGCGCCTGCCGCCGCGAGAGGATCAGATTGTAGGCGTAGAACACCGTCGATGCGAGCACCGCCACCGTTCCAAGCAGGGCATCCCCGGTATAATTCCCTTGCCCGAACTGTCCGGCCATGATGATGACGACGCCGGCGATGCCCGCCAGCGACGCCCAGATCGCCTGGCGCTGTATGCGTTCGCCCAAAAGCAGCGCCGCCAGCAGGAGAGCGAACAGCGGCGCGACGAAACTAAGCCCGATCCCATCCGCCAGCGGCAATCTGGCAAGGCCCCAGAAGAACGACAGCAGAACGATGCCCACGACCACGGCGCGCAGCGCGTGTAGCCGCAGCACGGAAGGCGTGGGAAGGGAACGCGGCCCCGCCGCCCAAGCCGTGCCCGCGACCACGCTCGCAAGCATGCTTCGCCATAGCACCGTGTTGTAGACACCGACGGCGATCACCAGGATTTTCATCGCCGCATCCATGGCGGACAGAAGGAAGATCGCAAGTGCACAGACCAGCACCGGGGTCATGGGGGAAACGACGCCTGACAGGCTGGGTGACTTCACGGGGCATGCTCATGTGATGGATCGCAGCCGGATATATCAGGGGAGGACGGCCAGGCCAGATGGCAGGGCCGTGCATATGGCGGTCCAACCGATCTTCGCAGCCCCTCGATTTGAATTCGGTGCGTCGGCAGCGCCTTTCGCTATCGGCCCCAGCCTGCCCTCACCCATGATTGATCCGCTGGAAGAATGGCAAAAGCAGCCAAAGCCTCTATATCGATTGTCATGGATGCATCGAACGAACACGCGCTAAACGACGAGCTTCTCCAAGATATCCAGCGCCTGTCCTTCGAGTATTTTCTCAACGAGGCCAACCCTGCCAACGGCCTGGTCGCCGACCGCAACACGCAGGCGTCGCCTGCCAGCATAGCCGCCGTCGGGCTCGCTTTGTCGTCCTATCCCGTCGGTGTCGAGCGCGGTTTCATGACGCGCGATGCCGCAATCGAGCGGACGCTCGCCACGCTTCGCTTCTTCTGGAACGCCCCGCACGGGCCGGAGCCCGATGCCACCGGCTACAGGGGTTTCTACTATCATTTCCTCGACATGAAGACCGGCCGCCGCGTCTGGAATTGCGAACTGTCCACGATCGATACCGCCCTTTTGCTTGCCGGTGTTCTGGCCGCCGGCGCTTATTTCGACGAGGACGATGAGCTCGAACTGGAAATCCGCCAGCTTGCCGATGCGCTCTACCGCCGTGCCGACTGGCGCTGGGCGCAGAACGGCGGCGCCACCGTCACCCATGGCTGGCGGCCTGGAAAAGGCTTTCTCCGCTACCGCTGGGAAGGATTTGACGAGGCGCTGATCCTGTACGTCCTGGGTCTCGGTTCGCCGACCCACTCGCTAACTCCCGAGAGCTACGCGGCCTGGCTGTCCACTTACAAATGGAAGACCATCTACGGCCGCGAGATGGTCTATGCCGGCCCGCTTTTCATCCACCAGTTCTCGCATATCTGGATCGATTTTCGCGACATCCGCGATGCCTTCATGCGCGATCACGACCGGGACTATTTCGAAAACAGCCGCCAGGCGACGTATCTGCAGCGCGATTACGCAATCCGCAATCCGAGGGGGTTCGCGGGCTATGGCGAGAATTGCTGGGGCGTCACCGCCAGCGACGGCCCAGGTCCGATCGCGCGGCGAGCCGATGGACGCCGCTTCTTCGGTTATCTCGCCCGCGGCGCACCGTTTGGCCCCGATGACGGCACGCTGTCGCCATGGGCGGCAATCGCCTCCTTGCCTTTTGCGCCGGAAATCGTGCTGCCGGCGCTGCGCCATTTCCACGAGATGGACCTGCGCGACGGCAACCCTTACGGCTTCACCGCGAGCTTCAACCCGACGATCGCTGCCGACGACGGTCGCGCCTGCGGTTGGGTATCGCCGGACCATGTCGGCATCAACCAGGGGCCGATCGCCCTGATGATCGAGAACTACCGGTCCGACTTCCTGTGGCGATTGATGCGCCGCGTGCCGGCCATCACCACAGGACTGCGCCGGGCCGGGTTTTCCGGCGGTTGGCTGTGACAGGCGGCGATCCTTCGCGCGGGATCGTCAAGGCATCAGCGCGACCTTGCCGGTCCGACTCCACCATCCGGCCAAGGGAGCCGAGAGCGCCTCTTCACGTGAATGAAAAAGGGCGGCGCAAACGCCGCCCTTTGGAAAAATCATCGATCCTTGGGAGGATAAGGCTCAGGCCGCCTGGGCTTCGCCGGCAATCGCGTCGGCCTGACGCGCTGCCTTGAGCACGCGGGCCCACCAGGCAACATCGTTGACCAGCGCCGTGGCAGCCTGGTTCAGATGCTCGATCTCCTCGAGCTTCTTCTCGCCCTGGCGCACCGCCAGGAAATCGCTCCAGGCAATGTGAACGGCGGATTTGACCGGCGCCATCTGCAATTCGACCGCGGCAAGACGCAAATGTTCGACAGCGCGCGAGCCGCCGACGCTGCCATAGCCGACGAAACCGGCCGGCTTCTTGTTCCATTCATTGGCGGCGTAATCGATGGCGTTCTTCAGCACGGCCGTCGGGCCATGATTGTATTCGGCGGCGGTGAAGATGAAGCCGTCGAATTCGGCGACCTTCTTTTGCCAGCGCTGGGCAACTTCGTTCTGCGACGGCGCCCAGGCGGACGAGGCGACCTCGTCGAAAAAGGGCAGCGGCCAGTCGCGCAGGTCGACGGTCTCGACGTCGATGTCGGCATGAGATTTCGCGATCTTGGCGATCCACTGGGCGGGCACATCGGCGAAACGCGCGGCGCGTGTCGAACCGACGACGATGGCAATTTTGGGCTTGGACATGGGGCTCTCCATATATGCAGAAGCTGGTATCGTCTGGATACCGGCGCTATATGAGATACTGACAAATGGCAGCGCAAGGAGGCACCGTTATGTTACTGAGGCACCCGCACAACACCGAAGACTGCCGAGCCGTCTCGGAAATCCTGCAGCGCGTCGGCGACAAATGGACCGTTCTGGTTGTCGGCAAACTGGGCGCCGGACCGCTGCGTTTCAATGAGTTGCGCGCCGCTGTCGGCGGCATTTCCCAGAAGATGCTGACCACCACCTTGCGCGGTCTTGAGCGCGACGGCTTCGTCACCCGAACCGTGTTCCCGACCATCCCGCCACGCGTCGACTATGAGCTGACGGAGCTCGGCCATGAGCTGCTGGTCCCGGTCGGCGCGCTCGGCGAATGGGCACGCAGGAACACCGTTCGGGTCCAGGCGGCGCGCGAAAGATTCGATGGCGTGCACGCCTGAAAACCGTTGTCCAGCAACGGTTTACGGATTTTGCCGCCGACGACGCGTACCCGGGTTTAACTGGATCCGCCCTTGCATCGTTGGTCACGCCATCGCGACATAGCTGCAGCGTTTCGTTCGCCGGCGCATCATCATTTTGAGGCTGACGAGGTCTTCCGCTGACGGGCCCTCAGGCCTTTGACGCAGGGTTGCTGCAACACATCGCGCCGCACGTCTCTACTCTTGCAGACCGCTGGGCAGTCCGCTCGTTGCCGACGGTCCGGTCGTGCGTGCAGGCAACGCCTGGAAGCTCTTTCCTGATCTCGGTATAAGCGGTCGTGCCAAGCAGGCAGATCACCGCGACAAGGGCCGCCACGAGCCAGCCGTTCAGCATGTGTTGACGCATTGTCTTCCCTCCGCCGCCCGCAGAATCGGATGTGAAGGCAACCGTTGGATGTCGCGCAGCGCATCGCCCGCGCGGGGGATGTTACATAAGCGCAAGCTTGGCAGAATCGACGATGTCAACTTTCGGTTGGAATCGGCTTCGGCTTGCCGTCGCTATCCAGCGCCACCATGACGAAATCGGCGTGGGTGACCTTCTCCATCAGGTCGGAGAGGTAGCGCTGCGCCCACGCCTCGACCTTGAGCGTCATGGAGGTGCGGCCGACGCGCTCGACATGGGTGTAGATGCACAGCGTGTCGCCGATCTTCATCGCTTTGGCGAAGGACATTTCCTTGACAGCCGCCGTCACCACGCGGCCCTTGGCCCGCTCGGCCGCACGGATGCCGCAGGCAAGATCCATCTGCGCCATCACCCAACCGCCAAAGATGTCGCCGGCCGCATTTGCATCGGCCGGCATGGCGAGCGTACGCAAGGTCAGATCGCCGATCGGCCGTCCGTCCGCGTAATGCACCATCTGCCGGATCCCCTGAAACGATTGCCCTCGATCCCCTAGCGTCATGGACCCAAGAGGTCAACGCGACGGGCGAGGCTCCCGGCGCAATGTCGGTTCCATGGCAGCTTTTCCGGCCAGGCGTCTCACGGTCGCATTTTTCACAACGCATGCCGGAAGGCACCGCGACTTCGGAAGCCTGCCGCGGATAGGCTGCAGCCAGTTTTGCGGAGCCGCCAACACCAATCATGCAGACCTATGACTTCATCATCGTCGGCTCCGGCTCAGCCGGCTCGGTTCTCGCCGACAGGCTGTCGGCTTCCGGCCGTTACTCCGTGCTGGTGCTGGAAGCCGGCGGCAGCGACCGCCGCTTCTATGTCCAGATGCCGCTTGGCTACGGCAAGACTTTCTTCGACCCCGCGGTCAACTGGAACTACAAGCCCGAGCCGGACCCCGGCCTTGCCGGCAATGTCGACCATTGGCCGCGCGGCAAGCTGCTTGGCGGCTCAAGCTCGATCAACGCCATGGTCTGGATCCGAGGCGCGCGCGAGGATTTTGATGACTGGCGCGATGCCGGCAATCCCGGTTGGGGTTATGACGATCTGTTGCCGGGCTTCAAGGCGCTTGAGGACAATGAGGCCGGCGCCGATAGATGGCGCGGCACCGGCGGGCCGCTGCATATCACCGACACGACGAACGCCGTCCATCCGCTGACCAGGCGCTACCTCGCCGCCGGCCAGCAAGCCGGGCTGCCGCTCAACCCCGACTTCAACGGTGCCGCCCAGGAAGGCGTCGGCACCTACCAGATCTCCACCAAAAACGGCCGCCGCATGTCGGCCGTGCGCGCCTTCCTGCGCCCCGCGATGAAGCGCAAAAACGTCCGCGTCGAGACGAATGCGCTGGCGAGCAGGATCCTGTTCGAGGGCAAGCGAGCCGTCGGCATCGAATATCTGCAGAACGGCGAGACCAAGACGGCGCGGGCCGGCCGCGAAGTCATCCTGTCCGCCGGCTCGATCAACTCGCCGCAGCTCTTGCAACTGTCCGGCGTCGGCCCCTCGTCACTGCTCAAGGGGCTTGGCATCCCGGTCGTCCACGCCAACGAAAATGTCGGCGCGCATCTGCAGGACCATGTCGGCATCAACTATACCTTCAAGGGAAACGTGCCGACGCTCAACCAAATCCTGCGGCCCTGGTGGGGCAAGCTGCTGGTCGGCATGCAGTACATCCTCACCCGCTCCGGCCCGCTGTCGCTGTCGATGAACCATGGCGGCGGCTTCTTCCGAACCGACCCGGCGTTTTCGCGCCCCAACATGCAGCTTTATTTCCAGGCTTTCTCGACCGTCATTCCGAAGAGCGGCGAGCGGCCGATCCTGACGCCGGATCCGTGGCCGGGCTTTTCCATCGGCCTCTCCAACTGCCGCCCGTCCAGCCGCGGCGAGATCATGATCCGCTCCAGCAATCCGCTGGACTATCCCAGGATCGTCGCCAACGCCTATTCCACCAACGCCGATGTCGACGAGATGCTGGCGGCGGTGAAATTCGTGCGCAAGATAGCCTCGATGCCCGCCATGGCCGAGATCATCACTGAGGAGGTTTTGCCGGGCCCATCGATCCAATCGGATGCCGACCTGATCCAGGATTTCAGGAAGCGCTCAGGCACCGTCTATCACCCGGTCTCGACCTGCCGCATGGGGCCGGACGCCGGGGCCGCCGTCGTCGACCCGCGCCTGAAAGTGCACGGGCTCGAAGGTCTGCGTGTCATCGACGCCTCGATCTTTCCCGCCAACATCACCGGCAACACCAACGCCGCCTCGGTCATGACCGGATGGAAGGGCGCCGAACTGGTTCTGGAGGACCAAAAATGAAGATCACCGACGTCAAGACCTGGGTAGTCGGCAACCCGCCGCCCGGCATCGGCGGCAAGTATTTCATCTTCGTCAAGCTGACCACCGATGGCGGCGTCGTCGGTTACGGCGAGGCCTACAACGCCACCTTCTCGGCTCACATAACAGCGAAGCTGGTCGAGGACATGGCCGAGCGTTACCTGATCGGCCACGATCCGCATGACATCGAGACCTTCTTCCGCCGCGCTTATTCCTCAGGATTTACCCAGCGCCCCGACGTTACCGGCATGGGCTGTTTCTCGGCCCTGGAAATGGCCTGCTGGGACATTGTCGGCAAGGAAGCCAACAAGCCGGTCTACAAATTGCTCGGCGGCCAGGTGCATGAGACGCTGCGCTCCTACACCTATCTCTATCCGCACACCGGCAGCGTCCATTCGGAAGACGCGCCGGACGGCAGGAACGTCTACAATGACCCCGAATTGGCGGCCGCCTGCGCGCTCGAATATGTCGAGCAGGGGTTCAACGCCGTCAAGCTCGACCCGGCCGGACCTTATACCGCCTTCGACGGCCACCAGCCGCGCCTGATCGACATCGATGTCTCCACCCGCATGGTCAAGGCGATCCGCGAAGCGGTCGGCACCCGCGCCGATATTCTGTTCGGCACGCATGGCCAATTCACCGCGTCGGGTGCGCTGCGCATGGCGCGCGCCATCGAGCCCTACGATCCCTTGTGGTTCGAAGAGCCGGTCCCGCCGGACATGCCCGAAGTGATGGCGCAGGTCGCCCGCGGCACCTCGATCCCGATCGCCACCGGCGAGCGGTTGACCACGAAGTTCGAATTCGCTCGCGTGATCGAGAACCGCGCCGCCACCATCCTGCAACCGGACCTTGGCCGCTCAGGCGGCATTCTCGAAACCAAGAAGATCGCCGCCATGGCCGAGGCATACCACATCCAGATCGCGCCGCACTGCTATTGTGGGCCGATCGTTGGCGCCGCCAACATCCAGCTGGCGGTGACGCTGCCCAATTTCCTCATCCTGGAATCGCTGAAGCAGTGGGACGGCTTCCACGCGACGCTCTTGAAGAAGAAGATCGAGTGGCAGGACGGCAATGTCATTCCATCGAAGGGGCCGGGCCTCGGCGTCGAGCTCAACGAAGCGGTCTGCGACGCGCATCCCTACACCGGCAAGGACCTGCATTTGCAGATGATGCAAACGCCGCTGATGCCGTGAGCGAACGCTACGCCTTCATCGGCCTTGGCCATCTCGGCGGCAACCTTGCCGCCAGCCTGTTGCGCAACGGTTTTGTCGTCATCGTCTTCGACCGCGACCCCGCCGCCGTCGAGCGCCTCGTGGCGCTCGGCGCCACGGCCGCGACCAGCCCGGCCGAAGCGGCGGCACAGGCCGGCAATGCCATTACTTGCCTGCCCTCGCCCAAGGTCAGCGAAGCGGTGCTGGCGAATGCCGGCGGCCTGCTCGAGGGTCTGCCCAGGGGCGGCTCCTGGATCGAGATGTCGACCAACGGCCGCGACGAGATCCTGCGCCTCGCCGCCCTCGCCGCGGCCAAAGGCATCGAGACGCTGGAGTGCCCGGTCACCGGCGGCGTGCATCTGGCCGCGGTCGGAAAGACCACCGCGCTTGTCGGCGGCGATGCTGCGCTTTACGAGCGCCATCGTCCGGCCATCGAAGCAATGTGCGCAAAGTCGTTCCTGATGGGTCCGGTCGGCTCGGCGGCGGTGATCAAGGTGATCACCAACATGCTGGCCTTCATCCATCTCGTCGCCGCCGGCGAGGCGCTGATGTTGGCCAAGCAAGGCGGCCTCGACCTCGCGCAATCCTACCACGCCATCGTCGCCTCCTCCGGCAACAGCTTCGTCCATGAGACCGAAAGCCAGCTCATCCTCAACGGCTCCTACGACATTGGCTTCACCATGGACCTGGCACTGAAGGACCTCGGCTTTGCGCTTGCGATGGGCAGGGAGTTCAGACTGCCACTCCAATTGGCGCCGCTTGTGAGTGAGATTTTCCTGATGGGCAAACAGGAATATGGCGGCGGCGCCTGGTCGACCCAGATCGTCAAACTGCTCGAGGATGCCGTCGACATGGATCTGCGCGCGCCCGGTTTCCCAGCCAAGCTGGAAAGCTAAGCCGGGTAAATATGTCCTGCGATTTCAGGCCCTTGGCCGGTTCGCCGGAATCGCCGCTCAAACCACCTGAATCAATCCCTCAACGCCTTGATTCAATATCTCAGCGTCAGCGCTCCGGGCAGGATCTCAAACGTCGCGGGTATACGCCCCGGCGACTCGCCATCTATGTCGACCAGCGCGCCGTTCTTCTCGACATCGCCGATAGGTTCGACCACCACTTTCCGGCCACGCAATATGGTGATGGCGGGATGGTTGCGGTGCCGGCCGCCATAGAGCAGCCGAATATCCCAGATCAGCTTCAGCTTGCCGGCCGCGCGCAGGATGACGATGTCGAACTGGCCGTCGGCGAGTTCGGCGTCCGGGGCGATCATCATGCCGCCGCCGAAGAACTTTCCGTTGGCGACCGCCACCAGCGCCATGCGCGCCTCGACCGGGGTGCCATCGTCGACGGTGATCCTGACGTCCTGGAAGCGGTAGCGGATGAACTCGACCACGGTGCGCCAGAAAAACAGCGCCTTGGCCGACATCCTGCCCTTGCGCTTGTCGGCATTGACCGCACGGTCCGTGGCGCCGGACAGGCCGAGGCTGGCGATATTGATGAAGTGCCGGCTGGCCAGCGCGCCATGGTCGTCGATGTAGCAGATGCGCCCGGCATCGACCTTGCGCGCCTTGGCTTCGGCGATCCGCTTCAACGCCGCATCCACCTCTTTCGGCAGGCCAAGTCCGCGCGCGAAATCGATGCCGGTGCCGCAAGGCAGCAAGCCAAGTTCGGTTGTCCGGCCGCTCTCATCGAAAGCCTGCAGCAATCCGTCGGCCACCTCGCTGGCGGTGCCGTCGCCGCCGGCCGCGATCACCAGCTCGAAGCCGCTTGCCGCGAGGTCGAGCGCCAGCCTTTCGGCGTCGCCCTCGGCCTGCGTCTCGCGCAGCTCGAATTCGCCGAAATGCTTTTTCAGCGATGCGGCGACCTCCGGCCAATGCCGTTTCAGCCGGCCGCCGCCGGCAATCGGATTGAGCACCACCCCGACTTTCAATGCGCACCCTCCCCGCACCGAGCCGATAGGCTCGATGCTTTGCCGGCATTGAAGCCCGCGCCAGCCGGCGGAGCAAGGGGCACAGCCGATCAGGCGCCAAAAAGCGGGCGGGCTGTCTAATGCAGCTGGAGTCGAAATTCCGAGCTTTGTGGCAAACGATCCCCGATAATCCCGTTATCCACAGGCTCACGCCCATTCCCCAAAACCCTTACCCGGCGTAAGTTTAACCATCTCAGGCGGCTACCGATCGCCACGCCGAAAGGCAAAGCGAAAAGGCGGATTTCCTGAGGCCCGTACGGCCCGAAGCGAGAGCAGGCTTGCCTGTTCGAGGGACGGATGCCGAGACCTACGGGGCCGCGGAAAGCGTGCGAACGCCAACGGCGGACCGATGCTGCCATGAAGGACGGCGAAAACCTTCGATGGCGCGCCGAACGAAGCTCGCAAGGGTGGAGAACGGCGTGGTCTGGAACGGGCACTGCCCTCGGGCGGTGACTGGCAGGACCGTCAAAATCAAGGCCGGCATGGCGCGACGACTTCACGGAAGTTGCTGCCGCGACCGTGTCCTGATCTGACAGGGAGGCGCTGGGAGAAATCCCGGCGCCGACTGTCTTTTGGGCCAAGGGTCCGGTCGGCGAAGCGACGCGTAAGAAGCCGATACTTTGCTGGAACGCGATTTCGGCGCTGACGGCACCATCTTCATCACCAGGCGCGGTCAGCAATTCACCGACATGATCCCGCGCCTGATCGACAGAGGCGTGTCCTTCGTCGAGATCGGTGGCAACGACGCGATCATGCTCACCGTGCTTTCGGCGGCAGACTTCGCTCCGCCCGAAGGCGCCCGGGCGCTGTTCAGCCAACCGTTCCGATCGATCCGGCCACCCGTCGCACCGGGCTGATCGTCGCCGTGCGCAAGCTGCACATCGTGCTGCCGGCGCTGTTCGAAGCAGGCGCGAGGCTGGAGCGCGTCTACAACTGAAGCCGCGCCCTGCACCGCGGCCTGCCCGGCGGGCCAAGCTACTTCTTCGGGCCGATGCCCGGGATCAAATTGAGGCCAGCGTTTATATATTCCGGCCGTATGGCGCCGCTGATGAGCGTGAAGGTGGCGAGCATGATGCTGGCCAGCGCACCGTCATGCCATGGCCTGAGGGCCAGCGCGTTTACGGCATAGGCCCAGAATGGGAAGGCGAGCATCGACATGACGATGTTGGCTCCCGGAGCCTCCGCATTGTCGGCTGAATCGCTGACCGATTTCAGATACACCGGCGTCATCGCCAGCGCGACGATCAACATGATCCATGAAATGGTCCAGACGCTGATACCGGCCATTTCAATCTTATAGATGGCTGCCTGCACCTTACCCGGAATGTCCCCCGGATTGCCTTTGGTCTCTTCCGCCACCGCATCGGTCAACGCCTTGGCAACCGGCTGCTCAGTGGCATTGACCAGGATGGAGTTGACGAAGATGAAAAATGCCACGACTTCGGCAGGCACGTACTTCGCCACCCGGTCGAGATAGCCGTCGCCGCCTTTCGATCCTTGATCTTCTTGCTTGTCATCGTCGACGCCGAGCGGAGCATCGCCTGGAATGCCCTCGAGCGTTGAATCCCTTTTCGGCACAGGCTCAGCGGACCGAACAATTCTTCCCATGACAAACCCCTCCTATATTGTTGTATCGCCCCGTGAGTATCGTAGTAGAAAACCGGGCCAAGAAACAGTTGTCGCGGCCATAGCCGACAAGATTTATTCAGGCTTCTTCCTGCAAATGCATCACGCTCCCGCCCTATCTGCTACCGGGTGTCTCGAAATCCACCTATAGTGAGCCGTACCCGAAAAACGCATCCCCCGGCTCATCGCGTGATCGCGGCCAAAATCCCGCCTTGTTCGCGCGCGATGGAAGGACTGGCTGCCGGGGGGCAATCCGAAGGACAAGACCGTGATCAAGACCGCCCTTGTCGCCATGACCATTGTCGGCTGCGACTGCGACGCCAAGCTTTGCGAATATATCGGCGAGACGCCGGCGAAGTGGGCGACTATCGCCGACTGCGAAGCGGCGATGAAAAGCCAGATGCTGCACCAGAAGAACTTCGACTATCCGCTGGTCTCTGGCATCTGCCGCAGCAAGGGGTCGGCGTCTTCTTCGCAACTGGCGGCGGCCGCATCCCGCCCGGAACTGAAGCCCGCCAGCCGGAATGTCCAAACCCCGTTGCCGCCGGAACTGAGCCATCGGCCGAGCGTTCCCGTCGGCTCCCCGACGACGGCCATGGAGGCAGCAGCGGTACGGCCCGTCGCCTACGAGCAAGTGGTCGATGGCGGAACAGGCGTGCTCTACCGCACCAGGAACGGCTACGCCGTGGTCAAGACAGATCTCGGCCGCGTCGCGTCGGCAACGGTCGGCATTGCCAAGCGGTCCGCGAACTGGCTGGCAGGGCTGGTGCCGAGCGGGTTGTGAGCGGCCTGCCGTTCGGACCATACCACGCTATCGCACTGCCGTTGAAAACTCCAGATAGATGCATGATGGTGTCAGGCATCGACACGCAGGAGCGCCATTTCATGAAGCATGCAGTTCGAACCGTGCTGTCCCGGTGCGGCCTTGGCGCCGATTCCGACCGGTGCGCAGGATTCCGGCCAGGGCGGCGACAAGGTTGTAGGCGTCGCCAGGGACGATCCGGACATGGCGGCGGCCATTGCGCAGGCGCGCGCCAGCCTCGATGAATTCCTGTCCTTGTCGGATGCGCCGCCAGCCGGGACAACCAGCTACAAATTGAAAGTCGAGGTCAGGGACGGAGACGCCTCGGAGCATTTCTGGATCATCCCCTTCCACAAGACCGCGACCGGCTTTGCAGGAACATTGGCCAATGAGCCGCAAGCGGTGCACAATGTCGTGGCCGGCCAGGAACTCGAATTCAACCGGGACGATATTTCCGACTGGGGCTACACCAAAAACGGTCGCCAGGTCGGCAGCTTCACCGTCTGCGTGATGTTCAAGACGATGGCGCAAGAAGACGTCGAATATTATCGCCAGAACTACGGCTTCGCCTGCTGACGCGCGGCAGCCTGGCTAATGCATGCGCCCAAACAGGACCGCCGTTTTGGGGCAACGATATGCATGAAAACAAGACCTGAAGCGCGTCGCATGAATTCGTTTCGACGCGCGGCGCTTTAGGCCTCGCCATCCGTCGCGCCGATCTTGCGCACCAGCGCCGCCGTCGCCAAGATCGCGCCCATATCGGCGATCATCGGCGCGATGTGCTTGGTGTAATCGAGTGGCACGGAAATGGCGGGCAGTTCGAAGAAATTCTTCGGCTGCGGCAAGAGCAGGAAGCCATCGCTGCCATTAAGTGCCACCCGCGCCGGATCATCGCGCCATGTCTCGTGCAGCCATTTCAGCGCCTGCGCCAACCGGCCGCTCACCAGCGGCTGCGCGGCGGCGACATTGTCGGTGCGAAATTCGTAGTCGCCGTCGAGCAGCGGATCGCCGCTGGACAGTTCCTGCATCTTGCCGGCGAAGATGCCGCGGAAGAAACCGACCACCGCGTTGCTGCGGCGCGTCGCGACCAATATGCCGGGGAACGGCGCGATCGTCTCGAACGCAACGATGACGCCCTTGAAGACCGTCGACGAGCCTTTGCCCGAACCTTGGCGCAACTCCGCCTCGTAGAGCTCGAACGGAAAATCCTCGTAGCGGCCTGACACGATGTCGTCGAAGCTCTGCCGGTTGAAGGCGCCGACCACGGCGCGCGGCAGCCGGTCGAAGGAATTCGGCGTCACGCTGTGCTGATAGCGCACATCCCTGATGAAGCCGAAGATGATCGGCAGCAGCGTGTCACGGAACGATTGCTGCAGCCTCGTCGCCGGCCTGATCGCCAGGAAGTACAGCAGCAGCGCCGCGAAGAAACCGCCGGCATAGAGGAACACATGCGGCGTCGAGAACCATTGCTCGTTCAAGTCAGCGACCTTGTTGAACAGCCAGGCCACCAGCACGACAAAAACCAGCAGCAGCCCCAGAAACACCGGCACCCGCCAGCGCACCTGGCGGTAGGCCGAAGCCCGTCCAGCCTCATAGATCTCGATATTCTTCCTGATGCCGGCGACCACCGCTTCATCAGGCATGAACTCAGCTGCTTCCATCGCCCCCTCGCAAGTCCGTTTATGCCTATAATAGCGGGAAAGTCGTCAGTCGCCAAAGATCGCCTTCAGCCTGGCTTCGACCTTGCCCTTCATCCGGCCAGTCAGCGCCTCGACCGGAACCAACCGCTCATGCCCGCCTGAGCGCAGCCGCATGAAGGGATGCATCCGGTACCCGGCGATCGCACCGCGCATGCCGAGATCGGCGCTGACATCGACGACGAAAATGCCGGCGATGCGGCCGGGCCAGGGCTGCCGCGCCAGCGCCGTGCCGAGGAAGTCGCCAAGCCCGTAAGCCACGAGCGTCTTGCCGACCCATTGCACCGGCTGCACGACATGGGCGTGGTGCCCGGCAATCAGCCCGACGCCGTGACCGGCCAGCACCCTCGCCAGCATTTGCGTTTGCGGCTGCGGAAAATGCCGGAACTCCCAGTCCCAGTGCGGCACCGCACAGGTGAGATCGATATTCTTGTCGGCCGCGCCTCTCGGCCATGCCGCCGGATCGCCTTGCATCGAGACAAGCTCGGTGAATGGCCCGGCGTCACCATTGCGCCACAGTGTGAAGGCGGCAAAGCCGATCGTCAGCGGCCCGGCCTTGACCTGCTCGACCGGTCCTTTTTTCGCGGTGCCGATGGTGCGGATTCCAAGCCGCTTCAACGCCGCAACGGTCTCGTCGAAACCGGCGACGCCCTGGTCGAGCACATGGTTGTTGGCCAGCGACAGCACGAGCTTTTCACGCGCGATGCCTACGGCGGCAAGCGCCGCGGCAAGAAACCGCTCGCTCATCGCATGGTGAGTGCCAAGCCGCGTGCCAAACGCCACGCTCGGCCGCTCGACGACCGGACTTTCGCAATTGCCGATCACCAGATCGGCTGAGCCCAAGAGCTTTGCGATTTCCGGATCGCACTCCGGCGCACTATGGTTGGCCACCGCCGAAATATCGCCGACAAAGGCCAGCCGCACCTTCCGCCCCGGCGGCGGATCGATGATCGTCGTCGCCGCCCTCGGTGCAAAATCCCTGACATCGCCGCCGAGAGACGGTTTCAGGAAGCGCGGCAGCCATGACAGTTTGTAGGAAAGCGGATAGTTCGACACGCGACGCCCAATCGTTTGCCCAATCGGTTAGCTTGTGTAGACGGTCTGCCCGGGAAGTGTCGACCGTCAGTCCTTGAAACACTGCCGCCGGCAGACACGGCGCCAAATGCGTGTAATGTCTGCGCATCGCATAGTGGAGGGATGAGATGACACGTTTTGCAGGCCTGCTGGCGTCCGCCCTCCTCCTGTTGCTGCCTTTATCTTCGGCCCGCGCCGCCGCGCCCAAAGCGGCAACCGCTTTGTTCGAGGCCAAAACGGTGACCGAGCGCAACGCCGCGCTTACCACGCTCGAGGCTGCAGCCCAGGGCGATCCGGCGTCAGCCTATGCCGCCGGGGCCGGCGAATTCTTCACCGCGCTGGAAATCCTCGCCGGCGGTCTGCACCGCCACGGGTTCGAAAGCCCGCAATCATTCATGCTGCCGCTGATGCGGCTGCCGATTCCGGACAATCCCAATCCCGAACCGCTGACCTATGAGCAGTTCCGCGCCATTCTGGTCGCCTTCCGCGACCGGCTGGAGACATCCGCGGCCACTCTGGGCTCGGTACCCGCCGATGCCGATATCGGCATGGTCGTCGACCTCACCCATGCCGGCATCGATCTCAACGAAGACGGTGCCATCGCGCCGGATGAAAGCATGGCCGCGATCATGGCCTCGCTGTCGCGCGGCGGTATCTCGTCGGACGGCGCCGCTCCCTCGCTCACATTCCGCTTCGACCGGGCCGACGGTTTCTGGCTGCAGGGCTATGCCGAATTCCTGATGGCGCAGGCCGATTTCTGGCTGGCGCATGATTTCAGGACCATGTTCGACGGCTCGTTCCACATGCTGTTCCCGCGCGCCAAACTGCCGCTGCAGGACGTTCTGGTGCCTCCCGCCGGGGACATGGGCAGCAGCATCTTCTCATCGGAATGGCGCATCGCGGATTTCATCTCCATGGTTCACCTCGTGAACTGGCCGGTGGTCGAGCCGGAGCGCCGTCAAGCGGCGCGCCGCCATCTGCTCGAAATGATCCGGCTGTCGCGCGAGGACTGGAAGGCGATCCGCGCCGAGACCGACAATGACCGCGAATGGCTGCCGGGACCGCAGCAGAAGGGCGAGAACCCGCTCACCGGGCTCGAAGTCGGCGAGGAGCAGGTCGAGGCCTGGCTCGCCACTCTGACCATGGCCGAAGACCTTTTGGAAGGCCGCAAGCTGCTGCCGCATTTCCGCATCACGGTCAGCACCGGCCAGGGCATCAACATGAAGCGTTTCTTCGAAGAACCGAAGCCTTTCGACCTGGTGCTGTCGATTACCGGCCCGGCCATCGCGCCCTACCTCGAGAGCGGTGAGATCGTGACCAGCGGCGAGTTCGACCAGATCCAGCGTCAGTTCGGTGGCGGTGGGTTTTTGACCTTCGCGCTGTGGTTCAATTGAGCAGGTGGCCCGGCTTTGCGTGACACAGCTCCTGACACCCTTGTGTCAGGAGCTTCGACCCGCTTAGCGTCCGTTGCCATTGCACTCTTTCCATTTTGGCGGACTCTGCCCATATTTGGGGCATGGCCAAACTTCCCGAGAAAAAGACACCGTCTCCGGCGGGTGACAACAGCGCTTCGCCGCCCAAGCGGCGCAGCCCGTTGACCGATTTCCTCGATGCCTCGGAGCCTCTGCACAGAGCCGGCTTTGCCGAAGCGCCGCAGGCCGACTTCACCGGCACGCCGCTGACCGGCTCGATTGCCGACTGGGCCGAGCAGATCGAGCAGGAGGCCGAGAAGGAAGGCCGTCTCACCGGTAAGGGCGATGGTAGATCGCCAAAGTCCGCGAAGAAGATCCCGGAGCGGTCCGCTGCGCCCGGCCGCAGTTCGCGCGGGACCTCGATGGGTGGCGCGGCAACGGCGCGCGAACGCACCGCCGCCGGCCTCAACCCGGTCGCCGGTCTCGACATCTCTCTGGAAGACGCCGAGACGATGGCCTCGGGCAGCGTCACCGCGACGGTCGCGGCGCTGTCGGCGCTGATCGAATCCGGCAACCCCTTGCACAAGGACGGCGTGCTGTGGACGCCGCACCGCCCTGCCCGCCCGGAAAAATCCGAAGGCGGCATCGCCATTAAGATGGTGTCGGATTTCGAGCCGGCCGGCGACCAGCCGACCGCCATCAAGGATCTTGTCGAGGGCGTCGACAACAATGACCGCACTCAGGTGCTGCTCGGCGTCACCGGCTCCGGCAAAACCTTCACCATGGCCAAGGTGATCGAGCAGACGCAGCGCCCTGCCTTGATCCTGGCGCCCAACAAAACGCTGGCCGCGCAGCTCTATTCCGAGTTCAAGAAATTCTTCCCCGACAATGCGGTCGAGTATTTCGTCTCCTATTACGACTACTACCAGCCCGAAGCCTACGTCCCGCGTACCGACACCTTCATCGAGAAGGAATCCTCGATCAACGAGCAGATCGACCGCATGCGCCATTCGGCCACGCGTTCGCTGCTCGAGCGCGACGACGTCATCATCGTCGCCTCGGTGTCCTGCATCTACGGTATCGGCTCGGTCGAGACCTACACGGCGATGACCTTCCAGATGCAGATCGGCGACCGGCTTGACCAGCGGGCTCTGCTCGCGGATCTCGTCGCCCAGCAATACAAACGCCAGGACATCAATTTCGTCCGCGGCTCGTTCCGCGTGCGCGGCGACACGATCGAAATCTTCCCGGCTCACCTTGAAGACCGCGCCTGGCGCATCTCGATGTTCGGCGACGAGATCGAGGCGATCACCGAATTCGATCCGCTCACCGGCCAGAAGACCGGCGAGCTGAAGAGCGTCAAGATCTACGCCAACTCGCACTACGTGACGCCGCGTCCAACGCTCAACCAGGCGATCAAGTCGATCAAGGAGGAGCTCAAGCACCGGCTGGTCGAGCTCGAGCGCGCCGGCCGCCTGCTGGAGGCACAGCGGCTCGAACAGCGCTGCCGCTTCGATCTTGAGATGCTGGAAGCCACCGGCTCCTGCGCCGGCATCGAGAACTATTCGCGCTATCTCACCGGCCGCCAGCCGGGCGATCCGCCGCCGACTTTGTTCGAATACATCCCCGACAACGCGCTAGTCTTCATCGACGAAAGCCACGTCACCGTGCCGCAGATCGGCGGCATGTATCGCGGCGACTTTCGCCGCAAGGCGACGCTGGCCGAGTATGGATTCCGCCTGCCCTCCTGCATGGACAACCGGCCGCTGCGCTTCGAGGAATGGGACGCCATGCGACCGCTCTCCGTCGCCGTTTCGGCAACGCCCGGCGCCTGGGAGATGGAACAGGCCGGCGGCGTGTTCGCCGAGCAGGTCATCCGCCCGACCGGCCTGATCGATCCGCCGGTCGAAGTCCGCCCGGCGAAAAGCCAGGTCGACGATGTCGTCGGCGAAATCCGCGACACCACGGCCGCCGGCTACCGCACGCTGGTCACCGTTTTGACCAAGCGCATGGCCGAAGACCTGACCGAATATTTGCATGAGCAAGGCGTGCGCGTTCGCTACATGCACTCCGACATCGACACGCTGGAGCGCATCGAGATTCTGCGCGATCTCCGCCTCGGCGCTTTCGACGTGCTGGTCGGCATCAACCTGCTGCGCGAAGGCCTCGACATTCCTGAATGCGGTTTCGTCGCCATCCTCGACGCCGACAAGGAGGGCTTCCTGCGCTCCGAGACGTCGCTGATCCAGACCATCGGTCGCGCCGCCCGCAACGTCGACGGCAAGGTCATCCTCTATGCCGACCAGGTCACCGGCTCGATGGAGCGGGCGATGGCCGAGACCAACCGCCGCCGCGAAAAGCAGATGGAATGGAACGCGGCCAACGGCATCACCCCGGAATCGGTGAAGTCGCGCATCTCCGACATTCTGGACTCGGTCTACGAGAAGGACCATGTCCGCGCCGATATCTCGCAGTTCACCGACGGCGCCGGTGCGATGATGGGCAACAATCTCAAGGCTCATCTCGACGCCATGGAAAAGCAGATGCGCGACGCCGCCGCCAATCTCGACTTCGAGAAGGCCGCCCGCATCCGCGACGAGATCAAGCGGCTGCGCGAGATGGAACTGTCCATCTCGGAAGACCCTCTGGCCAAATACGCCGACATGGAAAGCCCGGTCTCCGGCCGCGAGAAGGGCAAGCACAACAAGGGCGTGGCCAAGCACCGTACGGCTGAGGAACAGGAGCGTTTTCGCAAGTTCGACGACGCACGCGCGGCTGAAGAGGCGGCCAGGGCTGCCCGGTCCAACCTCTTCCGCAAGCCGGCGCTCGACGAAATGGGCGCCGACGGCGCCGTGCCGGTAAAGAAGCCACTGTTCGCCAAGCCCTCGATCGACGACATGGGCCCAGGCACCGACATGCCGACACCGGCCGGAGCGGTATCGCGCTCGCTGTTCAAGAAACAGTCGGCCGAAGAGGCGCACGGCTCCGACTTCGGCATTCCGGGCGATGCCACCAAGCCGCTGTTCAAGAAAAACTCGCTGGACGAGATGACCGTGCGGCGGACCGAAAAGCCGGTCGAAGGAAAAGTGCCGGCCAAGCCAAACCCCATCTCCCCCCAAGTGGGGGAGATGTCCGGCAGGACAGAGGGGGGCGCGAAGGATCGCGACGATTCCCCCAAGCCAATCATTCGCCAGCGTGCTGGCATCGGCTCCTACGAGGACCCAGGCGATGCGCGTCGTGATAAGCGGCGGCCGGGGAAGACGGGACGGCCAGGAAAGTAAGCGCCCTTTCCCTTCTCCCCTTGTGGGAGAAGGTGGATCGGCGCGCAGCGCCGAGACGGTTGAGGGGTGTTCCAGCGGAGTGAGACGTTGGTATTTTCTGGAACACCCCTCGTCCGACCGAGCTTCGCTCGGCCACCTTCTCCCACAAGGGGAGAAGGTAAGAACCGACCCGCTGCACCGTTGCGAATTTTCGACGCCGGCCACTAGAATGCGTGATGATCGTCACGCGCAGACTTCAGGAAGACGAGTTCAAGGCTTGCTTCGCCGAGCCCATGACGAACGTCACCGCCAAGGCAGAGGCTGCCGTGGACATATGGCCGTATGTCGAGGCGCTGGATCTCGATGAGATCGGCCTGCCCTATTTGAACGACGTCCACTATGTCTACCGGGATGCCCAAAACCGGTTCGATCAAGTTCTGATTGGCACCGGCAGGTTCAACGCCCTGCTTGTGATCGTTGTTGATCTTCACAGGAGCGCAGTGTTCGGACATTTCCTGCTGGATCCAAACAGGGAATACGGAGTGAGCGGAGGCCATCTGAGGCCCGTGTGACAGTAGCGGCCGATTGCCAACCGACCCGCCCACTTGCCTCCACCCCCGCCTTTGGTGTAATCGCTCCACACACTCAAAGTTTTGTCTTGAAAGGAGGGCTGCGTGTCTATCGATCACCATCGTCAGCGTGGCCCGATTTCTGCCCTGCGAGTTCGCTTGCAGGGCTGACCAGGGACATTACGGGTTTTTTCCCGTTTCGATTTTTTGGTCTGCCCTTCGTGGTGCGCAAAGCTGAGCCTGACGGCCGGCAAGCACACCGTCAAAGTGCATCCGGAGTTGTCTCCGGCAAGACCAGAGAAATCGCAATGGCCCTGATCAGCCTCAAATCCCTCGGCGTCACCATGAGTGCGCCGCTGTTTTCCAATCTCGACCTCACCATGGGCGCCGGCGACCGGCTCGGCATCGTCGCCGCCAATGGCCGCGGCAAGTCGACCTTGCTTAAATGCCTGACCGGCGCGCTGGAGCCGACCTCGGGCGACATTTCTCGCACGCGCGGCCTGCGTGTCGGCCATGTCGAGCAGTCGGTTCCGCCAGCCCTTCTCAGCCGCAGCTTCCATCAGGTGGTGGCCGATGCCTTGCCGGCCGAGCAGGCCGACAGCGAGATGTGGCGCGTCGACGTGGTGCTGGATTCGCTCGACGTGCCCGAGCCGATGCGCGAACGGCCGATGCAGGCGCTGAGCGGCGGATGGCAGCGGCTGGCGCTGATCGCCCGCGTCTGGGTCACCGATCCGGATGTGCTTTTGCTCGACGAGCCGACCAATCATCTCGACCTCGCTAAGATCAGCCAGCTGGAAAGCTGGCTGAACGCCCTGCCGCGCGAAGTGCCGGTGGTCATCGCCAGTCACGACCGCGCCTTTCTCGACGCCGTCACCAACCGCACGCTGTTCTTGCGCCCGGAGGACTCGCCGGTGTTTGCACTGCCCTATTCCAGGGCGCGGCAGGCCCTGGACGAATTGGACGCCTCGACGGCGCGCCGGTTCGAGCGCGACATGAAGGTGGCGCAGCAACTGCGCAAGCAGGCCGCCAAGCTCAACAACATCGGCATCAATTCCGGCAGCGACCTTTTGACGGTGAAGACCAAGCAACTCAGGGAACGGGCGGAGAAGCTGGAAGACGCCGCGGTATCGGCGCATCGCGAGAAATCGGCCGGCGCGATCCGGCTGGCCAACCGCGGCACCCATGCCAAGGTGCTGATTACGCTGGATGACGCCGCAGTGGAAACGCCGGACGGCACGCTGCTGTTCAAGACCGGCAAGCGCCACATCTGCCAGGGCGACCGCATCGTGCTGCTCGGCCGCAACGGCGTCGGCAAGTCGCGTTTCGTCGATCTGATCCGCAACGCCATCGCCGAGCCGGACACGGTGCCGAACGTCAAGGTGACGCCGTCGACGGTGCTTGGCTACAGCGACCAGGCGCTGGCCGGCATCAGTGGCGACGACACGCCGCTGGCTCTGGTCTCGCACCGCTACGATGTCGGCGAGCAACGCGCCCGCTCGCTGCTTGCCGGCGCCGGCGTTGTCATTGAGATGCAGGAGAAGAAGATCGGCGTGCTGTCCGGCGGCCAGAAGGCGCGGCTGATGATGCTGGCGCTGAGACTCGCCAACCCCAACTTCTACCTGCTCGACGAGCCGACCAACCATCTCGACATCGACGGCCAGGAAGCGCTGGAGGAGGAACTGCTCAAGCACCAGGCGAGCTGTGTGCTCGCCTCGCACGACCGTTCCTTCATCCGCGCCATCGGCAACCGCTTCTGGCTGATCGACAAGCGGAAGCTGACCGAAGTCGAAGACCCCGAGGATTTCTTCCGCTCAGTGGCTGAAACGGCGGGCTGAGGAACTACCACCATGGGCCGCACTGTGTTGCGGCCCATGGTTTCACATCTCCCAGAATATTTTCAGCGCTCTGTCGGATCGCCTGAACCTGCTGCGTCCTTGGGATGCCGACACGATGATGCCGGCTTCATCTGAGGAGAACGCATCATGTCCATCCTGTCATCCATAGGCCGCGTCGCCGCCCGTTACGCACAGAACCGCGCCCGCTATCGCAGCGAGCGCGAGCTTCTGGCCCTGCCGATCGAACTGCGCAAGGATATCGGCTGGCCGGAAATCCTCATCGACGCGCAAAACGGCCCGCGGATCTGCAGGGCGCCCTGACCATGCGGTCGGGAAAGATCGATGCAGGCCGCCGCGGGGCGACCGTTGCTCAGTCATGCGTATCGCCCGACAGCGGCGTCGCCTGCATCGATCGACGCTTTTCGAACGCCTCGAACCAGCGCGTCAGCCGCGCCCGCGCGCGAAAGGACGGCAGCTGGCGGAACGCCATCCAGGACAGCGTGGTGGCAAGCGCTATATGGCCGACATGGAGCGGTGTCTCGTCGTCCAGCGCGCTTTCGATCCAGTCATAGCTGGCCTCGATTTTTTCCCGGTAGCCTTCGGCAAGCGCTGCATAGCGCAACTGTTCGGGCCGCCTTTCCGTCTCCCAGCGCAGGCCTATGCCCGTCTGCGCCAGGCCTTGGGCGACCGCCTGCAACCGCAACGCCTGCCAGCGCGCTTCGCCGTCCTGCGGCAGCAATTTGCGGCCGTCATGCAGCGTATCGAGATAGGCGCAGATGACATCGGAATCGAAGAGCGGCGGCGCATCCGGCCGCAGCAGCACCGGCACCTTGCCGAGCGGGTTTTCGGCGTAGACACGGGCATTGCGCAAGGTCGGGCTGGTCTCGTGATGAATGACCTCGAGCCGGTCGGCAAGCCCGACCTCATGGGCGAAGACGAGCGTTTTGCGCGCAAAGGGCGAATGGGTCTGGTAATAGAGGATCATTGTCGTCTCAGCGGGTTGGAGAAGCAGTCCCCTTTTCTAGCCTGCTCATACCGAGGATTGCGCTCTGATTGGGCGCCGCCGACGCAAGTTCATTTCACCCCAAAAATCGCAGCGGCCCAAAAAATCGCATCAGACATGTAGGATTGCCGCCGCCTCGTTCGTCCTGAGGTTCGCAAAGGCCAGACCAAGCGCCCAGACCAAACCCAAAGAGGAACAAGACATGACCGACCAGACCCCCATTCAGCCGGCCGCGAAAGTTCTCGGTGGATTGACCCCCTATTTGCAGCTGGACGGCGCCTTCAAGGCCGCCGAATTCTACAAGAAGGCCTTCGGCGCCGAGCAGGTGTTCTTCTATCCGCCCGATGAGCAGGGCCGCACCATGCACATCCATCTCCACATCAACGGCTCGACGCTGATGATTTCCGATTTCTACCCCGAAAACGGCATGCCTGCCGTCAAGCCGCAGGGCTATACCATGCAGCTCCATCTCGGCGCCGACGAGATCGATGGCTGGTGGAAGCGCGCGGTCGATGCCGGCTGCGAAGTCGCAGTGCCGCTGCAGCTGATGTTCTGGGGCGACCAGTGGGGCAACATGCGCGATCCCTTCGGGGTCGAATGGGCGATGAACGCGCCGGCGAAGAAAGACTGACCACCGCTGACAAAGCTCCTTACCGGCTGACGCCGGTAAGGAGCTTTGTGAGATACTCCAAGGAAAACCCAATGTCCTATGTCGATGGTTTCGTGCTCGCCGTGCCGAAGGCAAACATTGATGACTACAAGAAGCTGGCCAACCTCGCAGGCCCGATATGGAAGGAACACGGAGCGCTCGCCTATGTCGAATGTATCGCCGACGACGTGCCCTATGGTGAGTTGACCTCGTTTCCGCGTGCCGTTCAGGCAAAAGACGACGAGATCGTCGTCTTTGCCTGGGCCGTCTATTCGTCCAGGCAAAGCCGCGACGCGGTAATGGCCAAGGTGATGGCCGATCCGCGTTTGACGCCCGATTTGGGGCCTATGCCCTTCGATATGAAGCGCATGATCTTCGGCGGTTTCCAGCCCTTCATCGAGCTTTAGCCGCTGCTCAGGCCAGCTTGTCCAGCAGCGGCTTCAACCTGTCGCCATAGCGCTTCCAGAGATCGACCGAGCCCTGATACATCGGCTGGCGCACCTGCGCGGCCGAGGCCGTGCGCACCGGGCGGTCGGTCTCGTGGAACGACAGCGCCTTGTCGTCCCAGGACAGGCCGAGATGCCCGATCAGCGCCCGCGTCTGTCCCTCCTGGTCGGCCACGAAATCCTCGTAACGCACGTCATGCACGACGCCCGGCAGAACATCGCGCCAATGCGCCATGATGTCGGTGTAGATATTGTGGAAATCGGCGAGCTCGCCCAGATCATAGCCGTAGCGGTGGTTGTCGCCGCGGAAATGCACCTTGTAGATCGAAAGGCAGGTCGCCGCCGCATCGCGCGCGCAATGGATGATCTTGGCTTTCGGCAGCATCATATGGATGAAGCCGATGAGCAGGAAGTTGCCGGGCATCTTGTCGGTGACATGCCTGAAGTTGGGATAGCGCTCATGCAGCATGTCGAGATAGGCTTGGCCCGCTACGGCAAACTCCGCGTCGGATACATCGACCAGTCCCCAGGGGAAACCTCCGGGCATGGTCAGCGGAAATTGCTTGCCGACCGCGGTTTTCAACATGCTGAGCTCGCCCGCGCCATAGACTTGTGGATGGCTGGCGATGATCTGTTCGACCAGCGTGGTGCCGGAGCGCGGCATGCCGACGACGAAAATCGGCGTGTCGTCGGAGATTGCACTTGGCTTGTGCTTTTCGAAAAAGCCGGCGTTGAACACCGTCTTCATCGCCTCGAATTCGGCCCGCGTCCTGACCGAATCATAATCGATGCCCTTGCGGCGGATCGCATTGCCTTCAGCGAAATAGTCGAAGGCCCTGTTATAGTCCTTCAAATCATCATTGGCCTTGCCGAGACCGAAGGACAGCTGCATGCGTGCCAGGCTGTCGGCCGGCGCCTTGGCATGCTGGGCCTCCATGCCGGCGAGTTCGGCGTCGCGCTCCTTCTGGCGCTTGACCTGCGTCAGCATCAGCCAGGCCTTTGCCATGCCTGGCGTGATCGCCAACGCCTGCCGAAACAGGTCTGCCGCTTCATCGAGCTTGCCTTTTTCCATCAGCCCGACGCCGAGCCCATGCAACAGGTCGGCATCCTTGGGCCGGATCGTCAGCGCCTCGCGAAAGGTCGCCAGCGCCTCATCCAGACGACCGGCTTCCTGCAACGTTTCGGCAAGCCCGATGCGGGCGCGGACATGGAAGGGATTGCGCCCGATTGTGCCGCGATAGATGTCCTCCGCAGCCTCGAACTGGCCGAGCTGTTTCAACGCCGAACCCAGATTGTCGCGTGCCGCGAGCTGGTCGGGCTTGAGATCGACCGCGCCGCGGAAGAAATCGGCGGACGCGGCAACGCGGCCGAGATCGCGCATCACCGTGCCGAGATTGTTGAGGAAATCGGGATTCTTCGGCTGCAGACGCACAGACTGCTCGATTAGCTCCAGCCCTTCGGGGCTGCGCCCGGTCTGGTGCAGCAACAGGCCCAGGAAATGCGCCGCTGCCGGGTGATTGGCCTTGCGCGCCAGCACCTGCCGGTACAGCGTCTCGGCCTCCTGCCGGCGCCCGGCCTGATGCAGCTGCAGCGCCTGCTGCACATATTGGTCGAGGCCCAGCGGCGGCTGTCCGCCAGCTCCAGCACCCGCCGCTCTTCTCTGATCTCTGTTGATGGGAAACCTGCCGTGTTTGTCCGCTTGCCGGACCTAAGGCATGGAAGAGACAGATTCAAGGGTGCCGCCGGATATCCTCTTCGGTCCGGACAAGGTGTTGCTGCGGTTGAACCCAAAGCAGCGCAGCCCGGTCAAATCAGCCGGTTGCTCTCGGCGAGCCGGCGCTCCCGCCGTAGCGTGCCGTCGGTGTCGGCAATCTTGCGCCGTGCCGCTTCGTCGCTTCTTATCGTCAGGCGCACTGATATTGCCTTGGGGAAGAGGACGATTGGCTCGATTGTTGCGGTCGGACGATCCGGCGTTTTCATGAATCTCATATATTTTTGCCTTTCGTAAAAAATAATCTTAGGGGCACCGGAATAATTATTCCGATGCTCTCTAAATAAGAAATTGGCTGATATTGTTCCACGATAGCAGATTTATTAGGGGTTTATACGAGAAATTTTTTATACCGGTCGAGCCGTGGCGGAAATCAGCTTGAATAACCAACAATTTCGGATTATTGGTCTGAGATCGTTTTTTGGGTCAAGCTTGGCATATGGCGGCGTCGGAGATACTCGACCCGCCAAACTCATTCCAATCGCCGATGGTTGAGTTCCCGGTTGATGCCGGAAAGCATCGACGAACCAGAGCCAAGCCAATGCCGGATCGCACCACCCGTTCCATCGCCCATTTCGCGGCACCCTTCGTGCTTGGCGGGCTGGAAGGGCAACTGCCGGCCGGCGACTATGACATCGATCACGACGAAGAGCTGATCGAGGGCATGTCGCGGCTTGCCTGGCGTCGCGTCGCCACCTTCATCCATTTGCCGGCAAGGGCGGTGAAGAACCCGGCCACCAGCCAGCTTGTCGCCATCGACTACCTCGAACTCGAAACAGCGCTGAGGCGCGACCAGGAGAACGCAGCATGATCCGCTTCCAGCAGAATGCGCGTCCGCGCACCGACACGCCCTCGCACCTCTTCGCCATCGGCCAGACCGTGCGCATGAAGAGCCGCAGCGGGCTCGCCCAGAAGACCGCCGAGCTGTTTCAGATCAAGAGCAGATTGCCGGTCAAGGATGGCTCGCCGCAATATCGCATCCGCAGCGAGCAGGAGACCTATGAGCGGGTCACCACGGAAGACAACCTCGAAGTGGCGGACGCCCCGGCTGTCCCCGACAGCCCGGCCGTCTGACACCGCACCCACCCAGCACGTACGAAGGAGCAGACGGATGGCCAAGGGTCAGCAGCGCAGCAATCGCGAAACTCGCAAGCCCAAGAAAGACAAGGTGGTGGCCAAGGCCGCCTCCCCGTTCGGTTCCTCGGTCAAGCAGGCAGAGAGCAGCCTGAAGCCGAAGTCGAAGGGCTGACCAGGCAGGGCGCGCCTGGCGCACCTGCCGGCAATGGACTGACGATCTCGGACTGACGATCTCGCGCAAAACTCTGCAACGGAGGCTTGCTTGACGTTCTTCGTCGAGCCGCTCGCGCGACGTCGACGAAGCCACGCTCGACAAGGTATCGCTGGACGCGCCGAACCTGCGCGCCGCCCTGCAGGGCGCCACCGCGCTGTTCCACAGCCTCGCCATGCCGCAGATCCCCGACCGTCTGCGCATTTGCGACGAGGACGGCGCAGAGCTTTATGCCGGCCCGGCCGACGGGGCGTATTCGGCGTAGGCAACCACTCCGATCCGCGACCTTGCCTTCTCCCTTGGGGGTGAGAAGCGGTCCGCGCAGCAGACGAAAAGCCAATTGTTGGCTTTTCGAGTTTCGAACGCCCTGAGCCTGCGAAGGACCAAGGGTGGTCCGGTCCACCCGCCCGGTCCCCGCTGCTTCGCAGGGTCCCGGCATTCGCCGCCTTTTTTATCGTGCCAGTGGGACGGTGAATTCGCCTCCGGCGGACTCACCCGACAGGGGAGAAGGAAAAATCAGCACGGGCCGTCCTCGACGACGCGGTAGTCGGCGGCACGGGCCTCGCAGGCGTTGGGAAAGGTGCGCAGCTCGCCATGGCGGCGGGCGCAGACCGGGGCGTATTCGCGCGTGCAGAATGTCGGCTCTTCGCCGCCACCACCGCCACCACCGCCGCCGTCGCGGCAAGGGCCGTCGCGAACGATGCGGTAGCCTTCCCGTTCGGCAAGGCAGGCATTGGCGAAGGTCTGGCGGTCACCGCCGCGCCGCGCGCAGACCGGCTCGTATTGCCTGGTGCAGAATTCCGGTTCCGGCCGTGGCGGGCGCGGACGTGGTCCCGGCCCGTCATCGACGACGACGGTGCAGGCCGCAAGAAGACCCGACAGGAAGAGAATAGTAAAACCCTGGCGCGAGAAGGTCGTCGCAAGAAATCTCATGAATATGCCTCCCTCGAGACCCCCGTCCCCGGCGCAAAACGCGCCTGTCGATCCTCGCCATTCCCTTGCCAAATGCAACCCCCGTTTGCGGCGCGGGAGCCATGCGATGCCCGGCCCGCGTATTGGTTTGGCCCTGGACCAGACCGCTGGACCATGCGTGGCCGGGCTCTGGCTGATGAACTCTTAAGAACCCAGGTTTATCGAAGCGCCTTCGTTGGGATGCGTCGATGGACGCGGCCCGCGGCGCTATCTTGCAACGATCACGTTTCCGTGCGATAAATTTTGTGTTCGGGCATTTGCGACCCGGAGAGCGGAACGTTTTGGACGACCTTTCCCCGATACTGTGAATCTCTGACGGCCCCATTTTCGGCGGGGGGTTTTACCATGCGCAAATGCAGGACTGCCGAAGCAACCACCGGGACTTGCCCACGATGCCAGGCGGCGGGCAAACCATAAGACTGACACGGGTGAAGGAGTTTCCCCAATGGCCCAGACCGGCACCGTTAAATTCTTCAACGCGACCAAAGGCTTCGGCTTCATCACGCCCGACGGCGGCGCCAAGGATGTGTTCGTCCACATTTCCGCGATCGAGGCCTCGGGCCTGCGTACCCTCGTCGACGGCCAGAAGGTCACCTTCGACGTTGAACCCGACCGCATGGGCAAGGGTCCGAAGGCGGTCAACCTCCGCGCGGCCTGAACCGGCGGTGCCCGCGCGCCCGTCAGGGCGCTCGAAAAAGCACCTAAAGCGTGTTTGAACCGGCTTTGTCAGCCGTCCAGAGTTTCGAAGGCGCGACGTTCCCGTTGCGCCTTTTTCATGACCGCCGTCGCCGGAGGCAAAGGACGCTTTATCGGTCAATGCCGTGGCTGATCGCCGGAGCAATCGTCTGGCGCGAATTGCCTTCGGTGCCACGATCTATTTGAGCAGCCTTCAGCGTTGCCGCCGTCGCCAAAACTTTCTCTTGCCGATAGCGCTAAAATAAAGGACAAATTTCCCTTCGGGCATTTGCCGGCCCGAAACTGGACTTTATGGGATCAAAGGGAGCTTCCCATGCCGCAGACCGGCACCGTCAAATTCTTCAATCATGCCAAAGGCTTCGGCTTCATTACGCCCGACGACGGGCAGAAGGATGTCTTCGTTCATATTTCGGCCGTGCAGGCTTCGGGTCTTTCCGGTCTGGAGGATGGACAAAAAGTGACATTCGACACCGAGCCGGACAAGCGCGGCAAGGGGCCGAAGGCCGTCAACCTGTCGGTCGGCTAAGCCGGCTCAAGACAGTCCGGACGGAGATTGACGAGGCGGAGCGCCTTGCGTACGCGCTTGGTTTTGCCGCAAGAACTGGATCGTATCAGCCAATTCCGTTCAGCCCCCGTTCAGCCACGGTCTTCTATTAATCGTCCCCTAGGCTGGACCGCATCCCCGAAAACTATCCGGGCCGGCACGAAGGAGACCAAAATGAATCGCATTTTCAAGACCGCCATCCTGGGCGCCGCTCTCGCCGCGACCACCCTCGCCACCTTGCCTGCCGCCAATGCCAAGGACTGGAACCGCTGGCATCATGGCCATGGTCGTCATCATAATGGCGACGCGCTTGCGGCCGGTGTCGTCGGCCTTGCGGCCGGCGCTCTGATCGCCGGTGCGCTGAGCAACCCGCAGCCGCGCTACAGCAGCTATGACGACGATTACGACTACCGCGAAGTGCGGCCGGCGCCGGTGCGCCGTTACTATGCCGAACCGCGGGTCGTCTATGCCGACCGCTATGCCGAGCCGTGGACCCGCGACTGGTACGAATACTGCTCGGACCGCTACCGGAGCTTCAATGCCCGCAGCGGCACGTTCACCGGCAATGACGGTGAGCAGCATTTCTGCGTCGCGAATTGAGCTTCCCTGTGCCACAAAAAGCGCTGACCGCAAGGCCAGCGCTTTTTTTTTGGCAGAAAGACATCGCTAAGTCAGGAAGGGATTGGTCCGCCTCTCCTCGCCAAAGCGGCCACCCGGGCCGTGGCCGCAGATGAAGCCGATCTCGTCACCGAGCGGCAAAAGCTTGTTCTTAATCGAGGCGATCAGCGCCGCATGGTCGCCGCCCGGCAGGTCGGTGCGCCCGACCGAGCCGCGAAACAGCACGTCGCCGACATGAGCGAACTTCGCCGCGCGATTGTAGTATACGACATGGCCAGGCGCATGGCCGGGGCAGTGCAGCACCTCGAACATATGTGAGCCGAACGAAACCGTCTCGCCCTCTGCGAGAAACCGGTCGGGCACGCAGTTGCGCGCCCCGGCAATGCCGTAGCGCTGGCCCTGGTTCTCGAGATTGTCGAGCAATAGCTTGTCGGCTTCGTGCGGGCCGATGATCTCGATGCCGAGTGCTTCCTTCAGCTCCATGGCGCCGCCGGCGTGATCGATGTGGCCATGGGTGATCCAGATCGCAGCGGCGGTGATCGCATTGTCCTTCAGCACCGCCAGCACCTTGTCGATGTCGCCGCCCGGATCGACGACGACGCCATGCTTGTCATCCATGTCGAACAGGATGGTGCAGTTCTGCTGGAAAGGCGTGACCGGCACGATGCCGGCATTGAGCTGACCCATGATTGTCCTTTCGCTGTTCCAGCGTGATGTAGAGGCGCGGGCGAAGGCCGTCCACTGCTGAAAGGCAAACAGTCCGTCCCAAAACAGAAATGGGCGGCCCAACGGCCGCCCATTTGACGAAGCCTGAGTCTCGAGCAATTCCAGGAAAAGTGTAAAGCGGTTTTCCGTCCGGAATTGGATAAAACAACAAACTAGATCATTCGCCGTGAAACGGTGAATGATCTAGAGGCTTACTTCTTCATCGCGCCCATGACCGCACCGATGATGCCGGTCAGGATGGCGCCGCCGCCGGCGCCGCCGAGCAGGTTTTTGAGGTTCAGCGTATCGCCCAATCCGCCCGCTGCCGTTGCAGCCGCTGCCGGGTCGGCCGTGCCGCCGAGCAGGCTGCCGAGGATCGCCGCCCCGCCGACGCCGCCAACCGCGCCGCCGAGGATTTTGGTCAACTGGCCCATCGCCGCATTCTTCAGCGCGACGCCGACCGCCTGACCACCGACAACACCTGCAATTACCTGTACAACGAGCGCAATGAGCGTATTCGTATCCATGTACCTAGTCCCTCCATAGCTGCCAGCCTCCCGGGCCGACACCATCATGAGACGCTGAATTGTACGAAAGTCAAATGCACAGATGCTGAAATAAAGGGGCCGGCCTCAAAACCGCCCCTGCTTGCGAAAAAAGCTGTGACTTTCGTTATTCTGCGGCTATCGCATGCTTAGGTTGCACCGCAGCAGAATAGTCGTTCATCAAAGTCTTGGCGATCTCGCCGACCTCGAATCGGTACGGACCGATCTCGGAGACCGGCGTCACTTCCGCTGCCGTTCCGGTGAGGAAGCACTGTTCGAAGCCTTCGAGTTCCTCAGGCATGATGGCGCGCTCGACGACTTCAAGGCCGCGGTCCTTGGCGAGGCCGATGACGGTGCGGCGGGTGATGCCGTCGAGGAAGCAATCGGGCTTCGGCGTGTGGATCTTGCCATCCTTGACGAAGAAGATGTTGGCGCCCGTTGCTTCGGCGACCTGGCCGCGCCAGTCGAGCATCATGGCATCGGCATAGCCCTTGGCCTCGGCGGCATGCTTGGACATGGTGCAGATCATGTAGAGGCCGGCGGCTTTCGACTTCGACGGCGCGGTGCGCGGATCGGGCCGGCGCCATTCCGCCAGATCGAGACGGATGCCCTTGAGCTTCTGCGCCGGGTCGAAATAGCTCGGCCATTGCCAGATGGCGATGGCGCAGTTGATGCGGCTGTTCTGCGCCGACACCCCCATCTGTTCGCTGCCGCGCCAGGCGATCGGCCTGACATAGGCGTCCTGGAAACCCTGCTTCTTCAGAAGCGTGGTCGAGGCGTCATTGAGCTCGGCCACGGAATAGGGAATATTGAAGCCGAGCAGGCGCGCCGATTCATGCAGACGCTCGGTGTGCTCGTTGAGCTTGAAGATGGCGCCGCCATAGGCGCGCTCGCCCTCGAAGACGGCGCTGGCATAGTGCAGGCCGTGGGTCAGCACGTGGATCTTGGCATCGGCCCATTTGACGAACTCGCCGTTGATCCAGATGAAGCCGTCCAGTTGGTCGAAGGGAACGGATGCCATGGAAACCTCCCGCGGGCGGCGACCCGCACATCATTAGTGTTGTTCTTGTTGCGCGACAGCCGCGTCGGGCGGCCCTTGAAGCGTAAGCGGAGAATCGAACTCTGGCAAACTCAGGAAGTTCCGGAAAAACCGCACTCCCTTGCCTTTTCGTTCGCATTCAGCCGAAAAGCTTGTCAAAAATTACCATTGCGGGGAAATTACGTCAATAGTACTGACATAATTTCCCTCTATGGACGGAGAAATGATGACGGATCGAAGCCCAGCTGCCGGAAAACCGATCAAGACGCCGATCACCGACGAGGACGGCATCGACTTCGCCATCATCGAACTGTTCTTCTTTGCGTATCGCGATTTCACTTCCGATCCGGACCAGATCCTGGCCGATTACGGCTTTGGCCGCGCCCATCACCGGGTGCTGCATTTCGTCAACCGCCGGCCGGGACTGACGGTCGCTGAACTGCTCGACGTGCTCAAGATCACCAAGCAGAGCCTGGCGCGGGTGCTCAAGCAGTTGATCGACACCGACCATATCGTGCAATTGCAGGGTCCGCGCGACCGCCGCCAGCGGGAGCTCTATCCGACAGCCAAGGGGCGCGCCCTGGCGCTGGCCCTGGCGCGGCCACAGTCACGCCGCATCCGTGCTGCATTGGAAGATTCCGGAGCCAGCGAGCGTCCCTTGATCGAACGATTCCTGGAAGCCATGGTCAATCCGGAACTAAGGGCGCAGATCGACATTGTGCCTGCAAACATGTCAGGGAAAAGCCATGGAGACCATTGAGAGGGTGGACCAGCCGACGGCGCCGGACGATGACGCGCCGCATCTGCTTGTGGTCGACGACGACACCCGCATTCGCAATTTGCTCAAGCAGTATCTGACCGAAAATGGTTTTCGCGTCACAGTCGCCGGAAATGCCGGCGAGGCCAGGCGAAAGCTTGCAGGACTCGACTTCGACCTCCTTGTCCTCGACGTCATGATGCCCGGAGAGACCGGCGTCGACCTCACCAAGGCGCTGCGGGCGGAGAAGAACGTACCGATCCTGATGCTCACCGCGCTATCGGAAACCGACAGCCGCATCACTGGGCTCGAGGCCGGCGCCGACGACTATCTGCCCAAGCCCTTCGACCCGCGCGAACTGATCCTGCGCATCAATAACATTCTGCGCCGCGGCGGCCCGGCGACGACGCCCAAGGTCGAGCAGCTGGTCTTCGGCCCCTACACCTTCCAGATCGCCAGGCGCGAGCTGAAGCGGGGCGGCGAGGCGCTGAAGCTGACCGACCGCGAGCAGGAGATCTTGGCGATCTTTGCCGCGCGGGCCGGCGAAACGATCCCGCGTCACGAGCTTGTCGGCGACGATTCGGAAGTCGGCGAGCGCACCATCGACGTCCAGATCAACCGCCTGCGCCGCAAGATCGAGCGCGATCCGTCCAATCCGGTCTGGCTGCAGACGGTGCGCGGTATTGGGTATCGGCTCAGCGTGGAATAGAATGCCGCTGACGGCCGCCCTTGGCCATAGATGTGTGGCCATCGACCAGCGGCCATTGACCCAGCGGAAGGATAAATGGCGACCACGCAACTGGAACGGCCGGAACAAGGCGGCTTTGGCGCGCGCGTATCACGCGCGCTGAAAGCAATGCCGCGTGCCTGGAAGCGGTTCTGGCGGCTGGTTGCGTTCTATATGCCCAAGCGGCTTTATGCCCGCTCGCTGATCATCGTCATCGCGCCGATGATCCTTCTGCAGTCGGTCGTCGCCTTCGACTTCATGGAACGCCACTGGGCAACCGTGACGCAGCGCCTGTCGCAGGCCACCGTGCGCGACATCGCCGCGATCATCGACATGATCGAGACCTATCCGCATGATGGCGACTACGCCAACATCATCCGCATCGCCCAAGACCGCATGCAGTTGAAGGTCGACCTCTTGCCGCCCGACCCGTTGCCGGCGCCTGGACCCAAGCCCTTCTTCTCGATCCTTGACGACGTCCTTTCCACCGAGATCACCCGCCAGATCAACCGCCCGTTCTGGATCGACACGGTCGGCAATTCCAACATCGTCGAGGTCCGCATCCAGCTCGAGGGCAAGGTGCTGCGCGTCTTCGTGCGCCGCAGCCAGGCCTATGCCTCCAACACCCACATCTTCCTGATCTGGATGGTCGGGACGTCACTGGTGCTGCTGACGATTGCCATCCCCTTCCTTCGCAACCAGATCCGGCCGATCCTGTCTCTGGCCGAGGCCGCCGAAAGCTTCGGCAAGGGCCGGCCGATGCCGCGCGATTTCCGCCCACGCGGCGCCGAGGAGGTTCGACGGGCCGGCTTTGCCTTCATCCAGATGCGCGAGCGCATCGAACGCCAGCTGGAACAGCGCACCGCCATGCTGACCGGCGTCAGCCACGATCTCAGAACCATCCTCACCCGCTTCAAGCTGCAGCTGGCGCTGGCTGGCGGCAAGCCCGAGACCAAGGCCGCGCTCAACCAGGACATCGACGACATGCAGTCGATGCTGGAAGGCTATATCGCCTTTGCCCGCGGCGAAGCGTCGGAAGATGCCGGCCATTTCGATCTCGAGGCCTATTTCCAAAAGCTCGGCGAGGAGGCGTCGCTGCACAAGCGCAAGCTATCGACCGTGCTTGCCGGTGATCCGGACGTGCATGTGCGCCCGCACGCTTTCGCCCGGCTGTTGTCCAATGTCGCCGGCAATGCCTTGCGCTATGCCAAGACGGTGGAGATCAGCGCCGATCACGGCCGCGGCTCACTCGTCGTCACCATCGACGATGACGGTCCGGGCATCCCGCCGGAAAAGCGCGAGGACGTGTTCAAACCGTTCGTGCGGCTCGACGAGGCGCGCAACCTCGACGCCAGCGGCACCGGCCTTGGTCTCTCTATCGCCCGCGATATTGCCCGCAGCCATGGCGGCGACATCATGCTGGAAGACAGCCCGCTCGGCGGCCTGCGGGCGGTGATCAAGGTGCCCGCCTGACCAAAGCATGATCTGGAAGACGGGCTCGGCCAAAAACCACCTTCATCCGCCCGTCATGAAACCATGGTCAAGAGCGCGCATGAAGCGCGCGACCTCAGTTGATTCGGCTCAGCCGCCTTACTTCGACCTCGTGCATGCCCGGGTGCGGTGGAGCGAAGCGAGGGCAGCCGGCCCGTACCGCTATCGCATCAAGGCAACCGTCGACCCGAGCAAAGGACCGCCATGCGCATCCTGATGGTCACCGACGCCTGGCGGCCGCAAGTCAACGGCGTCGTCCACACGCTGGAGCGGCTCACCGAAACGCTGAAAACCTTCGACGTTGCGGTCGACTTCCTGACCCCGAATATCTTTCGCACCTTGCCGTTGCCGACCTACCCCGACATCAGGCTGGCGCTGACCACGCCCGGTCATGTCGCGCGGCTGATCGAGGCTCGCAAGGCCGACCATATCCATATCGTCACCGAAGGCCCGCTCGGCATCATGGCGCGGCGCTATTGCCGCAATGCTGGCCGTCCCTTTACCACCAGCTATCACACCCGCTTTCCCGAATATCTCAGCGCCCGCCTGCCGGTGCCGGAGAGCTGGGCCTATCGCTGGCTGCGTGATTTCCACAATTCGGGACAAGGCACGCTGGTCGCCACCCAGTCGCTGGCGGAGGACCTTGCGTCGCGAGGCTTCACCAAGCTCAGGCCGTGGACGCGGGGCGTCGACACCGATCACTTCCGCCCGGACAAGAAGAAGGACCTCGGCTTTCCCGGCCCGGTATTCCTGTGCGTCGGCCGCGTCGCCATCGAGAAGAACCTGAGCGCCTTCCTCGATCTCGACCTGCCCGGCAGCAAGGTGATCGTCGGCGAAGGACCGGAACTGGCTAGGCTCAGGGCGAAGTACCCGCAGGCGCACTTCCTCGGCCATCGCCCGAACGATGAGCTGGCCGAGATCTACGCCTCGGCTGATGTTTTCGTTTTCCCCAGCCGCACCGACACGTTCGGCAACGTCATCATCGAGGCGCTGGCCAGCGGCACGCCGGTGGCCGCCTATCCGGTCACCGGACCGATCGACATTGTCGGCGACGGCATCGGCGGCGCGGTGTCGACCGATCTGCGCGAGGCCTCGCTCGCCGCGCTCAATGTCGACCGCGCCGAGGCGCGCGAACGCGCCATGCGCTACAGCTGGAAAGCCTGCGCCGAAATGTTCATGGACACGGTCGAAGAGGCGCTGAGCACAAGGCGCAAGCTGGCCGCCTGACGCAATCTTCCTAAAACAACCTGCCGCCGTCCGGCACCTTGCGCTCGATGGCGCCAAGGACCACGGCGCCTTCCTCATCAGGGAAGCCGAGCGTGAGCACTTCCGACATGAACGGACCGATCTGGCGCGGCGGGAAATTCACCACCGCAAACACCTGCCGTCCCACCAGCGTTTCCGGCGCATAGTATTTCGTGATCTGTGCCGAGGATTTCTTCACGCCGATCTCAGGGCCGAAATCGATCTTCAGCTTGAAGGCGGGTTTGCGCGCCTCGGGGAAAGGCTCGGCCTCGACGATCGTGCCGGCACGGATGTCGACACGATCAAAATCGGCAAAGCTGATCTCGGGCTTGCGCGCGCTGCTCGAACTCATGGAAGCTCAAGCGTTGCCATAGGTCTCGAACAGGACGCCGGCCAGCGCATCCTTGGCCGAGGTTCCCGACCAGACAACGAACTGGAAGGCCTGGAAATAGCACTCGCAGGCTTCAAGCGCCGACGACAAAAGCACCTCGACCTGCTGGCTCGACGGTTCGACCCCGCCGGCGAGCAGCAGCGACTGGCGAAACATGATCGCGCCCTCCTGCTCCCAGAGATCGAAATGGCCAAACAGCATCTGCTCGTTGATCAGCGACAAAAGCCGCATCACTTCCAGCGCGCGGGCTTCCGGCACCTTGATGTCGAAAGCACAGGCCAGATGCAGCGCCTCGAAATCCTCCATCCATGAGAAGGAGACGTGATAGTCGGTCCAGCTGCCGGCAACCGAGATCGAGATTTCGTCATCGCCGGCCCTTTCGAAGGACCAGTCATTGTTATGGGCGACCTGCTCGATGACATCCACCGGATGGATTTCGCGGGAGAATTCGAGTTCGAGAAGTTCCATGGAATGCTTCCTGTGTTCAGGGGAGCGCCACACGCTCCGCGGGGCACACACGACGAACAATCTTGTCTTGAACTCGGACGGCCAGGACTTCACGACACAAAGACCCCGGACCGGACCCCACCGCCCGGCCGCATGACCCTGCTCCGAATCATGCAACAAATTCAGTCTATTGATCGGGAGTCGCGTGAACAGCCTAATTTTTCGCACTGCGTCATCAGCATGTGGAAAGGCGCTGTCACAAAGATTCATGCATTGCCGGTAAACGATTCACGGCAAAGCATTTTTTCGGATTGTGCTTTGTGGAAAAGTTCAAATTTTATTTTTTTGCTTTGGGCTTTGCCGCAGCCGCAGGTGCGGCCTGTCCGGTCAATTCGGCAAGCCTGGCCTCGAGCGCATCGATGCGGGCGGCCAGCCTGGTGTTTTCTTCGCGGGCCTTGGCAGCCATGTCGCGGGCAGCCTCGAACTCCTCGCGCTGCACCACATCCATGGTGTTGAGGATGCGCTCGGCCTGCCCCTTGAAGGCAGTCTCCACCTCGCGGCGCACGCCTTGTGCGGCACCCGCGGCATCGGTCATCAGCTTGGCGAATTCATCGAGAATGCGGTTCGGTCCGGTTGACATGGCAAATCCTCGCTTGCTCGAATTGACGTAGTGGCACTGCCTGCGGAATGCAAGAACGTTGAAGCTGGTGCGGCTTCATGTCGGACGCGATTTGGCTCACGGTCCGGGCGACAGATGCTATTATCCCAAATGGATTCTTGGAACGACGGTTGCCGTGACGGACAGTGCGGACTTGGAGAAGCGCTTTGCAGCACTCGATGCAGCACTCGCAAAGGGCATTTCGGATGCCGATGCGGGCCGGGTCAAGCCTGGCGACGAGGTGCTGGACAGGCTTGAAGCCAAATACAGGGCAATGGCAGAGAGAACCAAGTGAAGTTACTGGTCTTCACCGACCAGCGGCCTAGTTTTCCTCACGACTTGCTCCAGGCAAGAAGTCACTCGCATTCAGGATCAACCAATGGCAACGCCCCCGCGCCGACCGACCAATCCGATGGAAGCCGCTGAAGCGGCCTTCAAGCCGGTCAAGAAACCCGCGCCTCCCATTCGCGAACCCTCCGCCGCACCAAACGTTCGCGAGCTTGTCTCGATCAGGATCGATCGCGCCGTGCTCGACCATTTCCAGGAAGATGGCCCCGGCTGGCATGACAGGATCAACGATGCGCTCAGGCAATTGGTCGCCGGCAAGCCGCAGGGTTGAGCCCATTATCTCTGACGATCAGGCTGTCGTCACCTTGCCTTGACCCCGCCAAAACCCTGCCGCATGGTCCGCGCCCTAACGCGAGCCCTCCCAGGAGATCCTGTTGAACGACTATTTCCCGCTGCCGATGGCGTCGCTGTCCTTCCCCAACATCGACCCGATCCTGGTTCAGATCGGTCCGCTGGCGGTGCACTGGTACGGCATCGGCTATATCGTCGGCATCCTGTTCGCCTGGTGGTACGCCAAGCGGCTCGTCACCAACACAAGGCTGTGGCCTGATGGCGTCTTGCCGATGAAGCCGATCGACCTCGACGATTTCATCGTCTGGGCTGCCGTCGGCGTCGTGCTTGGCGGACGCACCGGCTATGTGCTTTTCTACGATTTAAAGCGCTATATCGACCACCCGCTCGACATCTTCGCCGTCTGGCAGGGCGGCATGTCGTTCCATGGCGGCCTGCTTGGCGTCATCCTCGCCATGACGCTGTTTTCCCTCAAGCGCGGCATCCGCACCTGGACGCTGTTCGACGTGGTGGCAGCCGGCGTGCCGGTCGGGCTCGGCCTCGTCCGCATCGCGAACTTCGTCAATGCCGAACTCTGGGGTCGCGTGACCGACGTGTCGTGGGGCGTCGTCTTCTGCAACGAGCGTCTCCAGCAGACCGTGGCGGGTTGTGTCGCGGGCCTGGAGCCTCGCCATCCGAGCCAGCTCTACGAAGCGCTGCTCGAGGGCGCGGTGCTGTTCCTGGTCCTGCGCTTCCTCACCCATTCGCGGCTGAAGCTGAAGACGCCGCGCTTCGTCGGCGGCGCCTTCATCTGCGGCTACGGCCTGTCGCGCATCTTCGTCGAGTTCTTCCGCGAGCCTGACCAGCAACTCGGCTACCTCCTTGGCGGCTGGCTCACAATGGGCATGGTGCTGTCGCTGCCGATGGTGCTGGCCGGCATCTGGGCGATGGCCACCGCCAAGCCGGCGCCGCAGCCACAGCCGGCATGACACGGCTGAAAACCCGCATCGTCGACCTGATCGGCGCGCTTGGCCCCCTCCCCGTCAACGAGTATATGGCGCTCTGCCTGTTCGACCCCAGCGACGGCTACTACACGACGCGCGAGGCATTCGGCGCCGCCGGCGACTTCGTCACCGCGCCGGAGATCAGCCAGATGTTCGGCGAACTCGTCGCCGTCTGGTTGTATCAGGCCTGGCAGGCGATCTGCCGGCCGCTGCCGGTCACCGTCGCCGAGATCGGCCCCGGTCGCGGCACGCTGATGAACGACATGCTGCGCACCCTGGCGCGGCTCGATCCGGCGCTTGCCGAAGGCGCGTCGTTCGCCCTGATCGAGACCAGCCCGAGGTTGACCAAAATCCAGAAACAGACGCTTGCCGAAAGTTCAGCCGATGTCGGCTGGCACGAAACCATCGCCACGTTGCCGCAGGCGCCGTTGCTGATTGTCGGCAACGAATTGTTCGACGCTGTGCCGATCCGCCAGTTCATCCGCGCCGGCGCCGGCTGGCGCGAACGGGTGATCGGCCTCGATGTCTCAGACGAGTTGAGCTTCTTCGCCGGCGCCGGCTCGGTCGAGGCGATGCTGCTGCCGGAAGACGCCGCCGAGGCGCCACAAGGCTCTATTTTCGAAATAGCACCGGCCCGCGCGGCACTGATGGCGACCATTGTCGAACGCATAGCCGACCACGGCGGCGCCGGGCTGTTCCCTGATTACGGCCATCTCCAGCCCGGTTTCGGCGACACATTGCAGGCCGTGCGCAGGCACGCCCCCGAAGATGTGCTGGCCAATCCCGGCGAAGCCGATCTCACCGCCCATGTCGACTTCGCGGCACTGGCCGCCGTCGTGCGGGCGCATGGCCTCGATGTGGAATTGGCGACGCAGGGCGACTTTCTGCTTGGCATGGGATTGCTTGAGCGAGCTGGCCAGTTGGGCAGCCAGGCAAGCCAAGAGGCACGACAAACCATTGCCGATGCCGTCGAGCGCCTGGCCGGACCCGACGGCATGGGCACGCTGTTCAAAATCCTGAAAATCCTGCCGCATCAGCCAGTCTGACCCTCAGAGATCGTTACAAGCCGTCCCGCCATGTCGCTTGTGGTCGCATGCCTGCTTTTGGCCAATGCAAAGTCGACGCGGCAGCACTGTCGCAATCACTCGGCCGAACTTCGCCTTGACGAAAACGCCGGCGCGGACAACAAACCCATCCATGCTGAATCAGACCAAACCGGATCCTGTTCGCTCGCCGCTGCTGGAAGCGGCCAAGCCACGAGGTATCCGCCATGGCTATTTCACCCGTATCGGCGGCGTCTCCGGCGGCATCTATCAGGGACTTAACATCGGCACCGGGTCGGATGACGATCAGATGCTGGTCGCCGAGAACCGCCGCCGCGTCGCTGCCTGGATGGGTGTGCCGGCCAGCCATCTCCTGACCGCGCATCAGGTCCACTCGCCCGATGTCGTTATTGCCAGGGAACCCTTTCCCGGCCCGCGGCCCAAGGCCGACGCCATCGTCACCGACCGGCCGGGCATCGCCATCGGCGCCTCGACGGCCGATTGCGGCCCGGTGCTGTTCGCCGATGCGCAAGCGCGCATCATTGGCGCTGCACACGCCGGCTGGAAGGGTGCTTTCACCGGTGTGCTTGAAAACACCATTGCCGCGATGGAAAGCCTCGGCGCCCGCCGTGAGCGCATCATTGCGGTTCTCGGTCCTTCGATCGGCCCCGACAATTACGAGGTCGGGCCGGAATTCGTCGCCCGTTTCGTCGAAGCCGATGCCGAAAACATCGGCTATTTCGCGCCTTCGGCCAATCCGGCGCATGCAATGTTCGATCTCAACCTCTATACGGTCGACCGGCTGAAGAAGGCTGGCGTGACCGCCGAGGGGCTTGGCCGCTGCACCTATGCCGAGGAGGATCTCTTCTTTTCCTACCGGCGCGCGACGCATCGCAAGGAACCGGACTACGGTCGGCAGGTTTCGGCAATTGTTTTGGAGAACGGATAATGGCGCTGCATTTCGAACGGTCGGAATTTGACGCCCGGCGTGACCGGTTGATGATCGAGATGACGGAAAAGAAGCTCGATGCTGTACTGCTTTTCGCCCAGGAGAGCATGTACTGGCTAACCGGCTACGACACGTTCGGCTTCTGTTTCTTCCAGTGCCTGGTTGTGAAGGCTGACGGCTCGATGGTGCTGCTCACCCGCTCGGCCGATTTGCGCCAGGCGCGCCACACATCGATCATCGACAACATCGTGCTGTGGACCGACCGCGACGGCGCCAACCCGGCGGTCGACCTGCGCAACCTGCTCAACGACCTCAATCTCCTCGGCGCCCGCATCGGCGTCGAATACGACACCCATGGCCTGACCGCCTTCAATGGCCGCCGCGTCGACGAGCAGCTGCAGACCTTCGGCCAGATCGCCGACGCCTCCGGTATTGTCGGCCGTCTGCGCCTGTTCAAGAGCCCGGCTGAAATCGCCAAGGCCGAAAAGGCCGCCAACCTTTCCGACGACGCGCTCGACGCGGCCCTGCCGCTGATCAAGCAGGGCGGCGACGAAGCGCTGATCCTTGCCGCCATGCAGGGCGCGGTGTTTGCCGGCGGCGGCGACTATCCGGCCAATGAATTCATCATCGGCTCGGGCATCGACGCGCTGCTCTGCCGCTACAAGGCCGGGCGCCGCAAGCTGACCAAGAACGATCAGCTGACGCTCGAATGGGCCGGCGTGTTCCATCACTATCACGCGCCGATGATGCGCACCGTGCTGACCGGCAAGGCGTCGAAGCGCCATCAGGAGCTGTTCGACGCCGCCCGCGCGGCTCTTCTGGCGGTCGAGAAGGCGATGACGCCCGGCAACACCTTCGGCGACGTCTTCGACGCGCATGCCCGCACGCTGGAGGCGCACAGCCTGACCAAGCATCGGTTGAACGCCTGCGGCTATTCCGTCGGCGCCCGCTTCACCCCGTCCTGGATGGATATGCCGATGTTCTACCAGGGCAATCCCGAGCCGATCGCGCCCAACATGACATTGTTCGCGCACATGATCATCATGGACTCCGAAACCGAGACGGCGATGACGCTTGGCCGCACCTACCTGACCACCGAATCCCAGCCGAAGCCGCTTTCACGCCATGATCTCGACTTGATCGTACAGTGAATCCATAATGGTTGGTCCACGCGGGGGCGTTCGCGACTAAGGAGTTTTCGGGCAGATGAGACGATCGCATGTGACGACCGTGTCATTGCTCGCAGCGCTTGTGCTGGCCGCTTGCACCAATGCCAAGGACGTCCTTGAGCCGTCCGCCATCACGCCGCCGGCAGCCTCGGCCCAACCGGCTCAGCCCTTCACTGCCCCGGGCATCGCGCCCGCCGCCACACCAGCGCCGGCCGTCGGCGCCACGACACCCGCCAACCCCGCGCAGAGCGCCGCCGCTTTGTCGAAGACCCGGCTGCAGATCGCGCCGATCGTCGGCGCCTCCGTGGAAGCGGCAACGCCGCTGACGGCCGAACTGCAGACACGCGCCAAGCAGCGCGGCATCACCCTTGCCGGCAGCGCCGACCAGGCCGCCACCCATGTGCTGAAGGGCTACTTCTCGACCATGACGGAAGGCAAGGATACCACCGTTATCTATGTCTGGGACGTCTATGACCCCGCTGGCAACCGGCTACACCGCATCAATGGCCAGCAGAAGGCGCCCTCGGTCAATGCCGCCGAAGGCTGGCCCGCGGTTGCACCCGCTACCATGCAGGCGATCGCCGACCAGACGATCGACCAGTTCGCGGCCTGGCTCGGCGGCAGCGCCGGCTGATCCGCCTGTTACCGGCTTCCGTTCACTGTTGACGTTTTTGAGATTAGCCGGCGGATTCCCGTCAACGAGGCTTGCAATACCGGCACGGCTCGCTACAAGCCCGATTAAGAGGACCTCCCCATCCTTCGCCAGGAACGGTGCATGAAGCTTTTCGCGGGCAATTCCAACCGGGTGCTGGCCGAAGCGGTCGCCCGCTATCTCAATGTCCCGCTGGGCAAGGCCAGCGTCAGACGCTTCGCCGATCAGGAAATCTTCGTCGAAATCCAGGAAAACGTGCGCGGCGAGGATGTCTTCATCCTGCAGTCGACCTCGTTCCCGACCAACGATCATCTGATGGAACTGCTCATCATGATCGATGCCTTCATGCGCTCCTCGGCCAAGCGCATCACCGCGGTCATCCCCTATTTCGGTTACGCCAGGCAGGATCGCCGGGCCTCGGGCCGCACACCGATCTCGGCCAAGCTGGTCGCCAACATGATCACCCGCGCTGGCGTCGACCGCGTCTTGACGCTCGACCTCCATGCCGGCCAGATCCAGGGTTTTTTCGACATTCCGACCGACAATCTGTTCTCGGTGCCGGTGATGGCCCGCGACGTGAAGGCAAAATACAAACAGCTTGCCAATGTCGTCGTCGTCTCGCCCGATATTGGCGGCGTGGTGCGCGCCCGCGCGCTCGCCAAACGCTTCGACGCACAACTGGCCATCGTCGACAAGCGCCGCGAACGTCCCGGTGAATCCGAAGTGATGAACATCATCGGCGCGGTCGCCGGCAAGGATTGCCTGCTGATCGACGACATCGTCGATTCCGGCGGCACGCTGTGCAACGCCGCCGATGCGCTGCTCGCCAACGGCGCTACCAGCGTCACCGCCTATATCACCCACGGCGTGCTGTCGGGCGGTGCGGTCGCCCGGATCAGCGGCTCGAAGCTGCAGGAACTGGTGATCACCGATTCCATCCAGCCGACGCAAGGCGTGCTCGACGCCCCGAATATCCGCGTCATCTCCATCGCCGACCTGATGGGCGAGGCGATTTCGCGCACGGCGACCGAAGAGTCCGTGTCGAGCCTGTTCGATTAATCCATGTTGCCCAAAAGCGTGCCCACGGGCCTGGCTCGGGGGTAATCTCCTTTTTGGAATCTGCCCCAAACCGTCGTGAAAGGAGCCAGCTGATGCGCAATCGAATCAAGGCTGCAGGCATCGCAGGAATGCTTCTCGCAATCGGCATCGCCAGCGCGGCCTATGCGCCGACAATCGCTCCGGTTTCGACCGCGCAGGCGCAAACGGAATATCTTCCCACCGAAAAGGATTTCATCGGCAAATGGAGCATCGCAGGGTCCGCAATCCGGCCACCGCGTGATCTGAAAGAGCCGGCGAAGCCCGACCAGGAAGCGTCTGCGACCGAATTTCAGCAGACTGTGACCGCCTTTTATGGCGCCTTCGACTATCTGGAGATCACGGCGGACGGCCGCTACAATTTTCACCAACCGGGTGACCCGGCATCGGGGCCTTGCGTCTGGTGCGGGACATGGTCGTTCAAGAACGATTCCCTGTGGCTCGAACTGGACACGGCGCCCAGGCTCGACATCTACGCCGAGGGCGGCGACATGCAGATGACCTACACGGCCGAGCCTGAAGAGACGTCACGATACAAATGGCTTGTTTTCAGCTGGACCAAGGCTGATTGAACTGAGGGGTGAGGCGTTCTCGCGCACGCCAACCGAAGCATCGGTGTCAAGCCCGATCTCCTGAGGCGGGCAGTCAGTCCATGGTTGCATTGTGCGAGGAGTTCACCATGGCCATACTGCCCCTCCAATCAACGGAGGAGTAGCAGATGCGGCGTAGGACTTTGCTCGGGCTCGCGGTTTCCATCGCAGCCACCCTTTCAGCACCGGCGGCCTGGGCCGCCGATTTTCCGGACCGGACCATCACCATGGTTGTCCCCTTTTCCGCCGGTGGCTCGACGGATCTGGTCGCGCGCCTGGTCGCCAACAAGATGTCCGAAAAGCTGGGCCAGCAGATTGTCGTCGAAAATGTCGGCGGCGCCGGGGGCAGCATCGGCGCTGCCCAGGTCGCCCGAGCCGAACCGGATGGCTACACGATCCTGATGGGCACGGTCGCAACCCACGCGCTCAACCCGCTGATCCTGAAGACAAAGCCCTACGACGCGGAGAAGGATTTTGCGCCGATATCGTTGCTCGTGCTGGTGCCAAACGTCCTGGTCGTAAACCCTGAATTCCCCGCCAAGGACGTCAAGGAACTGATCGAGATGCTGAAGAAGGACCCGGACAAATATGCCTACGCCTCATCAGGCAATGGCACCCCGCTGCATCTCTCCGGCGAGCTTTTCAAGACGATGGCCGGCGTCAGTATGCAGCACATTCCCTACAAGGGCGCCGGACCGGCCTTGAACGACGTTATCGGCAATCAGGTGCCGATGATGTTCGACAACCTCCCCTCTTCATCGGGCCATATCAAGAGCGGGACGCTGAGAGCGCTTGGCGTCACCACCAAGGAGCGCGTTCCCTCCTTCCCCGACATACCGGCCATTGCCGAAACCATTCCCGGCTATGAAACCTACAGCTGGAACGCTCTGTTCGCGCCCGCAGGCACGCCGCCGGAGGTCGTCGCCGTTCTTCAGAAGGCGGCAGTTGAAGCCCTGAAAGACCCTGATGTGATCGCCCGCATGGCCCAGTTCAGCGCCTCGATCGTGGCCTCCACCCCGGAAGAGCTTGGAGTGCATGTGAAGGCCGAACTCGCCAAATGGGAACCGATCGTCAAGGCCAGCGGCGTTCAGCTGGACTAGGGCCTACGGCAAAGTACTGCGGGCTTTTCCTGGCGCTACGGCGCCGGGGCCTCAAGTCGAGGCTGAGCCCGCCGCATGCCTTCGTCGCGGGCGCCGCGCATATAGCCGCGCGGCGAGGCGCCGAGCATGCGCTTGAACATGGTTATGAATGCCGGCACGCTGTCATAACCGAGGTCGAGCGCCACCCTGGTGATCGGCTCGCCATCGGCGAGCCTGGGCAGGGCCGCAAACAGGCAGGCCTGCTGGCGCCAAGTCGACAAGGACAGTCCGGTCTGGCGCTGGAAGGCGCGGGTGAACGAACGGCGGCTCATGCCTGCGGCATCCGCCCACTCGTCGATCGTGGCGTGCGGCGAAGGTGCCGCGACAAAGCGTCGGCAGAGCGCCGCCAGCTTCGGGTCGGACGGGAACGGCAGCCCGAGCGGCCGTTCCGGCAAGGTCGGGATCTCGTGCAGCAACAGGTTCATGATCAGCCCGCCGCGGCCTTCCAGTTCGCCGCCTTGCGGCAGCTTTTCCGATTCGACGATCAGGCTGTGCATCAGCTCGGTGATGCCGACGACGCGCAAACCTTCCGGCAGGCCGGGGATAGCGCCCGGCATGACATAGACCGAGCGCATCGAGACATCGCCCAGCATTTCGACAGAATGCTCGGTGCCGGCCGGTATCCACATTGCGTGGTCGGGCGGCACCATCCAGCGCCCGTACCTGGTCGTCACCAGCACGACACCGACCAGCGCATGCAGCAGCTGGCTGCGGCTGTGGCGGTGTTGCGGCACGAGGTAACCGTCGGGATATTCGGTCGGCAAAGCCACCGCCGGCCCGGAAACCTCCTCCAGCCACTGCCAGCGGCTTTCGTGCAATCGGCCGAGATCGGCATTGCCGGCGCGGAAGATGTCCCTGCCATGTGGCATCGGCTATGGCCCACTTGCGAAACTATTGGACCAAACCACGAAAGAAGTCGCCTCGCAAGCGGCTTATAAGGCAGCCATCCCCAAGGCGCTCCGCAGGGGCGTCGCCCAAGCGCTTCAGACGAGCGTCCTTAAGGCGGTCCGCGGGAGCGGCCGCCAAGCCTGCCCGCGGGCAAACACCCGCCAAAAAGACCTCGGAGCCTGCCTTGACCGATACGACAGCCACCAGCATTGCACCGCAGCCAAGCGCCAGCCTCCCTTCAGCCCAGGCGACCGCCTTCACCGTCATCCTGGCGGTGAGCTTTTGCCACGGCATCAACGACATCATGCAATCGCTGCTGCCGGCGATCTATCCGCTGCTGAAAGAGAATTACGGTCTCGATTTCTGGCAGATCGGTCTTCTGACCTTCACCTTCCAGGTCACGGCGTCGCTGCTGCAGCCGGTCATCGGCATGATCACCGACAAGCGGCCAATGCCCTATTCGCTGCCCTACGGCATGGCGTCCTCGCTGATTGGCCTGATCGTTCTGGCCTATGCCGGCCACTATGCGCTGCTTCTGGTCGGCGCCTCGCTGATCGGAATCGGCTCGGCGATCTTCCATCCGGAATCCTCGCGCATTGCCCGCTTTGCCTCCGGCGGCCGCTTTGGCCTGGCGCAATCTTTGTTCCAGGTCGGCGGCAATTTCGGCCAGTCGATGGGGCCGCTGCTCGCTGCCTTCATCGTTGTGCCCTTCGGCCAGACCAGCATTTCATGGTTCGCCGTCGGGTCTCTGACCGGCATCATCGTTTTGTCGCGGGTCGGCGGCTGGTACAGCCGGATGCGCGCCGCGCAGGGCAATCGCAAGGCGGCAAGCTTCGTCTCCCCCTTCCCGCGCAAGAAGGTGATGGGAGCGCTGGCGGTGCTGACGCTGCTGGTGCTGACCAAGAACGCCTACATCGCCTCGCTCTCCAGCTACTACACCTTTTATTCCATCCATAAGTTCGGCGTGTCGGTGCAGATGAGCCAGGTCATGCTGTTCCTGTTCCTCGGCGCCTCGGCGCTGGGCATCCTGCTCGGCGGACCGTTCGGCGACCGCTACGGCCAGAAGGCGATGATCTGGTTCTCGATCGTCGGCGTGCTGCCGTTCACGCTGGCGCTGCCCTACGCCAATTTCGAATGGACGATGGTGCTGACGGTGCTGATCGGCCTGATCCTGTCCTCGGCCTTCTCCAACATCGTCGTGTTTGCGCAGGAGTTGGTGCCGGGACGTGTCGGCACCATCGCCGGGATCTTCTTCGGCTTCGCCTTCGGCATGGGCGGCATTGCAGCCGCCGTGCTCGGCGTCGTCGCCGACATGAAGGGCATCGATTTCGTCTTCCAGATCTGCTCGTATCTGCCGCTGCTCGGCCTGCTGACGGTGTTCCTGCCCAACATGAAGGAAGCCAGGAAGGCGCAAGCGGCGGCCAGATAAAAACCGGTCGATTTTGCGGATTTGACGCAGGGCGCGGCATTGCTGCGCCCTCTGTGATTCTTTCACCATGCGCTGGTTGAAAAGCCTGCTAGAGATAGTCATCAACGAAGGCTTGGGGCCTTCGACGTCTCTGGGGGATGACATGCGCAAGATCGTATTGGCCGTATTGGGTGTGCTTCTTGTTACCTTGCCGGCGACGGCACGCATCGTTCCCTTTCCGCCGGGTTTCAAGACGCAGTCCGTCGAAACCAACGGCACCAAACTCTATGTGCGCGTTGGCGGCAAGGGTCCCGCCGTCGTGCTGCTGCACGGCTTTGCCGATACCGGAGACATGTGGGGCGCCGCGGCCATCGCCCTCGCAAAGGACCACACCGTCATCGTGCCGGACCTGCGCGGCATGGGTCTGTCGGCCCACCCGGAAGCGGGCTACGCCAAGAAGAACCAGGCCGTCGACATCGCCGGCGTGTTGGATGCCCTGAAGATCGACAAGGCAGATCTCGTCACCCACGACATCGGCAACATGGTCGGCTATGCGCTCGCCGCTCAGTATCCCAAGCGCATCACCAAATGGGTTATCATCGACGCGCCGCTGCCCGGCATAGGCGACTGGGAAAAGATCAAGCAAAGCCCGCTGCTTTGGCACTTCAACTTCCGCGGCCCTGATATGGAGCGGCTGGTCGCGGGGCGCGAGCGCATCTATCTCGACCGCTTCTACAACGAGTTGTCGGCTGACCCCAAGAAGATCGACGAGGCGACGCGCAGGCACTACGCCAAACTCTATGCCCGCCCGCATGCGATGCATGACGCCTTCGAGCAGTTCAAGGCGTTTGACCAGGACGCGATCGACAACCAGGCGATGCTTGCCGCCGGCGGCAAACTGACCATGCCGGTACTGGCTGTCGGCGGTGAAAAATCCGCTGGCACTACGCAGGCCGATCTCCTGCGGCTTGTTGCGACCGATGTCACGGGCGGCATCGTGCCCGCTTCCGGACACTGGATCATGGAGGAAAACCCCGACGACACCGTCAAACTGATCACTGGTTTTCTCGATAAATAGGCACTGTCCCGCTGACATTTCGACGAAAGCAAATGCACCCGCCCGGCGGCGGGTGCCTTGCCTATCCAACTGGACGATGTCTATTCAACTGAACGATTCTACGCCTTGAAGAACGCCAGCAGGTCGGCGTTGATCACATCGGCGTGGGTGGTCGCCATGCCGTGCGGAAAACCCTTGTAGACCTTGAGCTCGCCCTTCTTGAGGAGCTTGACAGCCAGCAGCGCGGAGTCGGTGATCGGAACGATCTGGTCGTCGTCGCCATGCATGACCAGCACCGGCACGTCGATGGCCTTCAGATCGTCGGTGAAGTCGGTTTCCGAGAACGCCTTGATGCAATCATAATGCGCCTTGGTGCCGCCCATCATGCCCTGGCGCCACCAATTCTCGACGACAGCCTGCGATACCTGGGAGCCGGGGCGGTTGAAGCCGTAGAACGGGCCGGCCGCAATATCGTGGAAAAACTGGGCGCGGTTGGCTGCCTGGGCGGAGCGGAAACCATCGAACACCTCGATCGGCAGGCCACCCGGATTGGCCGCCGTCTTCAGCATGACCGGCGGCACCGCGCCGAGCAGTGCGGCCTTGGCGACACGGCCACCGGAACCGTACTTCGCGACATAGCGGGCCACTTCGCCGCCACCGGTGGAATGGCCGACATGGATCGCGTCCTTGAGGTCGAGATGCGCCGCAAGCTCCGCGACATCAGCGGCGTAGGTGTCCATCTCGTTGCCGGTATCGGTCTGGGTGGAGCGGCCATGGCCGCGCCGGTCATGGGCAATGACGCGATAGCCCTTGGACAGGAAGAACAGCATCTGGGCGTCCCAGTCGTCGCTGCTCAGCGGCCAGCCGTGATGGAAGACGATGGGTTGTCCCGTTCCCCAATCCTTGTAGAAAATTTCGGTGCCGTCCTTGGTGGTGATCGTGCTGCTGCCGGGCTTGGTCATCTCGCTCTCCATTGATTGCTTCCGCGATAATCAATATCGCGATAACCATACGACTAGCGCAGGTCCAAATCCTTGTCTACAGAAAATATGTATCGCGATATCATTTTTCGTGGTACATATTGATGTGCTCAGTCGGCAAAGGAATGCCTCGTGCCTCTCCCGTTGGACAACCAGCTCTGCTTCACGCTTTACGCCACCAGCATGGCAATCAATCGCACCTACAAGCCCATGCTGGACGAGATGGGCATCACCTATCCGCAATATCTCGTGCTGAACGCACTTGCCGAAGCCGGCGGGATGTCGGTCGGCTCGATTGCGCACAGGCTCGCTTTGGAATCGAGCACCATCACGCCGCTGGTGAAGCGCATGGAACAGGCCGGTCTCGTCACCCGCCAGCGCAGCCAGACGGACGAGCGCCAAGTGCAGGTCGACCTGACGCCTGCCGGCCGCGCGCTGCTCGTCCAGTGCAACTGCCTCAACGAAACCCTGATCGAACGCTCGGGCATGACGATGGCTGATCTCGATGCCTTGAATCGGCGGATCCAGGCGCTGCGCGAAGCGTTGAGCAGCAAGCCGGACTAGCTGCCCTACAAACACGCCAGGCTTAATCCTTGCCGGCCAGCCAGCGCATGATGTTGGCCATCAATATGCCGTAGAGCGGCCATCCCAAAAAATCCTGCGACAGCCAGTGCGGGCCGATGTCTGTCGCCCACGCGACGGTGCGGCCACGGCCATGCTCACGAACCGCCAGCAGCGGCCAGTCGGTGCCGCGATACTGGCAGGTCGCCAGAAGCTGGGACGAGCCGTCGCGCCTGAAATCGAGTTTGTTCATGCCGAGGATCGGCGGCAACGGACCCGCGACACCGGCAAGGATCGGATGCGACGCCTGAAAGGATCGACGGCTGCAGGCCTTGCGGCACTTCCAGCCCGTCCGAGAATGGCAGGCAGCGCACGGGCAGGATGTCCTCGACCGGGGTGTCGTGGAAACGCGCCGTGCCGAACATACCCTGGAATCCCATATAGCCTCCGGCCAGCATCAGCCCGCCGCCGCCTTCGACATAGGCCTTGAGGACCTCGAGGCGGTTGACGCCAATGCGCCCGGCGCGGGCCTCCGGCGTGACCAGCAAGGTCAGCGCGCCGACATCGGAGATCACCACCGCCTGGTATTCGGCCAGCGCGTCGAGGTCATACGGAAATTCGGCCGCGCAGCGATCGCCACCGATCTGCGTCACCGCTATGCCCTCTGCGGCAAGTGCGGCATTGAAGGCCGTCGCGCCGTTTACCCACGTCGCACTCGTCAGCACATCGCCGCCGGCGGCGACCGAGGTCGTCGCCGCGAAGGTCTCGCCTGCCAGCAAGAGTTTCATCGTCGCCCTCGCACTGTTCGACTGAGGATTGAAAGGCGAGCGCCGGCTCGAACCGGCGCCCGCAAAGCCTTGGGAGGCTTAGAGCAATTCCAGGAAAAGTGTGACCGGTTTTCCGTCCGGAATTGCGTAAAACAAAGGGATAGAGCGGTTCGCCGTTTCCGTGAAACGGTGAAACGCTCTAGAACTTGAACTCGGCCAGGTTTTCCGGCGTCACGATCTTGGCCGGGCCGAGGATCAGTTCACCGCTGGCGCCGATCGTGTATTCGCCGAGCCTGCCCGCCGTGAACTTCTCACCTTCCTTGCCGGTGATCTTGCACTGCGCTAGCGCCTGGGCCGCCTGATAGGTCAGGTAGCCGAGATCGGTGACATTCCACCAGATATCCTGGGCAGCGCCATCCTTGATGTACTTCGAAATCAAAGTGGCCGGCGCAAGGCCGGTCAGCTTGACCTTGCCGATCATGCCGGCTTCCTCGAGTGCGCGCGCGGCCGCCGGAAGGCCAATGCCTGCCGGCACGATGATCACCTTGAGATCCGGAAACGCCTGCACCAGCGCCAAGGCCTGCTGCTGGTTGACCTGCTCGCTCTCCTCGCCATAGGCGACCTGCACCAGTTTCATCTTGGCGTATTTCGGCTCTGCCGCCATCTTCGCCTTCATGAAGTCGATCCAGGCGTTCTGGTTGGTCGCCGTCGGCGTCGACGACAGGATGGCGAACTCGCCTTCGCCGCCGCTGAGGTTGAATGCGCTTTCCAGCATCATTTCGGCCAGACTGTCGCCCTTCACCTGGTTCACGAACACCGCGCGCGCATCGGCCGCGACGTCGGAATCGTACGAGATCACCCGGACGCCTTGCTGAACGGCGCGCTTCAGCGCAGGCGCAACGGCATTGGCGTCGTTGCCGGCGATAGCGATGACCCCGACCTTCTGCGACACAAGGCTGTTGATGAATTCGATCTGTGCCTCGGCCGTCGCCTGCGATGGGGCAACCTGGGTGGCGGTGCCGCCAATTTCCTTCGCAGCCTCCTCGGCGCCGCCGAAAGCCACCTTGAAGTAGGGATCGGTGTCGAGCTTGGGCAGGAAGCCGACCGTTACAGGTTCCTTGGCGCATTCCTGGCTGTATGCCAGCGAGGCCGGCGCAAGCAGAACCGCGGATGCGAGCAGGGCTATTCTAAACGCTTTCATTGTGTCTCCTCCGTCAGAATTCGGGCTTGAAGAAAGGGGCCCGAGATCACCCCTTGGTTTCGCGCAGGACGCGCGATCTTGACAGCCGCTCCTCCAGGGAGCGCCAGTAGTTGGAGACCAGCAGCGAGCCGATCAGGAGCAGGCCGATGATCATGCCTTGGGCGTCGCCGCCGATCTGGTTGAGCGCCAGCACGTTGCGGATGATGGCAATCAAGAGCAGCGCCAGCATGACGCCGGTGAGCCGCCCCTTGCCGCCAAAGACACTGACGCCGCCGAGCAGCACGATGGTGATGACGTCGAGCTCCATGCCGAGCGCATTGTTGGCGCGGGCGTTGGAGAGGCGCGCGGTATAGACGATGCCGGCGATGGCCGCGACGATGCCCGAAACGACGAACAGCTTCAGCACCATTTTGCGCGTATCGATGCCGGAATAACGCGCCACTTCGGGGCTGCCGCCGAGCGCATAGATGCGCTTGCCGGTCGGCGTCTTCTGCAGCACCACCGCGAAGATCGGCGCCAGCAGCAGGAACGGCACGATGGTCCACGGGATTTGTGTGCCCGGCAGATTGTTGATGCCGAAATCGACGACCGCCGGCGGCAATATGTTGACCGAACCGGTGCCGAGCAGGATGTAGCCAATGCCCCGATAGAGCGCCATGGTGCCGAGCGTCACCACCAGCGACTGCAGCCCCAGCCCTGAAACCAGATAGCCATTGAAGGCGCCGAGCAGGCCGCCGAAGACCAGCGTCAGCGGAATGGCCGCCAGCGTCGGCACGCCGCCCTGGACGAGCAGGCCAAACACCACGGATGTCAGGGCCAGCACCGAGGCGATCGACAGGTCGATCTCGCGGGTGATGATGAGCAGCGTCATCGGCAGGATCAGCAACGCCTTTTCCGAGGCGCTTGCGGCCAATTGCGAGAGGTTGAAGCCGGAGACGAAATTCGGCACGAAGACCGCCGCATAGATAAAGACGGCGAGGCAGGCGGTCGCCAGCAGCAGATCCCAGAAGTCGATCGAGCGGATAAATTTTCTCATCTCGCCCTCGCCTGTCTCGCCTGTTCGGCACGCCGCACGACGAAGGTGTCGATGCCGATGGCAACCAGGATCACCAGGCCATAGACGCCCTGCAGCCAGAGCGGATCGACGCGCACCAGCGTCAGCCCGTTCTTGATGACCAAGAGCGTGAGCGCGCCAAGGATGATGCCGAGCAGCGTGCCCGAGCCGCCGCGGATGGCGACGCCGCCGACCACCGCAGAGGCGATCACCGTGAGTTCGAAGCCGAGCGCGACGCGGGCATCGATGGTGGCATAGCGCGATGCCCACAGCGCCCCGCACAGGCCGCCGAGCAGGCCGGCCATGCCGAAGGCCAGCAGGATGCGCCGGTCGACCGGGATGCCGATCAGCCGTGCGCCGTCGGGATTGGAGCCGGTGGCAAACAGCTCGCGCCCGGTTGCGGTGCGATAGAGCAGCACATAGCCGGCGCACAGGATGACAATAGCGATGATGACGATCAGCGGCACGCCTGCGATCTTCAGCCCGGTCATGTCGAGCCAGGCTTGCGTGACTTCGTCGGCGCTGACCTGGTCGCCCGCCGCCCAGATCGAGTTGAAACCGCGGAAGATCGACATCGAAGCCAGCGTAACGACGATGGCCGGGATCTTTCCCCTGGTAACGACAAGGCCGTTGAGCAGTCCGGCAAAGCCGCCGACCGCGCAGGCGGTGATCAGGCCGATGCCGATGTCCAATCCGGGATAGGCCTGAACCATGCTGGCCGCCATATAGGCGGAGAGGCCGATCACAGCTGCGATCGACAGGTCGATGTTGCGGGTGATCAGCACCAGCATCTGCGCCAGTGCGGCGACAATCAGCAAGGCCGCGTCCATCGACACAGCGGTGAGGTTCGCCGCGCTCACCATGCGCGGGTTGATGATGGTGACCGGAATGGCGACGGCGAGCATCGCCGCAAGCAGGCCGAATTCCCGCCGCTTCAGAAAATCGAACGGTCCTTTTGCCTTTTCCTCCTCGGCGGTGCGTTCTATCTGCGCTGCCTGGCCGGCACGTTCATCGGTCCTGGTCGCCGCTTCCAGTACCTTTTCCTGCGTGGCTTGTCCGCGCGAAAACTCAGCAGTCTGGCGGCCTTCGCGCAGCACCACAATGCGGTCGCACATGCCGATCAGCTCGGGCATCTCTGACGAGATCAGCAGGATCGCCATGCCTTGCGCGGCAAGGTCCGCGATCATTGCATGCACTTCCGCCTTGGTACCGACATCGATGCCTTGCGTCGGCTCGTCGAGGATGAGCACGCGCGGCTCGGTGCGCAGCCATTTGGCCAGCACCACCTTCTGCTGGTTGCCGCCGGATAACTCTTTCACCGGCTGCCCGTAGCCGGAAAAGCGCAGCTTCATGCGCTTCAGCCAGTCCACCACCAGACCGATGGCGCGGTCGGTGCCGTAGAGACCGCGTTGTGCGGCCTTGTCGAGAACAGGTAGCACCGCATTGTCGAGGATGGAGAAATCCATCACCAGGCTCTGGCCCATGCGATCTTCCGACACATAGGCGATGCGCGCATCCATGGCGTCGCGCGCCGAGGCGAACTGCACGGGCTTGCCGTCGATCAGGATTTCGCCGGCCTCGGGCCGGTCGATACCGAACAGCACGCGCGCAATCTCGGTGCGTCCGCTGCCGACCAGACCGCCAAGGCCGAGCACCTCACCTGCGTGAAGCTTGAGGTCGATGCCGGTAAAGCCGCCGGCGCGCGAAAGTCCCTTCCCCTCCAGCACCAGCGCGCCTGAGGCATGGCGCCGTTCGGGATAGAGGTCGGTGACTTCGCGGCCGACCATCATGCTGATGGCGGCAGCGCGGCCAAGCTCGGCTTTCGGCTTGACGCCGATCAGGCGCCCGTCACGCAGCACCGCGATGCGGTCGGCGATGCGGAAGATTTCATCCATGCGGTGGCCGACGAACATCATCGCCACGCCGTGCAGCCTGAGATCGGCAACGACGGAAAACAGCCGCTCGACCTCTCGCTGCGACAGCGCCGCCGTCGGTTCGTCCATGATCAGCACGCGCGCATCCAGCGATAGCGCCCGGGCTATTTCGACCAGTTGCTGTTCTGAGGTACGCAGGGTTCCCAGCCGCGTTGCCGCCGGCACGTCGAGGCCGACGGTCGCCAGCACCTTGCGCGCGCCGGCCAGCATGGCGGCATTGTCGATGCCGCCAAAGCGGTCGCGCGGCATGTGGCCGAGATAGATGTTCTCCGCCACCGACAGATCGGGAAACAGGCCAGGATGCTGGTGCATGACCGCAATGCCGGCCGCCTGCGCGTCATGCGGCGAATGGAAGACGGCTGATTTGCCGTCAACCTCGACATGACCGCTGGTGGGAGAATGCACACCGGCCAGAAGCTTCACGCAGGTGCTCTTGCCGGCGCCGTTTTCGCCAAGCAGCGCCAGCACCTCGCCGGAGCGCAATTCGAAGGAGGCGTCCTTGAGCGCAATCGTGCCGCCGAAAGCCTTCGTCGCCTGAACCAGGGCAACAGGAACAGCCCGCACCACCGCAGCGTCGGCTTCGCTTTGTGTGCCCGAGTGCAGCACGTCTCCTCCCTGACTAGTTATTTTTTCAATTTGCTATATTAAATAGCCCAAAGGCGCAACGGCAAAATTGACTTCCATGGTTCCGACGCGCACTGTCGCCGCCAACATAGGCACCGCAGGGTGCGCTCGGCCGCAGGTGGTTTGCGGGCTTCGCGCCGGGAACGGGACATTTGGGGAGTGTGCGGGTTTTGTCAGGGAAAGGCAGCAATTCTGTCAAAGTTCGGCACTATAATGAGCGTTTCGTGCTCGACGCCATCCGTCGCCTCAAGGAAGCCTCCAAGTCCGATCTGGCGCGCGCGGCAAGCCTGACGCCGGCGGCCGTCGCTGCCATCGTCGACGGCCTGGAATCTTCCGGATTCGTAAAGCAAGTGGGAAAAAGGTTCGGGCAGCGCGGTTCGCCCTCCACGCTGTACCGGCTGACGCCGGAGCGCATCTACAGCGTCGGCATCAAGATCGGCCGGCGTGCGCTTGAAGCCGTTCTGGTCGACTTCGCCGGTGAAATCCGCGCAAGAGAGTCGCACGAATACCGCTTCCCCGATCCTGATTTGGTGCTGAAGGCCGGCAACATGGCGCTGGCCACCTTCGAAAAGCTGGTGGATGGGCTTGGCGATGCCAGCATCGTCGGCGTCGGCATTGCCTCACCCTATTTCCTCGGCGGCTGGAGCGAGGAACTCGGCTTTCCCGACGATCTCGGCAGCCGCTGGGAGGCGATCGACCTGACGACATGCTTTGCCACGCCGGCGAAGACGCCGGTGTTCGTGGAAAACGACGCCACGTCGGCGGCGCTGGCCGAACTTGTCCAGGGCGCCGGCGCCCGCTTTCGCGATTTCATGCACATCTCGATCGACACTTTTGTCGGCGGCGGCCTGGTGCAAGGCGGCAGGGTCCATACCGGGCCGCATGGCAACAGCGCTGCCCTCGGACCCTTGCCGGTCTCGCCCTCAAGCCTCGATTCGGTGGCGGCGAAGCCTGCGCGCTACCAGAGCCTGCTGCATCGCGCCTCGATCTATGTGCTGGTCAATCACCTGAGGTCGCGCGGCGTGGTGATCAATCGTGTGCGGGAACTCGATCCGTTGCCAGCCGAAGCGCGCGTGCCGCTGTTCGAATGGATCGACGATTGTGCGAGCGCGCTGGTCGAGGCGATCATCGCCATCACCTCCATCATCGACATCGAGGCCATCGTTCTCGACTCGATCCTGCCCAGGCTGATCCATCTCGAACTGCTGGCAAGGGTGCAGACCCAGTTCAACCAGGCCAGCGCAATCGGCATCGTCGCGCCGGAGATCGTGTCGGGGCAATTCGGCCCTGAGGCCTCCTCGATCGGCGCTGCCATGCTGCCGTTCTCGGCGCTGCTGGCGCCCGACAGCGGCGTGCTGATGATCGGCAAGGACCGGACTAAACTGCTGAGCGCGCTGTCCACGCTGGGTGGCGCCAAGGGAAACGGATCAAATCCGCCCACCGACCTGCCGGCCTGAGCGCAATGCGGCGCGCCCAACGCAGGCATCGGCCGCCCTTGCCCGCCATGGCTTGCACGCCTGCCCGCCTTCCGCTATAGAGCCGCCACCCGCGTAGACACCCTTGGAGGCAACGCGGCGGAAGGCTGCCTTCCCTTGTGATCCCGAACAAAGCTCCGCGTATGCGGTTTCTGGCATTCGGACATCCAGGCCTGGCGGCTTTCGACGTTTACGGTCCAGGCACACTGCCACCGCAAACGCTCCATAAAACGCGAAAGGAAATGCCATGAGCCACGATACTTACGAGCTCAAGGCCGAAGCGCGCGAACAGGTCGGTAAGGGGTCCGCCCGTGCAGTTCGCCGCAACGGTAAAGTGCCTGCAGTTATTTACGGCGACAGACAGCCTCCCCTGGCGATTGCGCTGAACTACAAGGACGTCTTCTACAAAATCCATGGCGGCGGGTTTTTGACCACGATCGCCACGATCGATGTCGACGGCAAGAAAATCCAGGTTCTGCCCAAGGATTTCCAGCTCGACCCGGTCAAGGATTTCCCGGTCCATGTCGACTTCCTGCGCATCGGCAAGGACACCGAGGTCAACGTCGACGTGCCTGTCCACTTCATCAATGAAGACAAGTCGCCCGGCATCAAACGCGGCGGCGTGCTCAACATCGTGCGTCATGAAGTCGAGTTCCACTGCCCGGCCAATGCGATCCCGGAATTCATCACCGTCGATCTCACCGGCGCCGACATTGGCGATTCGATCCACATCTCGGCGGTAACCCTGCCGGCCGGCGTCAAGCCGGTGATCTCCGACCGCGACTTCACCATCGCGACCATTGCCGGCTCCTCGGCGATGAAGCCGGAGACGGAAGAGACGGCGGAAGCGGCAGCCCCCGAAGCGGCGGCTCCTGCTGCCGAAGAGAAGTAATTTTCGAGCCCGGAGCGCACGATGCTTGTCTTTGCAGGCCTCGGCAATCCGGGCGCGAAATACGCTGATAACCGGCACAATGTCGGCTTCATGGCGGCGGACGCAATTGCCCGCCGCCATTCCTTTTCGCCCTGGTCGAAGAAGTTCCAGGGCCTGATCGCCGAAGGCACGATTGCCGGCGAGAAGATTCTCCTGATCAAACCGCAGACCTTCATGAACCTGTCGGGACAGCCGGTCGGCGAAGCCTTGCGCTTCTACAAGCTCGGCCCCGAGGCGCTGACCGTCTTCTACGACGAGATCGACCTGCCGGCCGGCAAATTGCGGGTCAAGGTCGGCGGCGGCGCCGGCGGCCACAACGGCATCCGCTCGCTCGACCAACATGTCGGCAAGAACTTTCGCCGCGTGCGCATCGGCGTCGGCCATCCCGGCGTCCGGGAAATGGTGCATGGCCATGTGCTCGGCGACTTCGCCAAGGCCGATCGCGAGTGGCTGGATGTGCTGCTCGACACCATCGCCGACGATGCCGGGCTGCTGGCCAAGGGCGACGACAGTTCCTTCATGAACCGCATTACTCTGGCCCTGCGTGACAAGCTGGTGCCGACCAGCGACGACGACCGGCCGCCGCCCAAGGCGCCGAAGGCTGAAGGTCCAAAGGCTCAAAGCCACATCCGCCAGGCACGGCCACAGCAGGCGCCGGCCAAGCTGCCGGAAAGCGGCCCTATGGCCGCCATGCTGAAGAAACTGTTCGGCAAGAAGGACTGAGCGTCGATAGGATCGGGACTGCGGGGCTTGACGTTGCTCACCCCTATCGCCCATAGCCCTCATCAAATTTCTAGTTTCCCGATAGGACCGGACACATGGGTTTCAAATGCGGCATCGTTGGCTTGCCCAACGTCGGCAAGTCGACGCTTTTCAACGCATTGACCAGGACGGCGGCGGCGCAGGCCGCCAACTATCCGTTCTGCACCATCGAACCGAACACCGGCGAGGTGGCGGTGCCTGATCCGCGGCTGCAGAAGATCGCCGCAATCGCCAAGTCTAAGGAGATCATCCCGACCCGCATCTCCTTCGTCGACATCGCCGGCCTGGTGCGCGGCGCCTCCAAGGGCGAAGGGCTGGGCAACCAGTTCCTCGCCAACATCCGTGAGGTCGACGCCATCGTGCATGTGCTGCGCTGTTTCGAGGATGACGACATCACCCATGTCGAGGGCAAGATCGACCCTGTCGCCGACGCCGATACGGTCGAGACCGAGCTGATGCTCGCCGACCTCGACAGCCTCGAGCGCCGCATCGTGCAGATCCGCAAGCGCGCCGGCAGCAAGGACAAGGAAGCAACCACCGTGCTGCCGATGATGGAGGCCGCACTCGAGCTCCTCCAGGCCGGCAAGCCGACCCGCATCCTGCTCAACGGCATTTCAGCGGAAGACCTGCGCATCCTGCAGGGACTGAACCTCTTGACCTCGCACCCCGTGCTCTATGTATGCAACGTCGCCGAAGCCGACGCCGCCACCGGCAACGAGCACACCAGGGCCGTGGAAAAGATGGCGACAGCGCAGGGCGCCGGCACCGTCGTAATCTCGGCCGCGATCGAGGCCGAAGTCGCCCAGCTCTCGGACGAAGAAGAGATGGAGTTCCTGTCGTCGCTCGGTCTCGACGAACCCGGCCTCAACAAGGTCATCCGCGCCGGCTATGATCTGTTGCATCTCATCACCTATTTCACCGCCGGGCCGAAAGAGACGCGCGCCTGGACCATCCACAAGGGCGACAAGGCCCCGCAGGCCGCCGGCGTCATCCACACCGACTTCGAGCGCGGCTTCATCCGCGCCCAGACCATCGCCTACAACGACTACATCACGCTGGGCGGCGAAGTGGCGGCCAAGGAAGCCGGCAAGGCGCGCGACGAAGGCAAGGAATATGTCGTCCAGGACGGCGACGTGCTGCTGTTCAAGTTCAACACCTGATTTGATGGAAATCGCGTCACCCATGGGGCGCGGCCATGTAGGCGAAGGCAGGCGCCTACACCCGCAGTGGGCACGAGATTGCAGGATGGCATCCCCGATACTGTAAAGCGCACCGATACGGCGGTCGATATCTGGGTAGACGAAATCATTCAGCCTCTATGCGCAATAAATACACCCCTATGACATAGTTCCTCCTAGACACTCCAGGTAGTGTGCTGAGAGTTCTGCAAATTCGGTGAGAGAGGGCGGTCATGGCAGGCTGGTGATGTTCAACGTCACCGATTCCCTGGAAGGAACGCCACCATGACCAAGACAGAAGGT
>NZ_JAMYUS010000021.1:0-127864 GCF_040323255.1 Mesorhizobium sp. M0052 | reverse complement strand
CCCCGGGCGCCGCCTCCGGAATCCAGCCATTCGGGCGTTTGTGATGGACGGCCCCCCCCCACTCCGTCGAGCTTCGCTCGACACCTCTCCCCCGATCGACGGGGGAGAGGAAATGCGTCGGCGTTCGCCTTCCACGTCTTGCCCCATCAACAGTCTGCCCGTGCCACACGACAGCCAGGCCTATTATCCATATCTCGGGCCAACGCTGCGGCGCACCGCGCGGAGGGACTGGAATTGACGTCGACGCAGATTGCCGCAGCTGAAGCGAAGGGCTTGCCGATCGGCGCGTTGCTTGGCGCCATGGTGTCGATCCAGATCGGCGCCACCTTCGCCAAGGGCCTGTTTCCACTGATCGGCGCCAATGGCACCACGGCGCTGCGGCTGGTCGTGGGGGCGCTGATGCTGGCGGCGGTGCTGAGGCCGTGGCGGGTGCGGCCGTCGCGCGCCGTGCTGCCCTGGCTCATCGCCTACGGCGTCAACCTCGCGGCGCTGAACCTGCTGTTTTATGCAGCGCTCGCCAGAATTCCGCTCGGCGTCGCGGTGGCGCTCGAATTCTGCGGCCCGCTGCTCGTGGCGACGCTGTCGTCGCGGCGCGCCACCGACTTCGTCTGGGTGGTGCTGGCCGTTGCCGGCATATTGCTGTTGTCGCCCTTCATCCACTCCGGCAGTGCACTCGACCCGATCGGCGTGATGCTGGCGCTGGCCGCCGGCGGCTGCTGGGCGCTCTACATCGTCTTTGCGCAAAAGGCGGGCGCCGAGCTTGGCAGCCAGACCACGGCTTACGGGCTGGTCATTGCCGCTGCTCTCGCCCTGCCGTTCGGCCTAGCCGAGGCGGGTACCGGCCTGATCGCACCCGCGATCCTGGTCAGCGCGCTGCTGGTCGGGCTGTTCTCCAGCGCCTTGCCGTTCTGGCTGGAGATGGTGGCGCTGACCCGGATGCCGGCCAGGCTCTACGGCACGCTGACTTGTCTGGAGCCGGCGCTGGGCGCGCTGGCCGGCTTCCTGTTCCTGCACGAGACCCTGAGCCCGCTGCAGTGCGCGGGCGTCGCCGCCGTGGTCGTCGCCGCCTTCGGCGCCGCGCTGACCACCAAGCCGCCGGTGCCGTCGCCGGAATAGTTGCCCGAGATGGGTATATGAGGCCGACGCCATGTCCGCCGGTCCCGTGTCCGGTTGCTCAAGCGCCTGCAGCATCGATATATGGATCGATGTATGTGCAGGAGATCCAGATGAGCAGGGCCGACAGCATTGCTTGAGCCGTCCGTGATCAAGGCAATACTCCTTGTCGGGTTCGCCGCTGTCGTTGCGGCTCTCGCCTGGCGGCTGGCGCGGTCTCGTCTCAGAGCCCGGCTTCGTGAAGATCCGGCCAACGACTACGCCGTGCGCCGGGACTGGTCGGGCAACCACGGCAAGCTCAATCATTCGTCCTTTGTCTATTTCGATGCCGATCGCGACGGCCGCTACGGGCTCGGCGACCGCCCGATGGCCGGCATCATGGTCAGACTGCATGATGGCGACGGCCGCTTCGTCGCCGCGGCGCGGAGCAACCGCGGCGGCTTTGCCAATTTCCTGGCGTCGGCGAAACGTCGAGCCGCGCCCATCCATGTGCCGGGCAGCTACCGCTTCACCGTGTCGGTTCCGCCCGGCTGGCGCTCCAGCAGCGCCAACGAGGTCCAGTCGCAGCACCTCCGGCCGCTGCCGGGCTCGCCCACCGGGCTGGCCTCGGAAGCAATGCTGCAGCCGGTCGGCCTGTTTGCGATACGCCGGCTCAGCGGCCGCGTAGCGGACGGTGCTTCGGCGAGCATCTCGGTGATGGCGAAAGGGCAAGAGGTGGCGGTGCATCCGCTAAGTGCTGGGGCTGGCTTCCGTCTCGATCTGCCCGATGACGCCGACGCGATCGAAGTCACCGGCGATGGCATGGAACGACGACTGGCCTTGTCCGCCTACCCGACCGAGCTCGGCCTGCTGTCGCCCGAGAACGCGGCTGTCGACAGCGCCGCGTCCTTGCAGGCCATCGGTTTCGACGATGTCACCACGCGCGGCCTACGCAAGGTGCCGTCCGGTTATGCCGGGTTGACCTGGTTCAACCTGAACGCACTGGCGCGCGATCATACCGAAGGCAGCGAAGGCTACGTCAACGGCAATATCTCGGGAGACCATGTCTGCTATACGAGCAGCGGACACCCGGCCGAATTCTCGAGCGACAAACCGTTCGGGTTCCATTCCGTGATGCTGACGGCGGCATGGTTGAAGTCCGAAGGCGAAACCGCACTGGTCGAGAGCTGGCTTGGCGACCGGCTGATCGCCAGCGACACGATCGTCCTGTCGGCACTGGCGCCCGTCCACTATGCGCCGATGCTGGCGGCGGTGACGCGCGTACGCCTCTCCACGAGCCACTATTGGCAGCTAGTGCTCGACGATCTGGTGGTTGTGCGCTGAACGGTCCCGCCGCCTGCGGGAGATCATGCTCCGGAAACGATCAAGCCGCCCGACTCTGCCAGGAGGATCTCGATCTACCGGGGAACGAGTTTAGCCCGGAATAGGAGCAGAAGCGCCGTTCGCGGTGATCTGCGAGAGCTTGCCCTTTTTTACCAGCACTGGCTTGGAATAGGTCTTCCTCATTTTCCACTCTCCACGTCGGGCACCCAAAGCCCTGTTCCCGGCCAGACGGCACGAGGCGTCGGATAATCGGCTGCTAGACGGCGACCGGCCCGGAGCCGTTACCATTGTCGGCTGTAACCTGCGAGAGCTTGCCCTTCTTGACCAGCACCGGCTTCGAATAGGTCTTCTTCATGCCGCATCTCCAGTGTCAGGCGAGGCCGCCAGATCAGGCGACAGCCGACTCAACGACTTCACTCGATCGGGCCGGAACCCGCTCCATTGGCGAGCGCCGTAACCTGCGAAAGCTTGCCTTTTTTGACCAGAACAGGCTTCGAATAGGTTTTCTTCATAGTGAATCCTCCAAGCTTACGCGATAATGCCAGACGGATCGGCACTGTCAACCTTCGCGGCGCCGTCGTCCCGCCCCGGGTTTTCTTGGTCCCGATGCACTAACTGCAAGTCCACCTTCATCGACAAAGCGTTGTTCTTGGGCGTGCATGGCGTGGCCGGGTTGCGGTGCGAAAAATGTCCGAAACTGCGGCGGGTATGGCCTGGTTGGTCGGCCTGCTCAAACAGAGCGGCAATGCAGCGCGGACTGGCCCAGCCTAAACATTGGCCTTGCCGTCGCGCCGCACTCACAGTTCCTTCTCCGCCAGTTCGCGGAAGGCATCGGGAACCGAGCGCCGGGCTTCCAGCGCCACGGCGCCATAGCCGACAGCCTCTCTGCCAAAGCGCTGGCGGATCTTGTCGATGGCGCGGTCGGCGCCAAAGCGCGCCAGGCCTTGCCTGCTGCCGGGCCGCTGCTTTTCATCGGCAAGCCCGAGCGGCAGCTCCAACTGCAGCTCGGCACTTTCTTCCAGCTGCGACACCGAGATCGCCAGCAGCGAGATGGTCTTCTCCCGAGGGTTGGCGGCCAGCACGCCGCGCACCAGCTCCCCGGCGATTTCGGCCAGCATCGCGGTTGCCGAAATCGGCTGATCGAGCGTCAGCGAGCGTGTGACAGCGTGCAGATCGGCGAAACGCACGCGCACCGTCACCGTGCGCCCGGGCCGTGATTTCGCCCTGAGCCGGCTGGCGACCCGGTCTGCCAGATGCAGCAGGACGGGTCCGAAGATACGCGCCTCGGCCGGCCGTCTGCCAAGCGCCGACTGCGCGCCGGCGGAATGCGACGGCCTGTGGGTTTCGAGCTTTCGCGGGTCGCGGTTCCATGCCAGCGACGCCAGCTTTTCGCCGGCGGCGGGCCCGAGCAACCTTCGCAGCGCCCCGCTATGCGTTTTTGCCAACTGGCCGATGGTCTCGATGCCGATCTCGGCCAGCCGCGCTCTGGTCGCCGGGCCGACGCCCCACATCAGCCCGACCGGCAGATCATGCAGGAAGGCAAGTTCGGTGTCCGGATCGACCACCACCAGCCCGTCGGGCTTGGCCACCTGCGAGGCGATCTTGGCCAGATGCTTGGTGCGCGCCACGCCGATCGAGATCGGCAGGCCGAGCTCTGCCCGGACGCGCCGACGCACCGTGGCGGCGATCTCGGCCGGCGGCCCGAACAGATGCGTGCAGCCGGCGACGTCGGCAAAGGCTTCATCGATGGAAATCCGCTCGACCAGCGGCGTGAAATCGTCGAGCACCTTGATGGCGGCGTCGCCCAGCCGCTGATAGTCGGCGAAATGGCCGCCGACGAAAATCAGTCCGGGGCAAAGCTCGCGCGCACTTCGTCCGGGCATGCCGCCGCGCACGCCGAAAACCCTGGCTTCGTAGGAGGCGGCAAGCACGACGCCGCCGCCGACGGCGATCGGCTTGCCCCTGAGCGCCGGGTCGAGCAACTGCTCGACCGAGGCGTAGAAGGCGTCGAGATCCGCATGCAGGATGGTGGGCTCCATCCCGACCGTTCCCTTTGCGGCGTTGCAGCATTAGCCGCGTCTGTTGTGAGAGGCGTTTTTGCCGAACAAATAGAGAACAAACAGGGCCTATTGTCAAGCGAAGCGGTTGTCGCCGGTCGGCCGTTCCAGGTCGGGCTGTCGAGTGCTCCGCCTGGGCATCGGACCTGCGGAACATTGTCTCTCGCCTCAGCGTTCATATCCGCGACGGGACGCTGTTTTTGTGGAGGCCGGTATGGGCCAGTTCGAGATGATCGACCTCGTCAGCGTCATTGACGCCTGCACGAGCGATCGCGTTGCCGGGCACTGCGTGTCAATGGCCAGGGCGGTGGAGGAGTTGCGAGTGCTGACCGGTGATTTCGTATCGCCGGACGAGACGGTGGCCAACGCGCTGTCGGCAGTGGCGCTGGGGCGCGGCTGCGCGGTGGTGTTCGACGAGCGAGCGGGCGCCGACATCTTGCTGACGCCGTAGCGGGGCGGCGCCGGGTTGTGGCAGCCAGAAAAGTCGAACAGCGTGCAAAAAGCTGTGCAGGCATGGCCCATAAGCGCGGCGTGGAAAATTTCTGCGCGTGGGTGTATTCTCCAGGACGCAAGCGGTCGCAGACCGCATAGGGGGAGAAATGACATGCCGAGGATTTCGGAACTCTTTTTCAAAACTGCCATCTTGTTCCTGATGTTGGGGATTGCGGCCGGCCTGCAGATGGCGATCTCGGGCGACCACGCCGCTTTTCCGGCGCACGCGCATATCAATCTGCTCGGTTGGGTGACGAGCGCCATCTTCGGCGGCTACTACGCGCTCAATCCGCAAAAGGCGGCGCGTCGCGTCGCCATGATCCACTACGGGCTCTACACTCTCGGCTTGGTGATCATGCTGCCGGCGCTGTACGTGATGCTGCAGGGAAACCCGGCGCTTGAACCGATCGTCGCCGGCGGCTCGCTCATTATCGCCGCTGCCGTTCTGGTTTTTGCTTTCGTGGTGTTTTCGCCCGAAACGGCGCGCTCGGTGTCCGGCGTGGTTCCGGCCTCTCGCTGACTGTTCGCGCGCGGCGATCAAAGTCCGACCCGCATTCGCGACCCGCGACACGGGTTGGCCAGGCCGATGGCCGCAGCCGCTGGCTGCGGTGTCTATCGCCGCGTCGGCGCTTAACATACCCGAGTCCCACCACGTATTATTTCGTGACTATTTGGCGTCGGAACCTTCCCAGATATCGCGCGTTGCGGCGACTGTATTCGCGCTGCCTTATATAGGCAGACTTGAGTACGTCCACAGCATGGGTTGGGGGAGGAGCAGGCCACCATGTCGAAAAGAGAAATCGGAACGTCGGCCTCACTGGGCCGACGCATCGCCGATCTGAAAGCCAGGATGCGAGACGCCAGCGTTACTGAACACGAGATGCAGACCTTCCAGAAGGTCGCAGCCATCATGGGAGGTGTCGAAGGCTCCCTACGCCTCGACGCCGACGACCTGATCGCGGCGTCCTTCGTCACCGAGGCGCTCGGCGATCCCGGGTCGAATTGAAGGTCAGAGCCCGTCGGCACTCAAGTGCCGGCGGTCGATGGCCCGGTTCGCAGCGCCGCGATGCCGGAGCGTGTCTGCACCGCCCGCGGCGGGGATTTCTTGCGCACTTTGAAGATTTCAGGCGAGCGGCCTCGACGGCGCTTGAAATATTGGGCTTCGCGTTCGTGCTTCGCGTTCGTGCTTCTCGGCTGCTTCTCGGCTGCTTCTCGGCTGTCGAAGGTGCCGAGATTGTCGCCGTCCAGCCCTTGACCACAAGGGCTAAGCCAAACCGCCAAGGCGCCTTAAACGAAGGATCCGGCCAGCCGGATCCTTCGAAATATCGCGATGCTCCGGCATCGCCTTCAGCTCATACTTGGTCCAACTGGTGACGGCGTGGACGTCCCGGGAAACCTCTCGAAAGTCCGCGGTCGCTGCCTTACACGTCGTCGAACGGGCCGCCGCGCCTCGCCAGGTCGTGACCAATGGCGGCTTCCTCGGCGTCGTCGGGCAAGGCATCGTCACTGTCCTGGTAGGGGTTGTCGTCATCCTCCTCGGGCAGTTCGCCTTCCTTCTCGACACCGGTGGTGTCCGGCAGGCTTTCCTCATCTGCTCCGTCGGGCAGGACCGTTGCGCCACGCAGCGCATCCCAATCCTGCCGACCCGGCGTCGGCGCTTCCACTTCATCATTGGCGATCCTGTCGCGGGCATCGTTTTTGCTCGGTGGCGCCTCGACCTCGTCATTGGGTTTTCTGTTTCGTTCCATGATTGCCTCCTCTGGGCGGCTTAGCGTCGAGAAGGTGGAACTCACTTCCGGCTGCCAGGTTCCAGCAACCACTCCAGCTTCAGTGGAACCAATTGCCGCCAGTCTGCTTTGCCAAGGACTAGTCTGCTTTGCCAAGGAGATGAATCCAGAGGAGCTGGACCATGAAGACTTTCCCCCTCATCCCATGCGTGCTGCTCTTGGCGCTGGTCGACCCGGCGGCCGCGCAGGACAATAGCGACCAGCACGGCCCTGCCGCGCCTTGCCAGGCGCAGCCTCAGGACGATGCTCGGAAGCCGCCGGTCGCCAATGGCGGCGGCGAATCGACCAGCACGCTCGGTCCCTGCGGCGGCGTGCTGCAGCCGCCGCCCAGTGGTGACCAGGGTATGACGCAGCCGCCGCCGGATCAGGGCAAGACGCCGGTGATCAAGCCTGGCGAGGTGCCTGCGCAGCCGCCGAAGCAATGACCTTTGCTTGAAACTTCACGGCGTGGCACGAAGGCGGTCGGTTCCGATCTTGGCCGGGCGACGCGGTCACCGGATCAATGCCGGCGCCGGCCGCAATCGCCACCGGAATTGGAGCCGTGCATCATCCATGTCGAAGGTCTCCTGAGGGATTGTGCTTCAATGCGAATCTTGCGGGTGCGGGTTCTGCTGGCATGACCGGGAAGCCGATCAATTTAGTCTCCGCTTGCGGAACAAGACCGTACCGGCTGCGTTTGCCTCCAGGAGCCCGCCACCTCGATCTGCGCTGTTTTCGCCTCATGCGGGAACACGGCGGAGCTCGCCAACAACGACAGGAGACGAAGATGAAAACCATCCTTATTCCCGCCGTCGCCGGGCTCGCCATGATCGCTGGTATCGGCATTGCCGCCGCCGACGAGGTGATCGTCACGCAGCCGGCACAGCAGCAGGTGATCATCACCCCGGAACAGCGCACGGTCGTGCACCAGTACGTAAAGAAACATCCGCTTGCCTCGGTCAATCTGCTCGGCGTCGAATTGAATGTCGGCACTGCCTTGCCTGACACTGTCGAGCTGCAGGAGGTTCCCGACGTTCAGTACAGATACGCCGTCGTCGACAACCATACCGTGTTGGTCGACCCCAGCACGCGCAGGATTGTCGAGGTGGTCGAGTAACGCTCGACAACCTAACCATTCATCGGTGATACGGCCCTGTCGTTCTTCCCAAAAGGGCGGCAGGGCCGAATGACGAAGATGATGAAAGGAGAATTGCCATGTTGCCGCATGTCGAGACCCCGAACTCCGCCAATGTTGCGGCGTGTTGCGACAAGTTGCTGGCCGAGCGCAACACGGCGCTGTTATCTATGAAGGAAGCGATCGCGCTCCTGCGGGAGCGCACCGGCACCGATCGTTCGGATGCCGACCTCGCGGGGCTGATCGTCAAGAAAGCGGCGCTGCTCGGCGTTGCGGTGATTTCCGACCCGCGCTGAGATGTCTCGTCACTCAAGACGCCGGTCGAATTTTCGGCTAATGTTTTCGTGGAATCTGGACCAACCGACCGGACCCAACCACGGAGGCTTAAGTGACGGACGACAAACAGGACCGCATTCGCCAGCGCGCGCACGAGATTTGGGAAAAGGCCGGCCGGCCTGAAGGCGCGCATCAGGAACACTGGGAGCAGGCCACGGCTGAAGTCGATGGCGCGGTCGCCAAGCCAAAAAAGGCGGCGAAGAAAGCTGACGCCAAGCCCGCCAAGGCAGCCGCCAAGCCAAAGGCAGCGAAGCCTGCCGCCGCAAATTCCGGCAGAGCCAAATCGAAATAAGGCCAGTCGAAATAAAGCAAGGCCGGAATTCGCTGGCCGGGCCATCCTTGGCGCCCGCCGTTCAGGCGCGCCCGAGCCTCTCAACCTGACGAATTGCGCCTGCGACGGGCAGCGCAATTCCTTGTGTTTGGCGACAGGCGCCCTCATGCCTCCCAGGCATAACTCGACAGCGCAAAGCGAATGCCGGCAGCTGTCATGGCCAGTTCGCATTCGGTGATCTGGCGCAGGTGGCGCAGATAGCGCGTCACGGTCTGTGGCAGCCAGCCGGCGCAGGCCTCGACATAGGCGCGGCTGTGAACAAGGGTGCCGGTCGACAGCCTCTCGTCCTTCTCGGCAACGACTTTCAGATATTGGCGGATGAAGCGGATGTCGTCGGCGATGTCCTGGCTGGCCATTCGCCAGGCCCCGGCGAGGCGTTCGCACTGATCGAATGACAAGGGCAACAAAGGGGGCGGCAATAAAGGCGGCGGCAACAAAGGCGGCGGCAACGACGGGGGTGACAGCAAAGGCCGAGAGAGATCGGCGAAGGCAACATGGTTCGCTGTGTTCAAGGACATTCCTCTCTGCGAAAAGAGATATCGTACTTTATGTACGAATGAGCGTCAAGCCAATTTCGTACGGTTGGGACGATAACGCAACGAACTGACGAGTCGTCTGTTAACGCCCGGGCGCCCGGCACGTCTGGCCCAAAACACTTTCCCGCAGTGCCTCAACAAACGGCTTCCCCAATGCCGCGAACGGTGCTTTAACCCGCCCATCCACAGGGGTGCTCCGTATCGGCGGGGCTGAGATGAGGGCGGCAAGCCTTCGGACCCTAAAGCTGATCTGGATAATACCAGCGGAGCGAGGCGGGCGATGTTTTCAGGCGCACAGATTTCCCTTTATCCCATGACCGACGATTTCGTCGGCGTCATCCTCGGCGCGCTCGGCGCGCTCGATCCCTGGCGCGACCGGCTGCGGATCGAAACCGATGACATCTCGACCCTTATGGTCGGGCCGCCCGAGGTGCTGTTTCCCGCCATGCGCGACCTGTTCGTCGCGGCGGCCAAAAGCGGCAAGCACTGCGTGCTTTCGGCGGCGGTCTCGCGCGGCTGTCCGGGCGAGCCCGACGATCCGATCTGCCGCTCCGACGAGACCGGCGGCCCCGCCATTCCGCTGGACGAGCGCAAGATCGCCGCGATCCGCGCTGTCCAGGCCACGCCGTCGACCGGCCAGCCGGTGGCGGCGCAGTTCTCGCTCTACGTTATGGGCACGGGCGACCATATGGACGAGATCTACGGCTGCATCGATTTCCTGAAACAGTCCGGCGTCTTTGAGCGCTCAAAGAACTTCTGCACCAAATTGCGTGGCGATGCCGGTGCGGTGTTTGCCACGCTCAACGAGGCCTTCTGCCGCTTCGGCCCCGGCGCCGGCCACGTCACCCTCGACATCACGATCTTGGCGAACAGCCCGAGCACGGTCTGAGCCGTGGCTCAAGCGTCGTTCCTCGAGGATATTGCCGTGGCTGGTTTATCTGACCCATTGCGTGGAGGAGATGCCTCTGACCCCTCAGCACAAAGAGGAGGGGAGCCATTGGCGATTGGCGAAGACCGCGATGCCCACGAATCTCCCCCCTTGAGCGGGAGATGGCCGGCAGGCCAGAGGGGGTCCCACCGCGTGGAGCGCCGACGTCCTTTTCGCATCGGCAAGGCGTGGGCGCTCTATGCGAGACGACCCCCTCTGTCGCCTTCGGCGACATCTCCCCCTCGAGGGGGGAGATTAGCCGCAGCCATCGCCAAGACCATCCCCGCCGCCTGCGCCTTCGCCCTGCTCCTCGCGGCCTGGGAACTCTACGCCCGCTATGGCGGCGCTGCCCCCATCATGCTGCCGGCGCCGTCGCGCGTGCTGCAGCAGGCCTGGGAGCATCGCGCCGCCCTGGCCGAGAACACGCTGCCCACCATCCGCGCCACATCAGCCGGCTTCGCCTGCTCGTTGGTCGCTGCCTTCATGCTTTCGGCGCTGGTCGATTTCTTGGCCCCGCTGCGCCGCGCGCTGTTTCCGCTGCTGATTGTCAGCCAGACCTTGCCGCTGGTCGCGATTGCGCCGCTCATCGTACTGTGGTTCGGCTTCGGGCTGATGCCAAAAATCCTGCTTGTGGCGCTCGTCACCTTCTTCCCGACGATGGTCGCGCTGGTCGAAGGTTTTGCTGCGACCAGCAAGGAGATTTCGCAGATGCTCGCCGCCATGGGGGCAGGGCGCTGGCGTATCTTCTGGCTGGCGCGCCTGCCTTCGGCGCTGCCCTATTTCTTCGCCGGGCTGCGCATCTCCATCACCTACGCCGTGGTCGGCGCGATCTTCGCCGAATATGCGGGGGCGGCGAAGGGGCTGGGCATCTACATGCTGAATGCCAAGAACAACTTTCGGCCCGATCTGGTGCTCGCCGCGGTCGCCGTCAGCGCCGCGCTCACGCTTGTCTTGTTCGCCATTGCGGTGCTCGTCCAGCGCTTCGCCATGCCTTGGGAGAATGCAGGGAGCGAAAGCCGCGACGGCAAGGTTGAAGCTGCAGAAGAGAACCGCCAATGACGCGGCTCGAACTCCGGGACATCAGGAAGAACTTCGGCGCGCTTGAGGTGCTCGCCGGAATTTCGCTTCATGTCGCGGCCGGCGAGTTCGTTTCCATCCTCGGCCCTTCCGGCGCCGGCAAGTCGACGCTGTTCCAGCTGCTGACCGGCGCGCTGAAAGGTGAGGGCGACATGCGCTTCGACGGCGCGCCAATGCAGGGCAACCCCTTCGCCTTCATGCCGCAGCGCGACTCGCTGATGCCGTGGCGGCGCGTCATCGACAATGTGACGCTGGGGCTGGAAGTGCAGGGTCTTGGCCGCAAGGCGGCGCGCGAACGCGTCGCGCCGTTGTTTGCCGAGTTCGGCCTTGCCGGCTTCGAGCGCGCCTGGCCGGCGGAACTTTCCGGCGGCATGCGCCAGCGCGCCGCCCTTTTGCGCACCGTGGTGCAGCAGCGCGACATGCTGCTGCTCGACGAGCCCTTTGGCGCGCTGGATGCACTGACCCGCGCGGGTATGCAGCGCTGGCTGGAAGGCATGTGGCAGCGCCACCGCTGGACCGCGCTGCTGATCACCCATGACGTGCGCGAAGCCGCCTACCTCTCCGATCGAATCTATCTGATGTCGGCGCGGCCGGCCCGCATCATCGGCGAGATTGCCGTGCCGCTGCCGCGCCCGCGCACCACCGGCAGCGATGCCGCGCGCCAGGCCGCCGCGCTCGAAGCCGACATCCTCGACACGCTGCTCAATCCCGGGACTGACCGGGGCTTGTTTCCGCAGACCGCTCAAAGGAGTTTTTCATGACCGAATTCACACGCCGGCAGGCTTTGCTGCTGACGCTGGCTGCCGGACTGCCGCTTGCCTCTCGCGCTCATGCGGCTGCGCAAAAAATCACCGTCGCGCTCGACTGGACGGTCAACACCAACCATGTCGGCCTGTTCGTTGCCCGCGACAAAGGATTCTACAACGAGGCCGGGCTCGATGTTGAGATCCTGCCCTATGGCGATACTGGCGCCGGCACGCTGGTCGCCAACCGCATCGCCGATTTCGGCATTGCCGGCGTCGGCCTGTTTACCCAGCGGGCTGCCGGCGCCGATCTCAAGGCGGTCTACGCCGTGGTCCAGCAGGAGACCGGCCGGTTGGTCTTCAACGCGGATCGCGGCGAGATCAAGAGTCCCAGGAATCTCGACGGTCTGACCTATGGCGGCTTCGGCAGCGCCTGGGAAAACACGCTGATCTCGACCATCATCCGCCACGATGGCGGCAAGGGCGTTTTCGAGACGGTGACATTAGGCACCTCGGCCTATGAGGCGCTGGCCAACGGCTCGGTCGACTTCACGCTGGAGGTCTCGACCTGGGAAGGCGTCGCTGCCGAGTTGAAAGGCGTCAGGCAGCGCGGCTTCCGCTACGCCGACTACGGCGTGCCCGACGAGCACACCACCTTGATCGCCTCCAGCAATGCATATCTCCAGGCAAACCCGAAGGCCGTATCGGCCTTCGTCGAGGCAACGCGGCGCGGCTACCAATTTGCCTGCGATCACCCGCAGGAAGCCGGCGATCTGCTGATCGCTTCCAACAGGGATGCGCTGACCGACCCGGCGCTGATCCACGCTTCGCTGAAAATGTTGGTCGACGGACACTTCTTGCGCAGCCAGGACGGCGTCATCGGCACCATCGCCAGGGCCAAGATCGAGGCGATCGGAACCTACCTCTTCAGGGCCGGCATATTGCTCGATGGCGATGGCAAGGTTCTGAAGGAGAAGCCGGATTTCGGGGGGTATTTCACGAACGAGTTTTTGGGCGCGTAATCTCCCCCCTCGAGGGGGAGATGTCGCCGAAGGCGACAGAGGGGGTCGGTACGTCCTGACGCGACTTCCTATCGCGGACAGAGGATGTCAGCGCCTTACGCGCGGCGACCCCCTCTGGCCTGCCGGCCATCTCCCCCTCGAGGCGGGAGATTGCGCCTCACCGCCTTCTCCCTCACATATCGATCATCGAGCGCTTCACCCGGCCGATGATGGTGATGGCGCCTTCGAGCGCCGGCGGCGGGATGTCCATGTAGGAGGCCGGCTGGAAGGGCGGGTTCTCGTTGGGGCGATAGCGCTTGTAGGTGGCCTGGCCGCTTTCGTCCGAAATGACATAGCAGCCATTGGTCACCAGCCGCTTGTCCCTGAGGTTGACGAAGATGATCGAATCCGGTGGCGAGATCTTGTTCATCGACGGGCCGTCGACGCGCAGCGCAATCCATTGGCCCTGCTCCAGATCGGTGGTGGAGATGGTCGGATAGTCGCTGAGATTGACCACCGTATCCTGGCTGCCGAGTTCGCCGGCGCTGATCCACGAGACGATGGGCACATCGACGGTGGCCAGCGACGGCATCGGGATCTGCCGGCCCGACTCGTCAAAGCCGAAATGGCCCCCCGCAAGGCTGCCGCCGTCGCCGTTGAACAAGAGCCAGCCGGGATCGACGCCGAACAAGCGGCCGTATTTCTCCGCCGCTTTGCGCGACAGCGGCCGGTTACCGTTCTCGTGACTGATCAGCGTGTTCTTGTTGATGTCGCGCAATGCCCGCGCCGCGTCGCTCGGCGAGGCATAACCCGCCTCCGCCCGTGCCTGCTGCAATCTGTGCCTCGGTTCCTGCATCGTACAAATTGCCTGAAATTTATCGTCCAATATGTACGATTTCGCTTGCGTACGTTTCGTACATATCGTACGCTTAGCGCATGATCGAACAAACCGCAAGCGTTTCCGCAGACATCGTCAGCTTTCTCCCATCGTCCGGGCTGTCCTCCTCCCCGGTCCGGACGCAAACCGGGGCTCTTGCCCCGGATCCGGTCGAACCGTCGTCCCCCCGATCGACCGGAACGGCCGGAGCCGCTCCTCTCCCGGCTCCGGCCACCTCTTCAGCCCATGGCGCCGCCGGTGCGCCAAGGGCTGTCTCCGGCGGGCAGGGTATTTCCTGCATCCGCACGGAAGATGGCACCGTCATCCTGTTCGACCGGCTGACGGGCAGGGCGGTTTCCGCCCTCACCAAAGCGGCCGCCGAAGCCGCCTTGCGGCATCTCGCCGGCTCGCTGCCGGCCGCCAGTATCGGCTGACCGCACAGACCATCCGCTCTGATTTTTTCCCGTGGGCCCTCGGGGCCGGCGCCCGGCCTTTGCGCGCGCAATCAATGGATACCGACATGACTGCCTATACCGAGACCGAATTGCAGGAGATCGCCGTCTGGCTGAGGGATGGCCTGTCGGCCACAGGGATCGCCGTCCGCTTCACGGCGCTGCGCGGCAGTCCGGTCTCGCGCAACGCCATCATCGGCATCGTCCACCGCAACAGCGCGTTGAAGACCATCGGCTTCGCCAACCCCAAAGGCGGCAGGTCCGGCGGCCGACCGAGGAAGAATGCGACGGGGAAGACTGCGGCAAACGAGAATACCGCCAAGAGGAATCCGCCGGCGCAGCCAAGCAAGCTCGTAAGGGAAGTAGGAGTTTCGAAGCAGGCGGCGCCGGTCAAACCGGCCGCCAAACCGACCCGTCAGCCATCGGCCAGGCCTCTGTTGCCAGCCCGTCCGGCGCCCTCGATCCCGGGCGAAGGACGGCTGGTGGTGGACGGCGAAATCTACCGCTTCAATGTGCCGGCGCCGCGCCCTGCCTCGCTCGGGCGTCAGCCGCATGTCGCCGCCATGCGCTTCATCGACTGCCTGTTCGACCGCTGCCGCGCGCCGCTCGACCTGACGCTGGAGGAAGACCCCGACAAAGACCCTCCCGGCAGCCGGCCGGGATTGGAGATGCTGTGCTGCGGCCTGCGCACAAGGGCGCTGAAAAGCTACTGCGAATACCATCAGGCGCGCTTCCACCGGCCTGTGGCGGAGGTGGTGTGAGCGGCTGGGCTCCGTTCCTCGCCTTCGGACGACCCCACCAATGATCGAAAGCCGGCGGGACAGCGCCCCCCTCTGTCCTGCCGGACGTTCGTCGCTCGGAAAGCCAAGCAATTGGCTTTCCGTCCGCTTCGCGGACCACTCCTCAACCCCCACGAGGGGGGCGATCGGATATCGCCGCCGATTTCGCCAATTGCCAACGTTGCAGAGGCGCAGCCGCCGAAACTGCCAATCTCCCCCCTCGTGGGGGAGATGCCCGGCAGGGAAGAGGGGGGCGCGAAGGAACGCCAACCTTCCGGCTCAACAACCCAATCCCACAAGGATCCCCCGATGAGCAAAAAAACCGCGCAGAAAGCCAAACCGCCGAAATTGCCTGCGGGCGAAGCCGAGCAGGTGCGCATCCGCCGCGAGATCGGCCATGATTTCGCGCTGAAGGACGATCGCTTCGGCCGCAAGCGGTTGAGCGTCGGCACCGAAGAGGCGCGGCGCGTCTACGAGGTCTCCAATGACGGCTACACCGCGACCGGCGGCATCGTGCGGGTGCGCAATGTCGATCCGCTGGTCGGCATCACCTCGCTGACCCGCCAGCAGCGTGAGGCCGGCCAGCGGTTTCGCGACGATTTCGAGCGCGCCTCGCGTGACGGGCTGCGGCCGATGCCGTGGGAAGAGCGAATTGACGGCGGCCGCATCAATGGCGGCATCCCCGACCGCGTGCTCAACGCCGGCCGCGCCCACACCCATGCCATCGCCGCCATGGCCCACTGGGAAGTGGCGGAGGTGGTTCGCAAAATCTGCCTCGAAGGCCAGTCGGTGAAGGCGCTCGCCGAACGCACCGGCGAGGGACGAGATGTGGTGGTGAAGCTGTTGAAGGTCGGGCTCGACCTTTTGGCCGTGGGTTACGGGATGATGCTGATGCGGAAGCCGCGATAAGGCCGGCAGCCGCGCAGGAAGCGGCCGGCCGGCAGATGCCGGCCGACCGGTTTCACCCTATCGGATCACCGTTCGCAAACGCGAATTTCCTCGACGATCCTGTGATGATGGCGCCAATGCTTGACCAACTCTATACGGCAATGGCGATGGTGCTTGTGATACCTGTGGTACCTGAAGCCGTTGTCGTAGGCATCATACTGGTAGTAGGGGCGAGGAGCGTAGCGATCGTAATAGTCGCCATAGCTGTCATTGTAGTCATCGTCATAGTAGCCGTTGCCGATGCCGATCACGACGCGCCCGCCGGCATTCGCCGGGGCGATCATCGCCGCCGCCGCAGTGAGCGATAGCCGAAGCAAGCAGGAGCTTTCTCATAGCTGCCTCCTATTCAAGGTCGCGCTAATATAACTCGCTGGGCACGACCTCGTTCCATAATTTTTGCAAGATGCGAACGCCGCCTGCGCTGTGCATTGCGAGAAAAGCCGGCGTCACCTCCTGTCAGCATCATCCCCCGATTTTTGAACCCTTCGCCGCCCCAGCCATTAATCCGGCATGAATCAGCAAGGGAAGGACGAGACCATGCATGTCATTCTTGGAGGTACCGGCCATGTCGGCTCGGCGGCGGCAATGGCGCTGTTGCGGCAGGGCGAGGGTGTCACGGTGGTGACGCGCGACGAGGCGAAGGCCGCATGGTTGGTTGAACAGGGCGCGGAGGCCGCGGTTGCCGATGTGCTCGATGTCGAGGCGCTGCGTGAAGTCTTGCGGCGCGGCAAGCGGGCGTTTCTGCTCAACCCGCCGGCCGATCCATCGACCGACACCGACGCCGAGGAGCGCAAGACGGTTGCCGCGATTGCGGCGGCACTGGAGGGCTCCGGCCTCGAAAAAGTGGTAGCGGAATCGACCTATGGCGCGCAGGCCGGCGAGGGTGTCGGCGATCTCACCGTCCTTTACGGCCTCGAGCAGAAGCTGAAAGCCCAGGCCATTCCGGCAAGCATCAACCGCGCCGCTTATTACATGAGCAACTGGGATCAGGCCCTGGAGACGGCGCGGCGCGACGGCGTCATCACCTCCTTCTTCCCGGCGGATTTCGAGCTGCCGATGGTGGCGCCGCAGGATCTCGGCGAGGCCGCGGCGAGGCGTCTGCTGGAGCCGGCGGACAAGACCGGCACGCACTATATCGAGGGCCCTCGGCGCTACTCCGCCGCCGATGTCGCCGCAGCCTTCAGTGCGGCGTTGCGCAAAAACGTGCGCGTGGTCACGGTGCCGCGGGAGCGCTGGACAGAAACCTACGAAAAACTAGGCTTCTCCAAAGCGGCGGCCGAGTCCTATGCCCGCATGACCGGGGCCACGCTGGACAAGCCGATGCAGCCGGAAAACCCGGAGCGCGGCACGACCAACCTGGAAAGCTATATTGCCGCGCTCGTCGAGGGTCGGCCGGAAGACCTGTTGAAGGGCGCAGCGTGAGGATTTGCTAGCGTAAACAGGGCGCTTAGAGAGGTTCTCTGAATCAGACTCGAAACTCGGCGAGGCTCTGACGAGCCATACTTTTCAGGCGCCGCGCCGCCCCTCATCTGGCTGCCGCCACGGCGGCGCTCCCTTTGCAATGTTGGCGATTGGCGAAAGCATCGAAGACAGCATATTTCTCCCGTCACTATACGGGGAGTTGAGGAATGGTCCGCAAAGCGGACGAAAAGCCAACTGCTTGGCTTTTCGAATGACGAACGCCCGGCAGGGCAATGAGGGGCGGCGCGAACCGGCCGCCATCAAGCGCCTTTCTTGATCGTCCTCACCGGCTCATACTCCGCCGCCGTCTCCCACCCAAACACACTGCGCCCGCCAAGCAGGTGCGACTGGTCGAACTCGCCGGCGACGATCTCCTTAAGGCTCGGCCCGGTGACGTAGCGCTCCAGCCGCCGCGCTTCGCCATCCAGCCGCTTCAGCGCGCCAAGCTCTTCCTCGCGGCCGAGCTTTGCCTTGCCGACGGCCGATTTCAGCACCGCGATCGTCTCGTCATAGACTTTCAGCGGCACCGGGAAGGGGTGGCGGTCCTTGCCGCCATGGGCGAGCGAGAAGCGCGCCGGATCGGAGAAGCGGCAGGGCGCGCCGTGCACCACTTCCGCCACCATGGCCAGCGCCCGCACCGTGCGCGCGCCGACGCCGGGCACCAGCAGCAGTTCGGGAAAATCAGCCGGCCCGCTTTCGATGGCGGCGGAAATGTTGCCGTGCAGCCGGTGCATGACGATGTCGCTCTCGCGCACGTCGTGATGCGCCGGCATCACCAGATTGGGCAGCATCGGCTGCGCCGCCGGTTTCGCAGGCGCTGCTTTCGGCGGCGGCTCCAGCACGGCAAGCTCGTCGAGGATCCGTTCCGGGCTCATGGTCTTCAACAGGTCGATCTGGCCGCTACGTGACGGCGCGGCGCGATGGTCGGTCAGGTTGACGATCTCGCCCTGCCGCTCGCCCTCGATCGCCGCATGCGGCTGGTCGACGAAGCTTGTCAGCCCTTCCGACAGCCAGTGATAGCGCCGCGCCTGGCGGCTGTCGCCGTTCATGCCTTGCTGCACCACCACCCAGCGGCTGTCGTCGGTGACGATGAAGCCGTGCAGATAGAGGTCGAAGCCGTCCTGCACGGCCGCACTGTCCACTTTGGCGACCAGGCGGCTGGCGGTGGCGAGCGCCGCGCCATCGATGCCGACGCGCTCGCCGATCGCCGTCAGCTCATGCGGCGTCTTGCGTGAATGCGCGCCGCGCCCGCCGCAGACATGGATGCCGAGCTCGCGCGACATCGGGTTGAGCCCGCGCTTCAGCGCGCCGACGACCGAGGTGGTGATGCCTGAGGAGTGCCAGTCCATGCCCATGACGGCGCCGAAGGACTGGAACCAGAACGGATGCGCCAGCCGCCGCAACAGCTCGTCGCGGCCATAATGGTGGATGATCGCCTCGCACAGCACCGCGCCCAGCCGCGTCATGCGCTCGCCCAGCCATTTCGGAACCCGCCCGCCATGCAGCGGCAGGTCCGCACTGCCGCTTCGCTGCGTCAAAGTGAATGCTCCCGTGGATGCCGGCACACCGGTGGTGCGCCTGTGATCTAGATGGCATTTGGGGGGAGATTTGCAAGCGGGGCGGGCGCCTTCGCCCCAACATTTGCTCCGACTACGGCAAGCTCGATTTTGTCGTCCGATGCTGCTCGTCGCCAACTCGACGCTGGCCACTCGAAGCGCGCGCTCCATGCCCGTGGGGGCGGCGGCGAATTTGGCGGATGGTTCGAGGGGATGAGTGAGGGCCGAGGTCGGTAGACGACGTAGCGCCGTCATGAATAAGCTACCAAAACATGAGGGTAGCCTCGCAGCGAACCGCGCCCTATTTATGCCGCTGGAGCGGGGGGCGCCACGCCGTTCTTGTCTAGGCAATGTCGCGGAGGTACCAAATGTGTTGAGCCAGCGATTATGGACATAATGAGCCCCGCCGAGCGAAGCGCTCGCATGTCACTGATCCGCAGCACCAATACAAAGCCGGAGCTCAGAGTCCGCCAACTTCTGTATCAACTGGGCTATCGATATCGCTTGCACCGACAGGATATTCCAGGTCGCCCAGATATCGTCTTTCCCGGCCGGCGCAAGGTTGTATTCGTACATGGATGCTTCTGGCACAACCATGAGGGTTGCAAGGTCGGCCACTTGCCGCATAGCCGACAGGATTATTGGTCAGCAAAGTTTTCACGGAATAAGGAGAGAGACGCAGCAAATCTCGAAGCTGCGACGAGCCAGGGTTGGCGAGCTCTAGTGGTTTGGGAGTGTGAGGTCGGCAACCTGGATACCCTCGCAGTGCAGCTGATTGCGTTCCTTGGATCGACCAATTGCGGAGTCGAAAAATAAACCTGACGCTGATAGCCTGAATGCTACATAGTCAATCAAATCGCGGGACATTTATGCTGGCAAATCTGCAGCAAGCCGACGGGGGCACAAGCAAAGGTATTATTCCTGGCTCGCCGACCTATGTAGATGTCTTTGCAGGCTGCGGTGGATTGAGCCTGGGGCTTCACCGCGCGGGCTGGCGTGGATTGTTTGCCGTCGAGAAAGACAATTTTGCCTTTTCGACACTAAGTGCAAATTTCCTGGAAGACGACGCTCGATATTCCTATGACTGGCCAGTCTGGCTTGCAAGGCAGCCCTGGTCCGTTGAAGGTCTGATCGCTAAACATCGCGAGCAATTGCTTGCCTTGCGAGGCCACGTGGATCTCCTGGCGGGGGGGCCGCCCTGCCAAGGTTTTTCGAGTGCCGGGCGGCGTCGCGCAGATGATCCCCGCAACACTATGGTTGAGCGATACCTCGAACTTGTAGAAATCCTTCAGCCGAAAATCCTGCTCCTAGAAAACGTTCGTGGCTTCACCATAGACTTCAAAGCTCGCGGTGGAAGGGTTGCGGCTGCTCGAGAGAACGCCGCCGCGCAGCTAACCCGCCAGCTCTCTCAAAAGTATGATGTGCAGTCGACTATTATCCGCGCCTGTGACTTTGGCGTGCCTCAGAATCGGCCACGATTCATCCTGGTCGCGACACGCAAGGGTTGCAGTTTACAACTAGGAGCGCTCGACGATTTGCGCTTGAGCAGGGCGCTGGTATTACAGAAGCATAGCCTATCGGCCTCGGCCACGGCAAAGGACGCGATCTCTGATCTTGAAATTGCCGGCAACAACCTTGTGCCTTGCTCAGACAGCGCAGGGTTTGAGGCTATTGGCTATCGCGGGCCTCTTACGGCCTATCAACGGGCGATGCGCGACGGCTACGAGGGCGCACCTTCAGACACTCGTCTGGCCAACCATACTGCCATCGTGCGAGAGCGCTTTGCCGATATAATCCAGATTTGTAAGGAAGAGGACCGCTCGACTCGGCAGCTCAGCCCAAAGATGCGCGCCAAGTTTGGTATAAAGAAATTGGCGACACGTGTGCTGGATCCCAACAAGCCTGCGCCGACTGTCACAAGCATGCCTGATGACCTCTTACACTACTCGGAACCCCGAACGCTCACCGTTCGGGAGAACGCACGGCTACAGTCATTCCCCGACTGGTTTATTTTTCGCGGCAAATACACCACTGGTGGCCACCTGAGACGGATCGAAGTCCCACGGTTCACCCAGGTCGCCAATGCCGTCCCGCCGCTTTTGGCAGAGATATTGGGTGACCGATTAAAACGCCACTGCCTAAACGTTAGCGGGGAGTTTTCGGGGCGTGCAGGTTAGGGGTGGCCGCTGCGTCGACCGCATTAGAAACGACTGCCTCGACGGCAGCGATCTGCTCGGCGAGCTTGGGTTCGCCCGCGACGTTCGCCAAGTCGCCGAGCAAGGTCAGGAGACCCTGTAGATTGTCCGAGTGCTTTAGGAGCCGCAGACGGAGCGCCTTCATAGACTCCTGATCCAAGGCTTGGTCTCGTCCTTCTAGGATTAGCTTCCCATCTTTTATCTCAGCTTTTCGATGGGCGAAGTCATTTCGGGGGGTAATTACCTCTTCATGATAGCTGCTCAGATGCTCGATCAGGTGAGGTTCAGTAACGCGGTCAGCGAGCTTGGCGACCTCCTCCCTGAGAATCTGAAGGCGCAATGCAGGGCCGAATGCCGGCTCCCTTAGTAGCTTGGCGACTTTGCCCTTCTTACCCAGTATCTCGATCTCGTCAGCCTTTTTGCGAAGCGAACCAGCGACTTGCTCGGCAACGCTGGCGGCAAACCCTGCACCATCATCGGAATAGACAATTTTCTGGACTACCTCCAGGCAGGACACCATACCCTGATCGAGATCGCTGGTCGCGGCCATGACGATACCGCGCATGTGGTTCAGGTCGAGGATTCGTTGGAGTTGGCCCTGTATGATGCCGCTCGCCCGATCACCCAAGTGTTCCCGGTTGCAGCAAAAAACACCATCGATATCTTGTTTGAAGATCAGCTCTCGCAGCGTCTTCGCGGGTTCGGAACTGTAGAAGATGATATCGGTATGGTGAAACGATCGGCGCAGTCTGCGCGCAAGGTCAGCGCCGTCATGATCGCCGCCTAGCTTCCAATCCATAAGAACCAAATCGACATTACTCTGTGCTGGTAGGCCAGAAAGAGGATCGGCGACATCGGCGGTGATGATGCGCAGCTCAATCCTCGGCTCAAAACCGAGGCGGGAAATGATGCCGCTAACACGATCCACGAACGGACGGATCGCTTGTTGCTGATCGTCGAACCAGAGTATCCGATAGTCGAGTTGCATTGCCCCTTAGCCCCTAATGCGGATGGTGAACCGTGCCCCCTTAGGCGAGTCTTCCGGCGTGATTGAACCGCCCAAATCGTCTAGGATTTGGGCGACGTGGTACAGCCCCAGGCCTGAGCCGGTGGAGGTCGTGAATCCCTTCTCGAACAGTCGGCTACGATCGGAGACAGCTGGCGCAAAACCATCGCCGTCGTCTTGTACTACGATCCGCAACTCCTTGTTGGAGGGTTGGTCGAGCGTAAAACTGATCTCTGAAGCGTTAGCCCTTCCAGCATTGCTTACTAGGTTGTCCACTAGGATCGAAACCTCGATCGGCTTGAATCTTCGAACCAATCCGATGGCTTCCGATTGGGCACGAATGCGGATGCCGGTTTCCGAGAACATCGGCGCCACCTCGCCGATGTAGTCGACAATATATCTTGCAAGGTCTTCTTCAATGGCTTCCGAATCCAGGCGGAAATTGGCCTTTGTTGCGAAACGTGCAGTCGAAATGACCTTCCGATTTTGGAACGAAAGATTCTCAAATGTTGATATCAAATCCTCCCGGGTGGGCAAGACCCCGGCACGGAGTAGGTCGAACTGGCCGTTTATGATCTCGTTAATTGCGGCTGCGTGGATTATGATCTGGTGATGTAGAATTTCGACAACATCACGGTCCAGGCTAGAGAGTGATGTTAGGAAGAGATTGCGCTTCCTCTCTTCCTCGAATTCTTGGGTGGCGGTCTCCGCCCGCTGGGCAGCCTCAGCGGCGGCGCGCTCTGCTTCTCGGCGAGCAGTGCGCTCTCGGTCAGCCGCTTCACGCGCTGCGGCCTCCGCGCGCTGAAGATTCGCGAACCGCGAAGCGGCAGCGTCGATCTCCTCCAACAAGGCACCGTCGGCCGATTTCTGGGCTAGGACTCGCAGGCCAGATAAGGTGTCGACAAACGCCTCTGAGCGCTCGTTGAGGATGCGGATGAGATCTTGGTTGAATTCGAGGAGCTCGACGCCCTCCGTGCCGGCGAGCTGTGTCACAATTGCGGTGATCCGCGCGCTGGCATTATCGCCCTGCAGGCGCGACGTGTCCTCGACGTCAAGGTCGAGGGCGTCCTTCCAATTCACGCCGACGACGTAGCGTTCCAATCGGCGAAAGCATTTTTCGTCAAAACAATCCTCGAGTTGCATATAGGCAGGGGTGTCGATCAGGCCTTGATCGCGGCTGGTTGATTCCCGAAACAATTCATCCGAACCGCTAACATCGATCCGCCCAATCACGTCGCGCGTGCCCAGAAAGCGGTTGTAACCCTGGGCCTTGCGGCGATCGATCCCAAAAGTGTCAACGCCCTCCTCGCCGATCGGGAAAATCCTGAACCCATTCTTGAAGAGAAAGATGGACCCGAATTGCACAGATGGGACGCCCATTCGCTGGGTGAACGTGTGTTTGGCCGATCGGTTGAGATAGAATAGGTTGCAGCTAAAGCCCGAACCGGCGAGGAGTGGATACTTAGTATTGGGCTCTCGAATCCGGTAGATTAGTGCGCCCCGATCGGTGAGTGTCGACTGGAGGTAGGCACCATCGTCGGAGACACTGACTTCCAGATGAGTTGTCTTGCCCTTCAGCGTGTCGAAGATGAAGTTCTGTATTGGGCCGTTGACCACACCAGTCTGCGGCGGTCCCGCCGATCCAGCTTTAGCGATTACGGCGGCGTCTTCATCGGCCTCGGCCGATGCTAGCAGTTGGACCTCGAATTGATCGCTGGTTCCGCCAAAAGGGTTGATTAGTTTCGCAAGCGCAGCCCGTAGGCGAAGAAGCTTTTCTCGGCCCCAGGCCTCGCGCAGGCCGCCAATTTCGAGCACAGTTCCTGAGCTCATAGACCCAACGCTTTCGGGCAGCTCAAAGGCCGGTCTCGTCTCGTGGACCAGAGGGACATCCGCAAACTCTTCTTTCGCATTTCGCTCGAAAAGATCCCAATCCACGGTGACGACTTCCACGGGTCCTCCATGGTTGGCCTGGAGTGTCTGCATGCGCAAGGTTTCGCCTAGGCGGTCACAGGAGAATCTGCCCACACCTTTGCTTCCAGCGTAGGATCGATGGGCTCCAATCCGATCGCGGTAGTCAACGCCATCTTCGGACCCATCCTTCTTGGCCGAGTAAGCCACAAACAGCCATTTCCCTGTGATGTCTTGAAGCGACATGCCCTTGCCGTTGTCGATGATGAACAGACGGCCACGATCGAAAACGATATCGACTCGGCTGGCACGTGCGTCAAAGCCGTTCTTCACCAACTCAAAGATCGCCACGAACTCATCGGTTATCAGGTCCCGGCCGATAACTCGCTTAAGTGCTGAGCTGATTTTGAAATGGAGGAGATCAGTAAATATGGCTGCCGATGTCACGTTAATCTTCCCGCGCTGATGATGTACCATACCGGAGTCCATCGAGTGGATATAGCTGGGATGATTGAACAATCTTGACCGGACGCGGCGAGGGTTGATGGTGCCTAGGCTCTGCTCGTCGAGAACAGCGGCGCCAACGGCTCCCTACCTCACCACACACCCTAAAACAGCGCCCTCTCCACCGCCGGCTCCAGCGTCTCCGCGAACGGCGTCGCCAGATGATGCTGGTCGCGGTAGGCGATTTTGCCGTTGATGAAGACGTGGCAGGTGCTGGCGTTACAGAACTGGCTGGTCATGTCGATGTAGCTGGCGCCGGGCACGGCGCGCACGATGTCGCGCTCTTTCGCCGCGCCGGCGTCGTTGGCGGAGTCGGCCCGCTTCTGGTCGCACAGCGACGGCTTTTCGCCGCGCCACAGCGCGCGCGACACGCAAGTGTCGACATGATCGTCGCTGAACGGCACGTCGCGGATAACGGCAACCTTAAGCCCGGCCTGGCTGAACGCTTCCAGCGTCGCGTGCAGGCCGGCGCGCCCGTCGGCATCCTGGCTGACAGGCGCCTGCGTGCCGGCCGACATCTTGTCCAGGCTGTCCAGCGCGATCTCCGAGATCACCACCAGGTTCGGCCGCGCGGCGATGATCTGCCGGATCGATTGCGCGCGCCATTGATCGCATTAGGTGTAGTTCCGCTTCAGCTTGGTCGCCCATACCGTCAGCCGCGAGGCGCGGCAGCCGGATTTGAGCCAGGTGACGACCTTGGTGTCGTTCTTCTCGGCGGCCTCGATCAGCGGCGTCGACCAGTGGTCGGCATGCGAGTCGCCGAACAGCGCAATCGAGCGGCCGGCATCCTTGTTGCCGAACACGCAGGCCTTCGGCGTCACCGTCTCAAAGGAGAGAATACAGTCGGCCGCGCGCGCCGTGGAAGGCTGCGCGGCGCTGGCGGCAATGCAGGCAGGCGCTCCACGCGCGGCCACCGCCTCCTTCGCCAAATCTCCGACATCCGGGGTCGGCCCTTGCGTTGCCCCCGTCACACGCAATCGGCTATCCAACCGGCAGCCATGCAATTCAAACGGAGCCTCCCATGACCAACACCACCATTTTCAAATTCGGCGCTGTCGAGCATGCCGAGGGCGGCGACTTACCGGGCTGGATCGTTGTCGCGGGCCGGCCGACCATGCAGACCGCCGTGCAGCACACCACCGCCGACGGCAAGGTGCTGTCGGGCACCTGGCGGGCCTCGCCCGGCACTTATCACGCCACCTACACCGACTATGAGTTCGTGCACATGATCGCCGGCCGCATCATCATCACGCCCGATGGCGGCACGCCGGTCGAGGTCGGTCCGGGCGATGCGTTCGTGGTCGAAGCCGATTTCAAGGGCACCTGGCAGATCCTCGAGCCGGTAACCAAGCACTTCGTCGTCAAGCTTGCTTGATCGACGTCGCCAGGGTCGCCTGATCGGCTCGTCGTCAGGCTTGCTTTATCGCGTCGTCGGCAGTTCCTGATCGGTGCCGATACACCTCGGCCGGCGCGGTTCATCGCCAGCGTCCCCCTCGCCCAGCAGGGGGAGGGGGACGTAGCGAAGCGAATATCGGTTAAGAGGGCGTCACCTCGTTCGCTTCGAACCGATGCGGATCGAAAAGCTGAGACGATGGCGTTCTGCGGGGCCTGGTCGAGAGAACGCAGGCCAGGACTGCTGCCGGGTCGCCGGCGCGTCAGCCAAGAGCGAGCGGCGCACTTCGAGAGTGCATGCCGCCCGTCCGGCGCCGGGCCGTCAATGCTGTTGTTACGAAACCCCCCAGCCCCGTCTCAACCGCCACGGCCATGGCGTGACCCATGGCTTGCTATACGCATGCAGCACCGCGGTCTGTCAACGCCGCCCGCAATGGCCGCGGGAGGTCCCTTTTGCGCCTCCCGACCAGCTTTCCAGCCGGCCTCCCGCAAGCCATTCGCCGCTGCAAAATGCGCTTGAAATGGCGGTTTTCCGGGTGTTCCGGCCGCTCCGGAGCGGACCTTTGGCGCGACAGAGGTCGCGATCTAGGCGATTGGATGAATTTGTCTTTCGCGGCTGAAACGTTTCAGGAGCCCGGTTGTAGACCTGACTTTTTTTGGGTGTATTTCCCTCACGTCAGTTTTGCACCCCAGCCGGCCCGATCGACCTGCCGGAGGGCAAGCCTCAGGGGCCGGCGTCGGCGCTCTGAGTCTCTCGGACGGACGGGCGCCGGACCATGCCGCTGACGACATAGGCCGCCGCGCCCAGCGCCGTGATCCAGAAGCTCGTCGGCCAGTCGGTCAGGAAGGCGAGCGTCAGGCTGATCCAGGCGATGATCACGGCAAGCGCGATGGACGTCAGCACGCCGGCTCCGACGCCGCTGGTAAGCCTGAGCGCGGTGGCTGCAGGCGCCACCATCAGCGCGAAGACGAGCAGCACGCCGACGATCTGCACCGCCTCGGACGTGGCGACGGCGACCAGCACCATGAACAGGGTCGAGACAAGAGTGAGCGGCACGCCGCGCGCTTCGGCGAGTTCCGGCTGCAGGCTGGCGAACAGCAGCGGCCGCGCGATCAGCAAAAGCGCGACAAGGATCGCCACCGCCAGCACCGCAAGCACGATAACGGTGCGCAGGCTGATGCCCAGCACATTGCCGAACAGCACGTTGGTCGCCTGCGAGGCGAAGGCGGTGTAGAAATGCAGAAACAGCAAGCCCAAGCCGAGCGACAGCGTCAAAACGATGCCGATCGCGACGTCGCGATGCGCGCGTTCGCCGAGCAGGCCGATGCCGATGCCGGCGGCGACGGTAAACACGGTGAGGCCGAGAAACGGCGACAGCCCGATCAGGCCGGCGCCGGTGGCCCCGGGAAAGCCGACATGGGAGAGCGCATGACCGGCGAAGGTCTGGCCCCGGAGCACGAGGAAATAGCCGACCGCGCCCGAAACGATGCCGACGATGGTGCAGGCATAGAAGGCGTTGCGCATGAATTCATAGTCAAAGATCGTGGACATGCGCCCCGCTCTCCAGTTCGACATCGTCGGCCATGACGAAGATGCGGCCGGCAACCCGCACCACATTGATATGCGTGCCGTAGAGTTTCGACAGCACCGGACCGCTGATGACCTCGTCGACGGAGCCGATCGCCGCCTTGCGGTTGCCGAGATAGAGCACGCGGTCGACGGCGCGCAGCAGCGGGTTGATCTCGTGCGAGCAGAACAGCACGGCAATGCCGAGCCGCTCGCCGATCTGATGCACCAGGTCGATGATCGCGCGCTGATGGCCTGCATCGAGGCTGATCAGCGGCTCGTCGAGCAGCAGCAGTTGCGGATTGCCGATCAAGGATTGCGCGATCAGGATGCGCTGGCGCTCGCCACCGGAAAGCTCGCCCAAGGGACGGCGCGCGAGGCTGCCGGCGCCCACCTCTTCAAGTGCCTTCCACGCCGCCTCCTTCTCGGCAGCCGATGCGACGGGCCAGCCCCAGCGATGCCCGCCGGCGGCACTCAGCACGAAGTCGAGGCCGCTGACGCCGACATCGCCAAGCGCGCGCCGCGCCTGCGGCATATAGCCGATGTCGGCGTTGCCGCGCGTCGGCGCTTTGCCGAGCACCGAAATGGCGCCGCCGGCCGGTTTGATCAGGCCGAGAATGGCGCGCAGCATCGTCGTCTTGCCGGCGCCATTGGCGCCGAGCAGGCCGATAAAGGCGCCTTGCGGTAGAGAAAAGGAGACGTCGGATAAAACCCGGCGTCCCCCATAGGTCAGCGTGACCTTGTCGAATTCGATTGCGTTCATTTAGTCACATTCATTCGCAGTCACATTCATTGTGTGCGGGCGGCGAGCGCCTTCTGGACCGCGTCGATCTGGCCGCCGAACCAGGTCTGGATCGTCTGGCCCGCCGGTTCCGTCTCGGTGACGCCGATGACCGTGACCTTGTTCTGCCTGGCGATGTCGAGCAGCCTTGTCGTTGCCTCGTCGGTCACCTGCGAATTGTAGAACAGGATCTTGGCCGAGCCGTCCTTCAGGCTGTTTTCGAACGCCGCCACCTGCGTGGCGCTCGGCTCCGCATCGTTCATCAAGGCCACCTGGAAATCGTAGTTCAGCATCTTGAGACCGAGCGCTTCCGCCATGTAGCCGAAGACCGGCTCGGTAGCCGTCACCTCGGTGCCGGCATAGGTGTTCTTGACGTCGGCGATTTCCTCGTCAATGGCCTCGAGCGAGGTCTGGAATGCCTTCAGGTTCGTCTCATAATACACGGCATTGGCCGGATCGCGCTTGGCAAGGTCGGCGCTCAGCGCCTTGGCGATGGCCGGCAGCGTCGCCGGGTCGTACCACAGATGCGGGTTGTCGCCCGACTTCTTGCCGATCAGGTCGGCGGCGACGATGGTCGTGCGATCCTTGGCTGTCGAGGCCGACAGCAGCTTGTCCATCCACGGATCGTAGTCGGCGCCGTTATAGATGACGATCTTGGCGTCGGCGATGGTGCGCGCCGTCGACGGGCTGGTCTCGAACAGATGCGGATCGTCGTCGGGATTGGCCAGGATGCTGGTGACGGTGACGTTGCTGCCGCCGATCTGGCGGGCAAGGTCGCCATAGAAATTCTCGGCCGCCACGATGGTCAGCTTGTCTTCGGCGCGGGCAGCCGTGCCGGTCAAAAGCGGCACCGCGACGAGCAGCGCGGCGAGAAAGGGAATGCGACGCATCCGTGGTCTCCTTGCAGTCTGAAAGGTATGTCGCCGGAGAGGCGGGCTGTGTAACTGTATAACAGTAACAATATAACGTTTGCGTCGAAAATACGGTTGATGTCAATGGGCTTTTCGAGCCGCGCAGTTTTTCACGCGCACAAAAGCGTGAGCGGCCTGCGCCGATCAGGCGGAGCCACTCATGGCGGTCTTCCTGATGAATTCGCGGCGGGTAAGTTCCTTGCTTGTTGCCGTCAGTTTTGCGGGCGCCTTCCCTCCCACGCGTCCTGCAACAGGGCGCGGATTGCGGCGCGGTCGAAAGGCCGCGGATTCCAGTATGGGTTCCTGGTCGCAATCTCGGCGGCGCGGTCGAGATCGGCCTGCTTGAGGCCGAGTTCTTTCAATGTAAGGGGCGCGCCGACCGCCTTGGCGAAATCCTGGAGACCGCTACCGGCGCTGCCGCCAAACAAGTCGGCGACCGGCTTCAACAAGTCGGGCACCGCGGCGGCGTTGAAGCCGATCGTGTGCGGCAACATCACCGCATGCGTCTCGGCATGCGGCATGTCGAAAGAGCCGCCGAGCGTGTGACAGATCTTGTGATGCAGCGCCATGCCGACGGCGCCGAGCACCGTACCGCACAGCCAGGCGCCGTAAAGCGCATCGCCCCGTGCATCGATGTTTCCAGGCTCCTTGGTCAACACCGGCAGCGCCGCCTTCATGGCGCGCAATCCTTCTTTCGCCATCAGGGTGGAAATCGGATTGCGATCCTGCGCGTAAAGCGCTTCGGCCGCGTGCGCCATGGCGTTGAGTCCTGACGCGACGCTCATCGCTATCGGCAGGCCGACGGTCAGCTCTGGATCGTAGATCACCACTTCCGGCAGGATCCTTGCGTCACGCATTGTGGTTTTTTCGCCGTTCTCGGTCTGACCGAGGATCGGCGTCACCTCCGAGCCGGCATAGGTGGTCGGGATGACGATCTGCGGCAGGTCGGTGCGCCAGGCGATCGCCTTGCCGAGACCGGTGGTAGAGCCGCCGCCAAGCGCGACAACGCAGTCAGCCTTGACCTCGGTCGCCTTGGCCATTGCCGTTTGGGTTACCTCGACCGGCGTGTGCATGGCGGCGCCCGAAAAGGTGCCGGCCGCCAGCGCGCCGAGGGACTTGGCAAGCGCCTCGCCGTCGGCAGCCCGATGCGGCGTCGACAGCACCAGCGCGCGATTGCAGCCGAGTTTTTCGATCCAGGTGCCCACCTCGGACGACGCGCCATTGCCGAAGACAATATGCGCAGGGCTGCCGGAGTAGGTGAACGTCCTTGTCATGCCGATCCGCTCCCTTTGCATATTATCACTGTGACGGAGCCGAAATCGAGCGACCAGCTCTCGCCGCCGGCGACATCGTTTGCGTCGTCACCGTCTCGCAAGCGGGGCCTGATCTCTCCCGCGTACTCGCAAACGTATCGCCTTGACCACAAAAACGTCAAAAAAGTATCAGTGAGGTGGACACACCGTGGTGGCGGCTGCATGAATTGCCGCCTAAGCTTCGATCACTGCAGAGAGCGGCAAACGCGGCCTGCGGGAGATGGCACTGCAACTGGTCGCATGACCGGACCGGCGCCGGGAGGAACTGACATGAATCCGGACTTGGAAGTCGTCCAGATCAGACGCGGCGAGTCGTTCAAGGCCTGGGCCCACGGCTACCCCTTCCGCACGGTGCGCTGGCACTTCCATCCCGAATACGAAATCCATCACGTCGTCGCCACCACGGGCCATTATTTCGTCGGTGACTTCATCGGCGAGTTCGAGCCCGGCAATCTCGTGCTCACTGGCCCGAACCTGCCGCACAATTGGGTTAGCGACGTGCCGGCAGGCGCCAGCGTGCCGCTGCGCGGCCGCGTCGTGCAATTCTCGCAAGAGTTCATCGCAGACGCCACCGCCGCGTTGCCGGAACTTGCCGGTTGTGAAAACATTCTCGAGCTCAGCCGCCGCGGCGCGCTGTTCTCCACCGCTACCGCCAAGCTCGCCGCACCTGTGCTGGCCGAACTAGTCGAGGCGCAAGGCGTTCGCCGCATCGCGCTGTTCATGGAGCTGATCGATATTCTGAGCCGCGCCGCCGATGTACGGACGCTGACCAGCGCCAGCTATCTGCCGGATCCCTCAGGCTTCATGTCGGCCGGCGTCAACAAGGCGCTTGCCTTTATCAACGCCAACCTGACCGAGCCGTTCAGCGAAAGCGATCTGGCGGCGATTGCCGGGCGCAGCCCGAGCGCGTTTTCGCGCAGCTTCCGCCGTCATACCGGCATGGCGCTGGTTCAGTACGTCAACCGGCTGCGCATCAACCTTGCCTGCCAGTTGCTGATGAGCGAGGCCGACATGCCGATCACCGAGATCTGCTACGCCGCCGGCTACAACAACATCTCGAATTTCAACCGCCAGTTCCTGACCCAGAAAGGCATGTCGCCTTCGCGCTTCAGGGCCCTGCTGGCGGAAAACGTCAGCGCGGAGATTGCCGCCTAACAGGGAGGACCGGGAGGAGCCTAGACATTTACTGAGGTAAGAACGCGGGGTGCGTTGGAGGCGCCCCGTGCTGGAGATCGCTTGTCCCGAAATCCAGAGATATCAAGAGGATGCGCAGCACGGATCAAGTGCTCCGTTGTTCCTCGCAACAGCCGACTGCAGTCAAGGCCCGGCGCCATGTGGTGTCCAAGGCTTCATGAAACCATTCCTTGAAACGGAGCTATCGAAATGACCAGATTTGCCTGGAAATCGACGGGAGCCATCGCGCTCACTCTTTCTCTTCTTGGCGGCACCGCTGCCTTTGCCGCCCCGGTTACCGACGCCACGGTCGCCTTCTTGATGCCCGACCAGGCCTCGACGCGCTACGAGCAGCACGACTATCCCGGCTTCGTCGCCGAGATGAAAAAACTCTGCCCCGGCTGCAAGGTGATCTACCAGAACGCCGATGCCGACGCCTCGCGCCAGCAGCAGCAGTTCAACTCGGTGATCTCGCAAGGCGCCAAGGCGATCGTGCTCGACCCTGTCGACTCGACCGCCGCCGCCTCGCTGGTCAAGCTGGCGCAGAGCCAAGGCGTCAAGGTCATCGCGTATGATCGCCCGATCCCGACCGCACCTGCCGACTTCTACGTCTCGTTCAACAATGAAGGCATCGGCAAGGCCATTGCCGACTCGCTCGTCGAACACCTCAAGGCGCTGAAGGTCGACCCCGCCAGCGGCGGCCTGCTGCAGATCAACGGATCGCCGACCGACGCGGCCGCCGGGCTGATCAAGAAGGGCATCCATTCCAGCCTCGACAACAGCGGCTACAAGATCCTTGCCGAATACGACACGCCGGAATGGGCGCCGCCGAAGGCGCAGCAATGGGCAAGCGGCCAGATCACCCGCTTCTCCACGCAGATCGTCGGCGTCGTTGCGGCCAATGACGGCACCGGTGGTGGCGCCATCGCCGCCTTCAAGGCCGCCGGTGTCGATCCGGTGCCGCCGGTGACCGGCAACGATGCGACCATCGCCGCCCTGCAGCTGATCATCGCCGGCGACCAGTACAACACCATCTCCAAGCCGAGCGAGATCGTTGCGGCGGCTGCAGCCAACGTCGCCGTCCAGCTTCTGTCGGGCGAGACGCCGAAGGCCGAAATGACCCTCTACGACACCCCGTCGCAGCTGTTCACGCCGGCGGTGGTGACGCAGGAAAACCTCAAGGCCGAGATCATCGACAAGAAGATCAACACCGCCGAAGAGCTTTGCGTCGACCGCTATGCCGAAGGCTGCAAGAAGCTCGGCATCACAAAGTGACAATGCAGGTCGCCCCAAAAGTGCGCAGCGGTTTTGGGATAACGACATGCATAAAAGGATGACCTAGAATCCTGATCCTGCTTTCCGGCCGCCCTTGCGGCGGCCGGAAGTTCGCAGTCACTCTTGACCGCCCATCCGGAAAGGTTTGCCACCATGTCTGACATCTCTGACGGACCGGTTTCGGCAGGCGAGCTGGTGCTCAGCCTGCGCGGCATCTCGAAGAATTTCGGCGCCGTTTCGGCGCTCACCGATATCGATCTCGATGTCCATGCCGGCGAGGTGGTGGCGCTGGTCGGCGACAATGGCGCCGGCAAGTCGACGCTGGTCAAGATTCTGGCCGGCGTCCACCAGCCGAGCTCGGGCACCATCAATTTCCGCGGCAGGCAAGTGACGATGCCCGACCCGAGCGCCGCGCTGACGCTCGGCATCGCCACCGTCTTCCAGGATCTCGCACTGTGCGAAAACCTCGACGTCGTCGCCAACATCTTTCTAGGCAAGGAGATCAACCCGCTGCGGCTGGACGAGGTGGCGATGGAAATTCGCGCCTGGACGCTGCTCAACGAATTGTCGGCGCGTATTCCAAGCGTCCGCGAGGCGGTCGCCTCGCTGTCCGGCGGCCAGCGCCAGACCGTGGCGATCGCCCGCTCGCTGCTGCTCGACCCCAAGGTCATCCTGCTCGACGAGCCGACCGCCGCTCTTGGCGTCGCCCAGACGGCGGAAGTGCTGAACCTCATCGACCGGGTGCGCGAGCGTGGGCTCGGCGTGCTGATGATCAGTCACAATATGGAGGACGTGCGCGCCGTCGCCGACCGCATCGTCGTGCTCAGGCTCGGCCGCAACAACGGCGTCTTCGAACCCGACGCCTCGAACCAGGAACTGGTCAGCGCCATCACCGGCGCCGCCAACAATGCAGTGTCGCGCCGCGCCGAACGGCGCAAGGCCGCCGAACAAGCGCACAACCAGGAGCAGCGGCCATGAGCGCGGAGCCCAAGCAGGACACCTCTTCGTCGACGGCGCTCGACCGCAGCGACGTCCGCGTCAAGCACCAGGCCGGCGTCGGTGGCGCCATCAGCGCCTTCTTCGACCGCGTCCGCTCCGGCGACCTCGGCTCGTTGCCGGTCATCGTCGGCCTGGTCATCATCTGGAGCGTGTTCACCGCGCTCAACCCGGTGTTCGTTTCGTCAAGCAACCTCGTTAATCTGTTGTTCGACTGCTCGACCGTCGGCGTCATCGCGCTCGGCATAGTCTTCGTGCTGATGGTCGGCGAGATCGACCTGTCGGTCGGCTCGATCAGCGGCTTTGCCTCGGCCATGGTGGGCACGCTGTGGGTCAACCAGGGCTGGCCGGTGGCGCTCGCCATCCTCGCCGCGATTGCCGTCGGCGGTTTCATCGGCGCGCTCTATGCCTTGCTGTTCAACCGGCTCGGCATGCCGAGTTTCGTCTCGACGCTGGCCGGCTTGCTCGCCGTGCTGGGCCTGCAGCTGTATATTCTGGGCTCCACCGGCTCGATCAATCTGCCCTATGGCTCGAACCTGGTGAATTTCGGCCAGTTGCTGGTCATGCCGGACTGGCTGTCCTATGCACTGGCGGCATTGCCCGGCATCGTCATGCTGATCACCGGCCTGCGAACCGTCAGCCGCCGCCGGGCCGTCAATTTGTCGGCGCCGTCTGTCGGCGGCCTCATCGTGCGCGTCGCCGCCCTGACCATCCTGCTAGAACTGATCGTCGGTTATCTCAACCAGGCGCGCGGCATACCGTGGATGTTCGGCCTGTTCGTCGGCCTGGTGGTGGCGATGAACTATGCGCTGACCCGCACCCAATGGGGCCGCTCGATGACCGCCGTCGGCGGCAACCGCGAAGCGGCGCGCCGGGCCGGCATCAAGGTGCGCTCGATCTACCTCAGCGCCTTCGTCATGTGCTCGATGTTTGCCGCCCTCGGCGGCGTCCTGTCGGCGGCGCGGCTGGCCTCCGCCAGCCAGCAGGCCGGCACCGGCGACGTCAACCTCAACGCCATTGCGGCGGCGGTCATAGGCGGCACCAGCCTGTTTGGCGGCCGTGGCAGCGCCTATTCCGCGCTGCTCGGCATCATCGTCATCCAGTCGATCGCCAGCGGGCTGACCTTGCTCGATCTGTCATCGTCGCTTCGCTACATGATCACCGGCGCCGTTCTGGCAATTGCGGTCATCGTCGACTCCCTGGCACGCCGCTCGCGGGTTTCCCACGGCCGAGCCTGAACCAACAGAGAATACGAGGATAGAAGAATGGCTCAGGATTTGAGTGGAAAAGTCGCGGCGATCACCGGCGCCGCGTCGGGCATAGGCCTGGAATGCGCGAGAGCGCTGATTGCCGCCGGCGTTCGCGTTGTGCTCGTCGATCGCGCCGAAGACGCGCTGAAAAGCGTCTGCACCGAACTCGGTCCCAACGCGATCCCGCTGGTGATCGATCTGATGAAGCCGGCCAGCGTCGCGACGATGATGCCGCAAATCCTGGACAAGGCAGGCCAGCTCGATATCTTCCACGCCAATGCCGGCGCCTATGTCGGCGGCCCGGTGCTCGAAGGCGACCCGGATGCCTGGGACCGCATGCTGAACCTCAACATCAATGCGGTCTTTCGTTCCATCCACGCCGTGCTGCCGCATATGGTCGAACGCAAGACCGGCGACATCATCGTCACGTCTTCGATCGCCGGACTGGTGCCCGTGGTCTGGGAGCCGATCTACACAGCGTCGAAACACGCCGTGCAGGCCTTCGTCCATACGGTGCGCCGCCAGGTCGCCCCGCACGGCCTGCGCGTCGGCGCGGTGCAGCCGGGGCCGGTGGTGACAGCGCTGATCAGCGATTGGCCGAAGGACAAGCTCGAGGATGAACTGGCCAAGGGCGGCCTGATTCAGCCGGTCGAGGTCGCCGAAGCCGTGCTGTTCATGCTGACGCGGCCAAGGAACGTCACCATCAGGGATCTGGTGATCCTGCCGCAGAGCAATGATTTGTGAGGCAGTAGGCGTTAGGCCTTAGGCGTTAGGCAGCAGGGAATGGGGAGAGGCTCTTGCAACTGACCATTCACTGCCGACCATCTCGCCTACTGCCTACTGCCTAACTTCTGAGGTTTCCCATGTCCCACTTCCTCGGCATCGACGTCGGCACTGGCAGTGCCAGGGCGGGGGTGTTCGACAGCAAGGGCACCATGCTTGCCTCGGCGAAGCGCGACATCGCTCTGTTCATCGAGCCCGGCGAAATCGCCGAACAGTCGAGCGAGGACATCTGGCGCGCGGTTTGCGCCAGCGTGCGCGAGGCGGTGACGGAGTCGGGGCTTGCCGGGCGCGACATTGCCGGCATTGGCTTCGACGCCACCTGTTCGCTGGTCGTGGTCGGCCAGGATGGCGCGCCGTTGCCGGCCGGCAGTTCCGGCGACAGCCAGCGCAACATCATCGTCTGGATGGATCACCGCGCGCTCGACCAGGCGCAGCGCATCAATGCCGGCAAGCACGCCGTGCTCGACTATGTCGGCGGCACCATCTCGCCGGAAATGGAAACGCCGAAGCTGCTGTGGCTGCGCGAGAACCTGCCCGCCACCTTCGATGCGGCCGAGCATTTCTTCGACCTGACGGACTATCTGACCTGGCGCTCAACCGGCAGCCTGGCGCGCTCGATCTGCACGCTGACCTGCAAATGGACCTATCTCGGTCATGAGCGGCGCTGGGACGACGCCTATTTCCGTGCCGTCGGCCTCGGCGCGCTCGCCGATGAAGGCTTTGCCCGCATCGGCACCGAAATCGTCGAAGGCGGCACGGCACTTGCCCAAGGCCTGACTGAGGCCGCCGCGGCCGATCTCGGCCTGCTGCCGGGAACGCCGGTTGCTGCCGGACTGATCGATGCCCATGCCGGGGGAGTCGGCACGGTTGGCGGGCAGGGCTCCGTCGGCACCTTGCAGTCGCGCATGGCCTATGTGTTCGGCACTTCGGCCTGCACCATGGCCAGCACCAGCGAGCCGGCCTTCGTGCCCGGCGTCTGGGGTCCGTATTTTTCCTCGATGGTGCCGGGGCTTTGGCTCAATGAAGGCGGGCAATCGGCGGCGGGTGCTGCAATCGACCACCTCGTCGCTTTCCATCCGGCCACGGCTGAGGCATCCGCAAAAGCCAAGGCGGAAGGTCTCGGCCTGACCGCTTGGCTTGGTCAGCAGGCGGCGAAACAGTCCGCCGACCTGTCCGCAGTAGCGCACCTGGCCGATGGACTGCATGTCGTGCCGGAATTCCTCGGCAACCGCTCGCCCTTCGCCGATCCCGAGTCCAAGGCCCTGATCGCCGGGCTTGGCATGGACACGTCCCTCGACAGTCTGGTCGCGCTCTATGTCGCCGGCCTGCTGGGCATCGGCTACGGCGTTCGCCAGATCCTGGCGGCGATGGCCAAAAAAGGCATTGCCATCGACACTATCGTCGTCAGCGGCGGTGCGGCGCAAAGCGAGCTGGTACGTCAGCTTTTGGCCGACACCACAGGCCTGACCGTCGCCGGTTCGACCTCGCCCGAACCGGTGCTGCTCGGCTCAGCCATATTGGCTGCGGTGGCGGCGCAAAAATTTCCCGATGTGATCGCGGCGATGACCGGCATGTCGCGCATCGGCGACATCTATCGCCCGGCCGGTGGCGACCTCGTGCCCTGGCACGACAAGCGCTTCGCCGCCTTCGAATTGCTGCAGCAGGCAGGCCGGGCCATCCGCGATTGAACGGCTTCGCTCACGTCCAGAAATAGCGGACGATGTGGAAGAACACCGGTGCGGCGAAGACCAGGCTGTCGGCGCGGTCCATCATGCCGCCGTGACCCTCGATCAGGTGACCCCAGTCCTTGACGCCCTGGTCGCGCTTGATCGCCGACGCCACCAGCCCGCCGAGGAACCCCATCAGGCAGGCGATGGAGGCGACGCCTGCCGCCGCCAGCGGCGAGAACGGCGTCAGGAACGACAGCAGCGCGCCGAGAAGGCTCGATGCCACCAGCCCGCCGCCCAGCCCTTCCCAGGTCTTCGAGGGCGAGACGGAGGGCGACAGAAGATGCCTGCCGAACAGCTTGCCGAAAATGTATTGCAGCACGTCGCTGCCTTGCACGGTGATGATCAGGAAGGCGATGAGCAGGAGGTTGCGGCCCTCGAAACCGGGCACGTTGAGGGTCAGCAGCGCCGGCACATGGCTGACGCAGTAGACCGAGATCATGACCGCCCATTGCTGCGCGGACACGCGCTCGAGGAAGCGCTCGGTGTCGCCGTTGAGCGCGGTGACCGCCGGCATCAAGAGGAAGCAGTAGACGGGGATGAAAATGGTGAAGAGCCCGTACCAGGCGGTCCACACCAGCCAGTACTGGAAGGGAATGATGATGCCGAACATGCCGAGCAGCACCCAGTGGTCGCTGCGCCGGCTGTGCGTCAGCGTCACGAACTCGCGCAGCGCGGCAAACGAGATCAGCGCAAACAGGATGGTCATGCCGGTGCGGCCGAAGAAGAAGGCGACGGTGATCGCCAGCACCATCACCCACCAGGCGTTGATGCGCTGGTTCAAGTTGACGAGCGTCGAGGGCAGCGGCTTCGGCGCCCGCCATGAGAGGATACCGGCAACGATGCTCGCCATGGTCAGCACGCAGATCAGGCCGGCCAGCAGGATGACGGTTTCATGCATTGGCGGCAGTGTCATACGAAGTCTCTTTGCCTGGTCATGCTAGTGGTCCCGATCGGGACGCGGGTTGAGCGACAGCAGCGTCTGGCGCGCGCGCTCGAGGAAGGTGCGGCGTTCTTCGCCGGGCGCGATCGCCACCGGCGGACCGAAGACGACGCGGCACAGAAGCGGCACCGGCAGGAACTGGCCCTTGGGCAGCACGCGCGACATGTTCTCGATCCAGCACGGGATGAGTTCGACATCGGGCCGCGCCATCGACAGATTGTAGAGGCCGGAGCGGAACGGCAGCAGATCCGCCTCCGTCGTGTTGCGAGTGCCTTCGGGAAACAGGATCAGCGAGTGGCCGTCGTCGAGCACCGACAGCATGATCGAGATCGGGTGTTGCGTTTCGTCGGTCCACTGCCGGTGGATGAGCACGGACGACAGCATGTCCTGCGCGATGAAGCGGCGCAGCCGCGACTTGCCCCAATATTCGGCCGCCGCGATCGCATGGGTCCGGGCGCGCACCTTCTCACTCAGACAGGCCGACAGCAGGATGAAATCACCATGGCTGGCATGGTTGGCGAAGTAGATGCGCTGCCGCTCCGACGGCTGGCTGCCGTTCCAGATTGGTCTGACGCCGGTTACCACCCAGGCCGCCGCCGACAGGCCGACCGACGTCACCGTCTGCAGCAAGGTGAAGGTGTTGGCGCGCAGGTGAAGTTTTGTCATGGCTCAAACAAATGCTGCGAAAAGGGATGCCGCAGCAAACATGGCGAGCGCCATGCGCTGCCTTGTCAGCAGGCGGCGCGTGCCTGCCATGCGATGGTCGAGCGAGCGGCCGCCGGCAGTGGTGGATTTCAGGCGCATGCGCGCCAGCACATCGTCGACCGCGGCACCCCCGGCGGCCTCGCTGGCGTGGCTTGCCATCAGCCGGAACAGCAGCGCATCGAACAAAAGCAAGGCCGAAAGAGCCAGCGTGGCCACGGCGCTCGCCGCCGTGACCAGCCAGGCCGCCGCGGACAGCGCTGTCGTCTGCGGCCCGGCCACCAGGCCGATGACCGGCGCTGCCATCACAGCCGCCACCACGAGCAGGATCGGCCACACCGCCTGCACCATCAGTCCGGCGGCGAATATTTCGGCGTTCTCGGGAAAATTCTCGCCACTCATGCCGGCCAACTCATGTCGGTTCTTCCAGCCCGATCTGAAGATGCACGGGCCGGCTCAATGCGGCGAGTTTCCTGCGCGCCTGCGCGGCAGTGTGCGAGCGTCCGGTCACAACCAGCCAGTCGGCGACGACGGCTGCACTGCGCTGGAAGCCGAGCGCGCAGCAGACCAGGACGGTGCCGCGCCGGCGCGCCAGCTCGATCGCCGCCACCGCTCGCTCCAGCCTGTCGTGAGGCGGCGCCACGAGGTCGAGCATCGCGTAGCTGATCCAGCGGCAGGTCACGCCGCGCGGCCGTTCCATCTCGCCGGCAAGGTCGATCACTGTGCCGAAGCGGTTGGCCTCGTCGGCACTCGGAAACCGGCCGAGGAAAACACCGTCGGTGATCTCCGCTTGCGGCGCCAGTTGGCGGGTCCATACCCACACATTGATCCGGGCGCCAAGCCGGTAGGGCAGGAGCAGGATACGGTTGGCCAGTGAGACGCTACCATCGGCTGCCTTCTGGAACACTTTGGCGCCGGCCCCAGCATAGCCGAAGGCGACGATGGCCAGCGCCAATGCCGGCCACAACAGGATGAGAAAATCGGCGGAGACCAACGCGCCCTCGGCAGCGCCGGCCAGGGCAAGGGCCGCCCCCAGCCCGTAATAACCCGCCAGCCGCCGCGCCCTTGGGTCGGCGGTCAACCGAAAACCCCAGAATGGCAGCTCGCCCTTGGACGGAAACAGCCACAGCGCAAACAGGCCGAGCAGGGCGCCGGTCGGAATGTCGATGAAATGATGCTGCCAGGTCGTCAGCACCGAGGCGCCGATGAGAAAGCACCAGACGTGCCAGACCGGGCGGAGAATGCCGCCGAGACGGTGACGTGCCAGAACGTGACGCCAATGGTCCCAGATGATCACCAGGAGTGCGATGTGCAGGGATGGCGCCTGGTTGAACGGCTTGTCGAAACCACCGAGCACTGCAAACAGGAAACCCGGCAGGCCGGTGGTTTCCGGCCGCACGAATGTCGCCGTCAGCGGGAACGCGATGAAGCAGGCGACGGCAATGATCTGCGCCGAGAGATAACGGCCGGCGAGCCGGTTGACACCGCGCCTGGTCGTGTTGAGCAGCAGCGATAGGCCGTAGAACAGATTGATCGACCAATAGGGCACGATCGTCCAGGCGACGAAAGGGATGGCGTGTTCCCAGGCAAACATGATGCTGCCGACATGGTCGCGCCGCGACGCCAGCCAGTTGGCAAAGCCATAGGTCGAATAGAAGAACGGCGCCAGCAGCGCCAGCCAAAGGGCGGCCCTCAGCACGATGCCCAAATAGGGTTCCCGCGCCGGGGCAGGGTCAGTGACAGGCAGGGCCATGGTCTCAGACGCGCCGTGCGACCGAGACGGTGAAGATGCCCCATTGGTCGATGCGCTGGTCGATCTTTTCGAAACCGGCAGCCGTCACCAACTGGTCCATCTCGCCCTGCGTGCGCCGCCGCATCACCCAGGCCTGGCCGCCGCGATGCGAGGTCAGGCTGCGCGCGATCATCTCCAGCTGCGGATGCCATGGCTGGTTGGTGTAGACGAGCAGGCTGCCGGACTGCATGGCGCTGGCCAGCCCGCCGAGCGAGCGGGAAATCATCGTGTTGTCGGCGAACAATTCGTAAAGCCCGGAGACGATGGCGAGGTCCGGCGCCGGCTTTTGCCCGGCCAGCATGTCGGCATCGAAGGCGTCGGCCTGGTGGAAGCTGACGCTGGTCGGCAGACGCCGCTCGGCGATCAGCTTCGAACCCAACCCGACATTGAGCTCGGAATAATCCTGCAGCCGCACGCTTGCTGGTGGTTCAGTGCATTTGGCGACGGCATCGAGCACATAGCGGCCGTGACCGGCGGCGATGTCGAGCATGTGGACGGGACGGCCGGCTGCCTTCAGGCTGGCGGCGGCGTTGCCGATCAGCTCTTCCAGATGCAGCTTGCGCTGGCGGATGCCGCGCCAGCCGATGGCGTCGAGGAAGGTGCGGTCGATCATGCGGCCGATGAAGCCGATGCCGCGCGCGTCGTTCTCGTAGACATAGTCGAGCGTCGAGCCGGAATCGAAGCCGGTGGCGATGCCAATCTTCATGCCCGAAGACAGCCAGGCGCCGATGCCGATCGAGGCGCGGCTTATCGCCCAGTAGATACCCTTTGGCGACAGCAGCGCCAGCGGCGAGGCCAGCCTCTCGGCCTCGTCGCGGGTGTAGCCGGCGCGGTCGGCCTGAAGCAAGTCGATGGTTTTCTCCGGCGTGGCAAATTGCTTTTCGAGGAATGGCCGGATCAGGTCCAGCGCCTGCTTGCGACCGCGCTCGCCCAGCGTGTCGTGGAAGAAGCCGGGCAGCGCATGCCGCTCCTTGGCGCTGCTGCCGAGATTGACGAAGAACTCGTGCTGCGGTCCATGCCGCACCACCCAATCGCTGCCGGAGATCAAGAGCTGCGTCGGCACGGTGATGGCGCGCGCGTCCGAGACGATGCGGGCAGCGTGGTCGTAAAGCTCGACCAGGATGTTGGAGGCGATCGGTCGCGTGATCAGCGGATCGGCGTCGAAGGAAGCGATGCGCTCGGCATCATGCGTCAGGAACTTCGCCTTGACGTAGGAATTGACGAAGAAGCGGCCCTTGAGCTTCTGCCACAGCGCAATGCCCTCTTTGGCGAAGGGCACGTAGAGCTTGACCGAAAAGGCCGGTGAAGCCACCACCAGCGCGCGGATGTCGGGCGCATAGTCATGCACCCAGGCAGCAGCCAGCACGGCGCCGAACGACTGCGCGATCAGCGCGATGTCGCGCTGGCCAAAACCATCCCGGCCGATCTCACGCACCAGGCAGTCGATGTCACGAACCAGGGCGGCAAAGGATGGCGCATAGCCGCGCTCCCCGGCCGAGCGGCCATTGCCGCGCACGTCCCAGGCGTAGAAGGCATGGTCGGGCATGGCGAGTTCGTCGACCAGATGCGCCATGCGGCCGCCATGCTCGTGGCCGCGATGGAACAGAAGGATCGCACCCTTTGGCGTCGACCCGGCGGCCGGCCAGTAGCGGTAGAAGATCTCGGTGCCGTCATGGCTCTTGAACGTGCGCTCCAGCGCGATGCGCTCGAGGCTTGCCGGTGCTCCGGCTGCAATGGTCTGGTGGATCATGGTTTCCCTCTGGCGGTCGGGTGCCTGACGCTTTGGCATCATGCGCCGCCCACTCTAAGGCCGCCGCGTATCCGGTTGATGGCGGTTACGACTGACAGTGTAGCCATGACCGGAAACACAAAGGGCACAATCGCTTGGAACCACAGGCCGCAGGCGATGAGGAAGGCGATGACGCCGAGCACCAGGGCTCGGTCGCTCTTGCCGAACGGCCCGGCATAGTTGCGCCCGCTGCCGGCGGCGACGCCGAGCACGCCGGCGAACTCGACCAGCATGGCGGTAATAGCGAAGGCAACGACACCCCAGGCCGGGAACAGCGGAGCAAAGGCCAGGATCAGCGCCAGGTCCGAGACGACGTCGCAGAGTTCGTTGAGATACATCCCGAGTTTCGACGCTTGTCCATGTTCCCTGGCCAGCATCCCATCAACGGCGTTGAGCGCCATGCGCACGAACAGCACCACCGGCATCAACAGGAACACCAGGAGATGGAAGGCAAAGGCAGTGACCACCAGGCCTGTGGCGATAGACAGTGCTGCGGCGAGAAGCGTAATCTGGTTGGCGGTGACGCCAGCATCGGCCAGCCGGTCGGCCAACGGCCGCAGCCTGGCCTGAAAGGCCGGTTTCAGTTGATAAAGCGTTGGCATGTGCGATCCCCCAACCGCGGCTCATGACAGTGTCGGCGAGATTGGTCAATCGGCAGGCAGGGCGCAAGGGCTCGCACCAGTATCCGCACCGTTGCGGGACTCGAAACTCCCGAAATGGATGCTGAGGCGGAGCCGAAGATCTCGGCCAAGCAGGATGTTGCGCGCTACAAACCGTCTCGCAAATGAGAACTTTACAAATATTCGTATTTGTGTGAAGTAAATCACTGAAAGGTCGATCATGACAAACAGTCCCTTCGCCACCCGCCTGAATTCCTTCGCCTCGCGGCCGCAAGCCGAATGGCCTGATCTCACCGGCAAGCCGTCCATGCTGCAGATGGCAGCCCGCGCGGCCAAGGTCGACGGGCTGACCGATCTTGATCTTAATTTCCCCGACCATCTCAGTGAAAAGCCGGCTGAAATCCCCCGAAGGCTCGGCGATCTCGGGCTTTCCATCAATGGCTTTGCCATGCGTTACTACTCCAATCCGGCCTTCAAGCTCGGCGCCTTCACCAATCCGGACCCAGCGGTGCGCCGCGAAGCCATCGACTTGACCAAGGCCGGTATCGATGCGGTGCGCGCGGCCGGCGCCAGTCTGATGACGCTGTGGCTGGGCCAGGATGGCTTCGACTATGCATTTCAAACTGACTATGCGACGCTCTGGCAGCACGAAATCGAGGGGATTCGTGAAGTTGCCGCGCATGATCCCGGCTGCCAGATCAGCCTGGAGTACAAGCCTAACGAACCGCGCTCCTACTCGCTGATGCCGGATGCGGCGACCACCTTGCTGGCGATCCGCGAGGTCGGCCTACCCAATCTCGGCGTCACGCTCGATTTCGCCCATGTGCTCTATGCCGACGAACAGCCGGCCTTCGCCGCGGCGCTGATCGCTCGCCACAGCAAGCTGCTCGGCGTCCATCTCAACGATGGCTATGCCAAGCGCGACGACGGCCTGATGGTCGGCGCGGTGCACACGCTGCAGACCATCGAACTGCTGTGCCAGATCCGTCGCGACGGCTACGCCGGCGCCATCTACTTCGACACTTTCCCCGACATGACCGGGCTCGATCCGGTGCGCGAATGCGAAGTCAACATCGCCACCGTCAAGCGCCTGCTGCGCGTTGTCGACCGGCTGGAGAAGGATAACCGCCTGTCCGCCGCGATGGCCAGCCAGGACGCCGTGACGTCGCAGGCTATCGTCCAGGAAGCCATGCTCGGGCCGGAGACGAGGGGACGTGGATGACGTTGAGCAATCTCGATCTGAAAGCCGTGGGGCCGCGCATCCGCATGATGATGCCGCATCTCACCCCGCTTGAGGCCAAGGTGGTGGAAACCGTCTTCGGCCGGCGCGGTTTCGACGAGACCATTCCGCTCAAGCAGATCGCCGAGGAGGCCGGCGTGTCGGAGGCGATGGTGGTCAAGATCGCCAAGAAACTCGGCTTCTCCGGCTACCGCGACTTTCGCACCGCCGTCTATGAATACAGCCGCCTGCCGACCGCCGAGATGCACCAGGAACTGTCGGTCGACGACAGCTCGGCCGAGATCGTGCAGAAAGTGTTCCGCACCTCGATCCAGGCGCTGGAGGAGACGCTCGCGATCCTCGACATGGACGATTTCGACCGTGCCGCCGATCTGCTCTACCGCGCCAGGAACCGCGATTTTTATGGCGTCGGCGGCTCCGCCCAGATCGCCCGCGACGTCTCGCACAAATTCCTGCGCATCGGCATCCGCGCGTCTGTCTATGACGACTCGCACATGATGCTGATGTCGGCCTCGCTCCTCGGCGCCGACGACATCGCCGTCGGCTTCTCGCATTCCGGCAACACGTCGGCCGTCATCGACGCCATCCATCTTGCCCGCAAGAGCGGCGCCCGCACGCTGGCCATCACCAACTACGACAACTCGCCGCTGGCCCGGATTGCCGACATCGTGCTGTGCTCGACGGCGCAGGGATCGCCGCTGATGGGCGAGAACGCGGCGGCCCGCATCGCGCAGCTCAACATCCTCGACGCGCTGTTCGTGGCGGTGGCGCAGCGCGACTACCAGGCGGCGGAGCGCAATCTCGGCCGCACCATGTCGGCGGTCACCTCGAAGCGAAAAGACCGCGGCACATGACGGTTCCGCTGGTCACCGTCTTCGGCAGCCTGCACTACGACATTATGGTCGACGCGCCCGACCGTCCGCGCAAGGGCGAGACTGTGACCGGCCATGCCTGGCAGCCGAAATGCGGCGGCAAGGGCGGCAACCAGGCGGTCTCGGCGGCACGCGCCGGCGTGCGCGCGGCGATGATCGGCGCCGTCGGCGACGACGATTTCGGCACGGCGTTGCTGGCCAATCTCGATCGCGCCGGCGTTGATCGCCGCTTCGTGCGCGTGGCGGCAGGCGCAGGCTCCGGCATCAGCGTGGCGATCTTCGACAGCGATGGCGACTATGGTGCGGTGATCGTCTCCGGCAGCAATCTCACCCTGGGCAGTGATGACATCGCGGCTGCGGGCGAGGTGGTGGTACAGACGGCAATGCTGTTGCTGCAGAACGAAGTGCCCGATGCCGCCAACATCGCTGCCGCGCGCGCGGTGAGGGCATCCGGAGGCCGCGTTGTGCTCAACGCCGCACCGGCGCGAACACTGTCGGCCGAATTGACCGCGCTGATAGACATCGTCATCGTCAACGCCATCGAAGCGGAATTTTTGGCCGGCGTTCCGGTCGTCGATACGCTCGCCGGCGCAACCGAAGCCGCGCGGCGGCTGATCGATACCTACCCATCGGCGATCGTCACCGCCGGCGGCGAAGGCGTCGCCTATTGCGACCGGATCGGCGCGGCCTTCGCGCTGGCGGCCATTCCGGTAAAAGTCGTCAGCACCCATGGCGCCGGCGACGAATTCGTCGGCGCCTTCGCGGCAGGCCTCGCGCGTGGCCATCCGGTGGAAGCGGCGATTGCCACTGCCAATGCCGCCGCCGCCTCGCTGGTGGCGACACCGGAGGGAGAGCGCAGCTCGCGTTGAAAACTCAGGCCGCATGTTGCGCCTCCAAAACCCGTGCCCCCGTCGATGAGCGAAACGGCAAACCGGGCGCGGCGAGAACCTGCTTGGCTTTGCCCTGACGGAGGCGCGGGACCAAGCTGCGTGGTCGAAAGTAGGGAGCTTCAGTCCGCGTCGCCGGCCGAACCTTTGCCGCACTGCGTCAGCACCTTGCCGATGGCCGCGCTCGAGCCGGTCAGCGGAAAGCTGTTCTCGCCATATTTGTCGGCCGTAACCGTGACGTCGCCCTTGCCGCGCAACAGGCCGAGCAGTGGATCGTCTTTGCTCAGCTCAGCCGTGAAGTAATTATACATGGCCTCGAGGTCGAGCTTTTTGGTCACGCTCTTGTCACCGCCCTTGAAGGTGAAGGAAGCGCTGATGCCGGGCTCCAGCTGCTGGCCGGCCGCACCCAGATCGTAGCTCAGCACCGGCTTGTCGAAACAGACGAGCATCAGATGCGCATCGGCCTTCGGTCCGCCGCACACCGAAGCCGTCAGCACGCTGCCGCCTTCGTCTTCTTCCATCTTGGCGCTCCAGTTGCAGGACGCGGCAAAAGCCGGCTGCGCGGCTTGCAGCGCGGCCAGAACGGAACTTGCCATGATGAACTTCGCCAATGCACTTTGCATGATCCCCTCCCAAGCTACATCAACGAGATCATACAGGACAAAGGGCCTGGTGACAGCGGCATGCCGTCTTAGCCCCCGGCGCGCCCCATTGAGCAAGCCTTTGAGACCGGCCTCGACGTCCAGGGCGGCTCCGGCGCGAAGCGCTTACCGATCCAGTCGGCGAAGGCGCGTGTCTTGGCGGCTTGTCCCCTGGCCGAGGGCATGACGACATAGACAGCGCCTTCGTCGGCCAGCGTCCAGTCCTCCAGCAACGGCACCAGCCGTCCGTCGGCGAGTTCGCGCCCGACCAGCCAATCGGTGCTCATCATCAGGCCTAGGCCTTGCACCGCGGCTTCGACCAGCACTTCGGCATCGTCGCAAACCATCGGCCCCGAGACTTCGACGTTAACGCGGCGGCCCGAACTGTCGGTCATCTCCCAGGTGGGAAAGGTCTGGAAGCCGGAGAAGCCGAGGCAGGCGTGTTCGGTCAGCGCTTCCGGCGCTTCCGGCGCGCCCCTGCGGGCGAGGTAGGAGGGAGCAGCGCACAGCAACCGCCGCCGTGTCGCGATCTTGCGCGCCACCAGGCGCGAGTCCTCCAGCGCGCCGAGACGGACGGCGACATCGAAGTTCTCTGCAACGAGATCGACGAACCGGTTGGAGAACTCGGCCTCGATGCGGACATCCGGGAACGTCGCTAGAAACTGCGGCAACAGCGGCCCGATCCACATACGCCCAAAGGTTCCCGGCAGCGCCAGCCGCAGCAAGCCGCGCGGCGTCCCGCTGGCATGCGCGGAAGCAGCAGCCTCAGCTTCGTCTACCGAGGCCAGGATGGCGCGGACGCGTACCAGGAACTCCGCTCCCGCCTCCGTCAACGATACGCTTCGGGTGGTCCGGTGCAGCAGCCGCACGCCGAGCCGCTGCTCCAGCGATTGCAGGCGGCGTGACAGAACCGTCGAGTCGCGCCCGACGCGCAACGCTGCCTTGGTGAAGGAGCGCGCTTCGGTGATGGCCGCAAAGGCGGCCATTTCGGCAAGGCTGGCGGGGTCGTGTGATTGCTGCATAAAGCACAGGACTCAAATGTAAAAATTCCGGATTATCTGCTTGTAGCGCAGCAGATAGCTTCACTCAATCCTGACGATTGACCCCTTAAACAGGAATGCGTGAGCCATGAAAGCCATCGAGCTGACCGCCGCCAAGCTGGACGCCTTTCGCGCCACCACCATTGCCACGCCTGAACCGCAGCGCGGCGAAGTGCTGATCCGCCAGCGCGCCGCGAGCCTGAATTTCGTCGATGTGGCGGTGGCCAGCGGCAATTATCGCGTTCCCGGCTTTCCGCTCATTCCCGTCGCCGACGGCGCCGGCGAGATCGTCGCGCTGGGGGAGGGCGTTACGGATTTCGCCGTCGGCGATCGCGTCGTTGCCCATGCCAAGCCGCGCTGGATCGGCGGTCCGCCCCGGCCTAACGAGATGACACAGATGCGCGGAATTTCGCTGCCGGGGTCGCTCGCCGAATATGTCGCGCTGCCGGCCAACTCGCTCGTGCCGGTACCGGCTCGTCTCTCTTTCGAGGCGGCGTCGACCCTGCCGATCGCCGCGACCACCGCCTGGAACGCCGTCCGCGCCGCCGATGTCGGGCCGGGCTCGGTCGTCGTGCTGCTCGGCACCGGCGGCGTCTCCATCTTCACCCTTCAGCTGGCGAAAGCCGCCGGCGCAACCGTCATCATCACTTCTTCGTCGGACGAGAAGCTGGAGCGGGCGAAGGCACTCGGCGCCGATCATCTCATCAACTACCGCGCGACGCCCGACTGGGACGGCAAGGTGCTGGAACTGACCGGCGGCCTCGGCGCCGACCTCGTCGTCGAGACCGCCGGCACCGCCACCTTCGCCCGCGCCGTCAACGCCACCGCGCCTGGCGGCACGCTGTTCACCATCGGTTTCGTCACCGGCGCCGAGGCCACGGTCGACCTGCTGCCGATCATCATCAAGGCGCTGAAGGTGGTCGGCAACAACACCGGGTCGGTATCTGACCTTCGCGCCGCCGTCCGCGCCATCGCCGCCGCCCGCATCGACCCGGTCGTCGACAAGGTGTTCAGCCAGGAGCAGGCGGCCGAAGCCTACGCGCACATGTCGGCAGGCGGGCAGCATTTCGGCAAACTTGCGTTCAAGCTCGACTGGTAGCCGAGGCGCGCGAGCTGCCAATCTCCCCCCTTGAGGGGGAGATGCCCGGCAGGGCAGAGGGGGTCGGTCCGACCGGGCTCGACCTACTGCGGCGGAAGGAGGTTGGCGCTCTACGAGAGGCGACCCCCTCTGTCGCCTTCGGCGACATCTCCCCCTCGAGGGGGGAGATTACGCACGCCGCTTCCTAGATCAACTTCTCCAGCGTGATCGGCAAGTCCCGCACTCTTTTTCCCGTCGCATGGAACACCGCATTGGCGATCGCCGGCGCTACGCCGACGATGGCCAGTTCGCCGACACCCTTGCCGCCGAGCACCGAAGAGTGCAGGTCGGGAACGCCGACCGAGATGACCTCGATATCGGGGATGTCGGCATTGGTCGGCACCAGATAGTCGCCGAGATTGTTGTTGACGATGCGGCCATGCCTGCGGTCGACAATGCCTTCTTCAAGCAGCGCCTGGCCGATGCCCATGATGATGCCGCCCTTCCACTGGCTTTCGGCCAGCTTGGGGTTGTAGAGCCGGCCCGAATCCAGCGCCGATACCACGCGCGACACGCGCACCGTGCCGAAATCCTCGTCGACGCGCACCTCGATGAAATGCGCGCACCAGGAGTGGCGCGAATAGTCGCCCTCGGTGTGCGGCAGCGCCGCCGCGATGGTGGTGTAGTTCTTGTAGCGATCGGCGGCCGTCGAGTTCGCCGGCATGGTGTCGCCTGTGGCCTCGATGCGGTCGCGGCCGACGCTGGCCAGCAGGTCGGCGATCGAGACATCGGGACCATCGCCGCGCGGCGACCTGATGCGGCCGTTGGCGACGACCAGCGTGTTGGCCTGCAGCGCGTGGAAGGGCGAGCGCGAATCGCTGATCGCCAGACCAACCAGCTGGTCGAGTGCCGATGTCGCTGCCTTGTAGACCGCGCCCGTCATCACGCCGGCCAGCCGCGACCCGCCGGCCACGCCGGCGCGGGGATACCGGGAATCACCGAGCTTCACCACGACATGGTCGGCCGCCACGCCTACCGTTTCGGCCGCTGTCTGCGCCAGGATCGTGTAGGTGCCCTGGCCCATGTCGATCGAGGAGCTTTCGACCTCGACCGAGCCGTTGGCAAGGATACGCACGATGGCCTCGCCGTAAGCGCGCCGTACCGGATAGGTGCCGGCGGCGACGCCCCAGCCGATCAGCTGGTTGCTGTCGCGCATCGAACGCGGTTTGGGCGTGCGCTGGGCCCAGCCGAAGCGTTCGGCGCCAGCCGCGAAAGCCTCGCGCAACTGCCGCGTCGACCAAGCCTTTTTTGCGTGCGGATCCTGCTCGGCGTAATTCCTCAGCCGGATCTCCAGCGGATCGATGCCGACCTCGTAGGCGAGCTCGTCAATGGCGCTTTCGATGCCGAAGGCGCTAGGGTTTTCGCCCGGCGCGCGCATGGCGCCAGGCACCACCGAATTCACCCGCACGACATTCTGCTTCGAGGAGAAGTTGGGCGTCGCATACATGATCGAGGTGACCACGCCCAAAGGCTCGACCCACATGCCGTCGATCGACGTTTCATTGACGCCGCGATGCACGATCGACTGGATTTTTCCGTCACGGTCGGCGCCGATCGTCACCGTCTGGCGGGTCGCGGCGCGGCCGCCATAGCCGGTAAAAGTCTGCGGCCGAGTCATGACCACCCTCACGGGCCGTCCCAGCATCTTGGCTGCGGCAGCCGCCACCGCGCCATGGCCGAGCGCCAATGCCTTGGAGCCGAAGCCGCCACCGATATAGGGCGAGACCAGCCGTACATTTTCGAACGGCACGTCGAACCATTCGGCATAGGTGCGGGCCATGCCGTCGAGCCACTGGCTCGGTTCCCACACGGTCAGCCGATCGCCCTCCCAGCGCGCGATGAGGCCATGCGGCTCCATCGGCGCCTGGTATTCGCGCGGCGTGTTATAGGCGCCGCAGACGCGCACCGGGGCAGCGGCGAAAGCGGCCTGCGCATCGCCCCATTCCTTGGTCATGGCGGCGATCGGAATGCCGTCGCCGGCCTTGGCGTCGCTGAGGTCGACGATGGCCGGCGTCTGGTCATAGCTGACCTTGACCATCGCCGCTGCCGCGACGGCCTGCTCGAAAGTCTCCGCGATGACCGCGGCGACATGCTGGCCCGAAAAGGTGATGTCGCGCGCCAGCGGGCAGTAGGGTTTGTCCGGCGGCGGCGTGCCGAACCAGTCCGATGCAGTCTTCAGCGGCATGATGGTGTCCGGCGTCAGCACCTTGAACACACCAGGTGCCGCCTCGGCGGCTGACGTGTCGATCGAGCGCACCTTGCCTGACGCGATCGTGCTTTCGACCAGGACGCCGTAGGTTAGCCCGTCGAGCTGCTGCTCGACGGCGTATTTTGCCGCACCGGTAATCTTGGCCGGGCCGTCGACGCGCGACAGCCGCCCGCCAACCTGATCGGCAGTGCCGTCCGAAGCATCGCCGTGCCGTGTCCTGGGGTCGTGAATGGTCATGCCATGGCTCCCGTCTTGAGGATGGCGCGGGCGACGACGCGCGGCGCCAGTTCGATCTTGTAGTGGTTGGCGCCGTGGTCGATGGCCCCTTCCACGGCGAGCAAGCTGGCCGCCCGCACCCTGTCTTCGCTGAGCACCTTGCCCTTCAGCGCCGCTTCGACGGCGTGCGCCCGCCACGGCTTCGTCGCGACGCCGCCCAGCGCGACGCGCAGGTCGCGAATGGTGCGGCCATCGGCTTCGAAGTCGATGCCGACTGCGGCGCTTGCAGCGGCGAACTCATAGGACTGCCGGTCGCGAACCTTGAGATAGGTCGACCGCCGGGCGGCGGCTGAAGCCGGGATGCTGATGGCCGTGATCATCTCGCCCGGTTGGATGGCATGTTCCCTGTCGGGCGTGGCGCCGGGCAGGGGAAAGAAGTCGTCGACGGCAACCTGGCGTTCGCCAAGATGAACCACGGCGTCGAAGGCGACCAGCGCGGTGGCGAGATCGCCGGGATACATGGCGATGCAGGCGTCGCTGGTGCCGAGCACGGCATGGCCGCGGGTGACGCCACCGATCGCCGAGCAGCCGCTGCCGGGCGAGCGCTTGTTGCAGGCGGAAAAATTCGCGGGATCGCGGAAATAGGGGCAGCGCGTGCGCTGCATCAGATTGCCGCCGATGGTCGCCATGTTGCGCAGCTGCGCGGAAGCCGCCTGCCACAGCGCTTCGGAGACCGCGGGAAAGCGGCTCTTGATCTCGGCATTGTCGGCGACGAGGCTCATCTTGGCCAGCGCGCCGATCATGGCACTGTCAGCGTCGACCTTGATGGCGTCGAGCCCTTTGAGATGGGTGATGTCGACCAGGCTCTCGGGTTCGGCCACGCCGCATTTGGCGAGATCGACCAGCGTCGTGCCGCCGGCAAGCAGCATGGCCCCAGGCAGGGCGGCTGCCTGTCGTGCCGCATCGATACTATCGGCGCGAACGTAGGAAAAATCCCTCATGACGCGACCTCCAGTGCCGCCTGGCGCACGGCGGCAACGATGTGCGGATAGGCGCCGCAGCGGCACAGATTGCCGGCCATGTATTCGCGGATCTCGTCATCCGAGCCGGCATGGCCCTCGCGGATGCAGGCGACCGCCGACATGATCTGTCCCGGCGTGCAGTAGCCGCACTGGAAAGCATCCTGGTCGAGGAAAGCTGCCTGAACCGCGTTGAGCGTGCCGTCATCGCGGGCCAATCCTTCGATGGTGGTGATCTCGCGGCCTTCGACCTGTGCTGCAAGCGTCAGGCAGGACAGCACGCGCTGGCCGTCGACATGCACCGTGCAGGCGCCGCACTGGCCCTGGTCGCAACCCTTCTTGGTGCCGGTCAGGTCGAGGCGATCACGCAATGCATCGAGCAGCGTGACGCGCGGCTCGACCTGCAGTTCGTGACTGTGTCCGTTGATGGTGAGACGGATTGGGATAGTGGTGGATTTGGTTTGGTCGGTCATGGGCGTCTGGCTCCAGTTGCTTGACGCTAGGGGATTGAAATGGCGTCCGAGTGGGAGAGGAAAAGGGAAGAGGCGACGGTGCGCCTAATCTCGCCCCTTGTGGGGGAGATGCCCAGCAGGGCAGAGGGGGGCGCGAAGGAATGCGACGTTCCCGATTTACATGCGTCGAAATAGACCTTTTCCAAGCGGGTGTTGGTCAGGCCTCGATAGGCTGGCGGGACAGCGCCCCCCTCTGTCCTGCCGGACATCTCCCCCACGAGGGGGGAGATTGACAGCTCTGCCGCCCCGACTCTCCAGCCGGCAGGGGATGCTTCAGTCTTCACAATCTCAACACGTGACATACCGGCTCCCCTGATTATATGATGAGGCTGCTCCACTAAAACGGAGGCGCCTCCGTTTATCCAATTGGGGGCTTACCCCTTTGGGTTCAAGCCCCCATATATCGACAGTGGAGAAAAAATTGACCGAGCAGTCGCAAGCAATTGCCGACGAGAAGCGCGAAGCCGCAGCGCCAAGGCCGCTGCGCGCCGATGCGCAGCGCAACCGCGACCGGCTGGTCGAGGTCGCGGCAGCGGCCTTTGCCGAGCACGGCGTCGATGCCTCGCTGGAGGAGATCGCGCGCCAGGCGGGCGTCGGTATCGGCACGCTCTACCGGCATTTTCCAACCCGCGAGCATCTGGTCGAAGTGGTCTATCGGCGTGAAGTCGAGGCGCTCTGCGCGGCTGCCGATGACCTCGCCAGCCACCATTCGGCCGATGTGGCGCTGGAGCAATGGATGCAGCGCTTCGTCGACTACATCGCCACCAAGCGTGGCCTGGCGGCCAGCCTGCGCATCCTGTTCAACACCAATTCCGCCGTGTTCTCCGACATGTCTGGCCGGGTGTCGTTGGCCTTGCGGCAACTGGTTGAGGCGGCAGTGGCCGAAGGTTCGATCCGCAGCGACATCGATGCCTCCGATGTGCTGCATGCACTCGGCGGCATCTACTCGGCCCCCGACACCAAGGACTGGCGCGACCGCTCGCGCCGGCTGGTATCGCTGCTGATGGACGGGCTGCGGTTCGGGGCTGGGAAGAGGTGACCTAGCGGCTCAAGCCGAACCATCGACCGCATAGAACCGAAACGCGCCGGGCAGCCCGCTTGCCGCCATTTCGCCACGCTCCTCGAACCGCAGGCCGGAGCCGACCACGAGATCGCGCACCGTCCTTGATGCAATGATTTCGCCCGGCCGCGCATGGTCAAGCAGACGCGATGACAGTTCGATCGCCGCGCCTGAAAATTGATGGCCCCGCTGCTCGCACTCGCCGATATGCACCGCCGAGCGGACCTCGACACCGGATTGCCGCAAGCGATCGCGGATGGCGATCGCGCACTGGATCGACCGCGTTGGCCGCTGGAACACCGCGAGCACCTTGCCGTCCGATCGGCTGATCTCTCTGCCTTCGGCCGCGAGGAGTTCGCCACGGAGCGCTTCGGCGTGCCGCTCGGCCGGGTCGATGCCGAAAGGCGAGCCCGTCATATCGAGGGACAGCACCGACACAAGCAGCCGTTCGCCTGGGGCCGCCGGCAAGGCGCCGGTGACGAAAGCCTGGATCTCGTCGACGATCCGATCGGAATTCTCGCCCCAGATGACGTGGTCGCGGCCGGCGAACTCAATGTATCGGGCGCCCTCGATGTGCGTCGCCAGGTAACGTCCTTCTTCCCGCTTCACCCAGCCGTCGCCAGTCGTCTGCATGATCAGTGTCGGAACATGGACAGCAGGCAGAATGTCGCGAACATCGATTTCGGCTCCCCAGCGCCACAGGGCGATCGCGTCGGCGGGCGAGGCAGAATTCCTGAGATAGGCGGCGAACCATTCTGTCTCGAACGTGTCGCTCATCAGACTGGGCGCCGCGTTGCTCATATCCGCCGCCGCTCCCCATTCTTTCTCGACGATCGCCAGATCCTCTTCCACCTGCTCGCTTGTCTTCGCCCACGGATAGTCTTGTGACCACCTGCCGCGGGCGTAGGCCCCATTGAGCACGAGTGCCGCTGTGCGCTCGGGATAGGTCGCCGCGAACAGCATGCACATCGGGCCGCCCTCGGAGCTGCCGAAAAGCACCGTGCGCTTCGAGCCAACCGCATCCAGCACTGCCCGCACATCTTCCATCCGCTCTTCCAGGGTCGGCAGACCGACATTGCGGTCCGAGAGCCCGGTGCCGCGCTTGTCCATGCGGATTAGGCGCGAGAAAGTGCCGAGCCGCCGGTGCACATGCGAAAGCCGCGGCGAGCCCCAGGCGTGGTCGAGGTTGGAGACCCATCCCGGCACATGGATCAGGTCGACCGGACCGTCGCCGGTCACCTGATACGCGATGTTGATCCCGGCCGATTTGACATAGTGGGTCGGGGGGGCTGCGAGTTCGTGGCTGAAGCCGGTAGCGTCATCCGCATCAGTCGTGGGTGGCCGTGCCGGCGCCATTGTGCGGCGTGTGCGCAGCGTCTCGAACAATTGCCGCGTCTCCGGCTCCGGCTGCAGCTTGAGATCGCGTAGAAGCGCGGTGCGGCAGTGCTCATATTGCTTCAGCGCGAGATTGGTCCTGCCTTGCGCCGCATAGGCGCGCATCAGGGCACGGTGGACATCCTCCCTCAACGGGTCCATGGCCAGCAGGCGCGCCGCCGCGCGCACGCATGCGGCAGGATCGTTCGTCGCTGCATAATGCGCGACGAGCCTGTCGAGCGCCGCGACGGCCAGTGCCCGCAGCCGCTCGCGTTCGATCCTCAGCCAGTCCTCGAATGGCTCCTCCTTCAGGCCGAAGCCGTCGAGCAGGTCGCCGCGGTAGACATTGAGCGCCAGTTCGAGGTCTTCGGGTGCCGGGCTGGCGACCAGCGCCTCGAACCGCGCGACGTCGAAATCAAGGCCGTCGAGATGCAGAGCGACGCTGTTGCCATCGGTGAGGAAGCGGCCGCCGCCGCACGTCTGCATGGCCTTCCTGACAGACGATACCGCTTGCCGCAGGCTCATTCGCGCCTGCGCCTCGCTGTTGATGCCCCAGAGCAGGGTCGCCAGCTTCTCGCGCGACTGCGAATGCCCCGACTGCAGCGCGAGATAGGCGACCATCGCACGCGCCTTGCGGCTGATGGCTGGAACCGTGGCCCCGACGCCGGCAAAGTCGAAACCACCCAGCAGGTGAAGATAAGGTCCGGTCATCGGATCCGCCACGGTCACAGCGCGACGACGATCCGCTCAAGCTCGGTCCATTTCAACACTTATTCCGCCGCCGAGGCGCTTTTCACGATTCCATCACGCAGGTTCCCACGCGTTGCTCACGGCGCTTGAGGAGATTGTTCGCACTGGATCTCTTTTCGCAGGAGGATACCGTGCATCACCCTGGCCCGACCGAGTGGCCCATCTGGCATGACGACCCCGGGCGCGACCGGCAGGAGCTTGGCGCACCATCGCGTCACGATATTGCGCTGGCCCGCTATCTCGAAACACAACAGGCCCATCGGGCATTGGCGGCTCGCAGACTCGATCCGGCGGCGGTCGTGGCCTCTGCACTGGCAGCGTTCGTCCGCTGCCTTTTCCGTGCAGCGCTGCGCCGAATTGTCCGCTGGCCAACCGATGCCGCGACAGGGATGGACGATTTCGGCTTGACGTTGTCCAAGGCTCATGCGGAATTTAGCAAGACCCTTTGGGGCCGCTGAGTGCAGCGCCCTTGGTCGACGATCTCATCCCCAACCGCCGCCGCCGCCGCCAGCCCCACCGCCGCCTCCGCTGCCGCCGAGAGAAGGAATCACGGGCGGCTTTTGCGGGATCTCCTCGGCCGGCTTGATCACTTTGCCGGTGGCCGCCTTCTTATATCTGACCACCTTTGGCTGAGGTGCTACGCGAACCACTTTGCGATGGTTCACCGGCGGCGCCGGCTCAAACATCGGCGACACCGAGGTGCAGCCCATGAGCCCGGCCAGAACGCCGGATAGAATTATCCCGATGAATGCCTGCCCGAATGTCTGCTTGAATGCCTTGCCCACCATGGCCTCCTTATTGTTCAGAACAAATCCCGACGCGGATTGGCTTCTTCCCAGACCCCCCGGGCCGCATTGACCAGTTGCGTGTCCAGCGAACCGGACGCGGGAATCTTCGACTTGAGCTCTCGACGCAGGGCGTCCAAAGCTGCCGTTTTCGGCTTGGTGCCGAACTGCGCCAGGCCCTTTTTGGCGTCCGGCAGCTCCTTGCGCAGATCGAGCGCGACGGCGAATGCCAGGAAGCGCACCGCGACAGCCTGATCGGCCTTGTCGCCTTTCGCCATTTCAAGCGCCGCGCGATCATAGGCGCTCGACGGATCGCCGCGCGTGGTCGCCAGTTCGAACAGCCTTTGCGCTTCCGCCGGGTCCTGGCGCACACCGGCGCCATCCCTGTACATGCGGGCGAGGCTGCCGGGCGCGTAGGGCTGGCCAAGATCGGTGGCCTGCTGGAACAGGGCCTGCGCCGTCTTCGGATCCTTGTCGATGCCCTGGCCGGCGAGGTAATTGCGGCCGAGCAGGTTCATCGAATACATGTCCTGGCGCTGCACCCCCGCTTGCAGGAAGGCGACGGCGCGGGCCGGATCGGCAGGCACGCCATTGCGGCCCTCGGTGAAGATGGCGGCAAGATCGTTCATGGCATAGGTGTGCCCCATGGCCGCCGCCTTGAGCAGCAGGTCGAGGCCCTTGGCCGTATCGCGGTTGACGCCATAGCCATTGAACAGCGCGCGTCCCCACGAGGTCATACCGTAAGGATCACCCTTGTCGGCGGCAGCCTTGTAGAGAGCGTTGGCCTGGGTGCGGTCTATGGTCGTTCCGGTTCCGGTTGCGTTGAGATAGCCGAGTTCGAAGACGGCGCGCACATGGCCTTTCTTGGCGGCGTCCTCGATGGCTGTCCTGGCCTCTCTAACCTGGCCTGCCGCAAGCAGGGCGCGGCCGAGCTCGTAGTGGAAGCGGGCGACGTCTGGATAGGTTTTCACGGCCGCCTCGCAGGCTGCCACCGCACCGGCGCCGATCTCGTTCGGCAGCAGGCCGGGCACCACCCCTTGCAGGTCGAGAGGCTCGCCGGCGGCGGTATCGCAGGCATCGACCGTCGGCGACAGCTTCATTGTCGCGGGCTTAGCCGAGCTGCTGTCGGCCCGGATTTCGAAGCCGACCTCGACCGGCGCGCCGGCGCCGATCTGCGGCTCGTAACGGAGATGGTCGACTTCACCGGCCAGAAGGCTGGATTGCGGCGACAAGGTTCGATCAGGCAATGACAGCGTTCCCGTTGCCGGATACCCCGTGACCTTCAGGCTGACCGCCGGATCGTCGGTGGGGAAATCCAGATTGAGCGCGACCGGGCCGACGCCGACGGGAATATCAAGCTTGCGGTTCTCGATCGCTTCGGCAGCGCCGGTGATGTGGATGCCGCGATCCAGCACCTGCTGCTTCTGCTCGGCCTCGAGCGAAGCCATGATCTGCTGACCCGCCGCACCTTCGCCGCTCTTGACGCGGAACACGAGTATGCCCTGGCTCCCGCCGCCCCAATTGTCATGCGTGGCATAGGCCAGCATATCCACCTCGTCCTGCGTGGCGGCGCCTTTGGGGACATCCATTTGCAGGCGCGGCAGGTCCTTGCCGGCGATCGGTTCGCCCACCGCGACGTCTTTGCCGTCCAGCACCAGACGGCCCATTGCCGGCGGACGTTCGATGCTGACGCTGATAGCGCCGCCATCGACATCGACCGGCTCCGGCAGGCCGAGAGCGACAGGACCGACCCCCGAGAGCACTACCTTCTCCAGCACTGGCGGCAGCGAAGGCCGGTTGTTGCGGCGCACCAGCACCACGTCATCGATCAGCGAGGAATTTTCCCAGGGCACCTGCATGCCGTTGGTGGCCTGCACGACATCGCGGCGCACCGCCGACATGACCGTGCGGATCTCCTGGTTCGGCGCCAGCGCGCGCCGCGAAAAGGCCGATGAAAACGGGCTGAGGTCGCCGCTGCCGTCATAGGCGACCGCGCCTGGTTCGGTGGCGAAGGCAATCAGCGTGTTGAGCGAGCTTCGCACCTGCGCCAGCCCGGTATTGCCGGCGGTGACAAGCTGGTCGCGCAGCCAGTAATTGTTGCGCGGGAAGGGGTTGTTGCGGCAGGCATCGAGGATGATCACCTGGATCTTCGACTTCGAGCGCAGCTGCTCCAGCACGTCGTTGAGCTTGATGGCCTGGACCTCGATGTCGGCCGCCTTCTTCAACGAGGCGTCGACGGGTATCAGGAAATTCTCGCCGCCGATCTGAAAGCCGTGCCCGGAATAGTAGACGACGGCGAGATCGGCGCCGTCGGCGGCGGCCAGATAGTCCCGGAACTGGCCTTCGAACTGCTGCTTGGTGAGGTTCTCGGCGACGAAAACCTCGAAGCCGGCCAGCCGGAACGTGGCCGATACGTCCTGGGCATCCTTGGCCGGGTTCTTCAGCGCCGGGATGTCGCGATAATCGGAATTGCCGATGACGAGCGCGACCCTTCGATCGGCGCAGGCCTCGAAGCTTGTGAAGCCGGCAAGGATGAAGGCCGCGATGAATCCGCAAAGTCGGAGCATGACAAAACTCCTGGTCGCGGCCTGACGCCGACGAGAACACCGCTTGCGGCATCAAGGTCCGTTGAGAGTATGCAACCTGCCACAGCATAAAGTGAAAGGCCCGTCACCGCCAGACCATGGCAGGCGATTTCTTTCGGCGTCGACCGACCGCAGGGTGCAAGTAGCACGCGCTTCACGAGCAGGTATGTGACAAGTCTCACAGTTCGCTGTTTGGGGAATGCCTGGTGCCGGCGGCTGCGCGCCTATTCCTTGAAGAGCAGTTCCTTGTCGTTCGAATATTTCACCAGCAACGGAATGCTGGCGCCGCCGATAACGGGGCCGAGATGGCCAAACGTCCCCTCGATGACGGAGAACGGCTCGGGGCGATCGACAAGGATCCGTGCCAGCTTTCTGCGCATGGCCTTGGCGATCTCCTTGCGCACGCCATTCGGTATGGCGCCGTCGATCACCACATTGTCGATGTCGAGCAAGGCAACGGCACTGCGGGCGGCATAGGCAAGCCCGTCCGAAACCTCATCGATCCACGCGGTGAGCGGCTCTCCAAGGTCGCCCCAGTCGTCGGGCGACGACCAGATGCGGCCGGCGCCCTCGTCCCCATTGTCCTGGTCGTTGAGCTTGCCGGCCAGCGAATGCAGCGAAGCGACGCGCAGCAACGGGGTCATCCGGTCGCCCTTGCGCCCCGGCGCGGGCACCGGCATGTCGCCCAGCGCCCCGGCCAGCTTGTTGCGGCCGGGGAACAAGTGATGATCGAGCACCAGGCCGCCGCCGATGAAGTGCCCGACATAGGCATAGAGAAAGTCGGCGCGCGATCCGCCGGCGCCAAACATCAGTTCGGCCGCGGCCGACACCGTGGCGTCGTTGTAGAGGAACACCGGCCAGTCGAACGCCCGGTCCAGTTCGGCGCGAATGTCGATTTCCCTCCAGGCATCCAGCCTGCTCGCCGGCACCGCGCCCTCTTCGCTCAGGTTCCACTGATGGAATGGCGAGGCGATGCCAAGACCCGCGATGCGGTCTTGCTCTATCGATCTGTGCTTGCGGCACATGCGCGCGATGGCGCCCTTGGCGAATTTCATCACCTCGACGGGCGTCGGATAGTCGAACAGCGTGCGTTCGAACGCCATCACGTCGCCGACGAAATTGACCAGGGCGACATCGGCGCTGCGATGGTCGACCTTGAGGCCGAAGGCGTACGCGGCTTTCGGGTTCAACGCATAGGGAACCGAGGGTTGCCCCAGCCGTCCGCGCAAAGGCTCCAGGCGCAGCAGCAGCTTGTTGTCGGCGGCGCGGTTGACGATGGTGGTGATGGTTTGCGCGGCCAGCCCGGTCAGCCGCGTCAAATCGGTCTTGGCCAGCTGGCCGTGCCGGCGGATCAGCGAGACGATCAGGCGTTCGTTGTAGACGCGGCTCTCGGCCTGCGTGGTTCCGCCGCTGCGGCCCTCGGCGATCTTTTCGAGACTGAAGAAGCTGGTGCCGGTCACGCTTTCCCCTGCGCAAGGAGGTTGGCCGCAAGGCGAGCCGATCAAAGCGCTGACGTAGCAATGCGGGAACGGCAAGGCAACACTTAAATCCACCCGATGGAAAAATGTAGTTGACGCCGGCCGGCCTGCTGTCGTTCAAAGTATGCAAGCCTGGAGGAGCAATGCCGTGACGCAGACCCGGACAATCATGTGCTTTGGCGATTCCAATACCTATGGCGCCATTCCCACCCTGGCCCGCGTCGGACGGCGCCGCTTCACGCCCGACCGGCGCTGGCCGGGCATCATGCGCCGCCAGCTCGGCAGCGGATGGGATGTGATCGAAGAAGGGCAGGGCGGGCGCACCACCGTGCACGACGATCCGATCGAAGGTCTCCACAAGAACGGGCTCAAATCGCTCCCGGTGTGCCTGGAAACGCATATGCCGCTCGACCTCGTCATCCTAATGCTCGGCACCAACGATCTCAAGCATAGGTTCTCGGTAACGCCCAACGACGTCGCTGATTCCATTGAGATTTTGGCCAGAATTGTCCTGCGCAGCGAAGCTGGCGCCGCGGGCGTGGCGCCCGCGGTCCTGATAGTAGCGCCGCCGCCGATGCTGGAGGTCGACTGGTTCGGCCAGATGTTCCTGGGCGGCGCCGCAAAGTCGATGCACTTTGCCGGCCTGTTCCGCGATGCGGCCCGGCGCGCCGGCGCCGCCTTCTTCAACGCCGGCGACGTCGTCGAATCGAGCGCGGTAGACGGCATTCACCTCGACAGCGACGCGCATCGCGTGCTCGGCACGGAATTGGCCAAAGCCGTCCAGTCGCTGATCGCCAAGGCGTGATCGCGTGGGCGAGCCACCCGACTATCTCTGATTAATTAATTCCACTGGAAAAACTTTTGACTTGCAAGCGGGAAGGTGGGTATCTGGGGAGACTGGGAAGAGTAGCGACCGCGAGGCTTGCGAAGCGCGGCAACAATCAACGACAGGGAGGAAGTAAAATGCGATCTGACTGGAACATGATGCTGGCGACGCTGCTCGGCGTTGCCGCTGTGCTCGCGGGCGGTACCGTCCTGGCAAGCGCGCAGGACGGTCCGGCTGGGCTCACCAAGCCGGCGGTATTTGCGCCGTTCGATCCGAAGGCGCCGGCCTGCAGCCCACCGCCCGGCCTGAACAAGGTGCTGGCCTTCGCGCAGGATAACGAGCGTGAATTCATGCAGGGTGTCGACCGCGGCCTGGCCGCCGCCGCCAAGGATCGCGGCCTGGAATATCGCCGCGCGCTTGCCAACAATGACGCCGCCAAGGGCGTCGAGCAGGTGCAATTGTTTCTCGCCTCCAAGATCGGCGGTCTGGTCGCAGCCCCCGTGGACCCGGCCTCCATGAGCCGCAGCCTGCAGGAGCTTATCTGGTCGGGCGCCTATGTCGGCACCATCGTGCCGCCGCCAGCCACGTCGCTGCTCAATGCGCCGCAATACGAGACCGGCAAGGTGCTGGCCGAAGCGGCCGCAGCCTCCAATGTCGTCATCCTGTCCCATGACAGCATGGAATTCCTGGCGCCGCGCTTTGCCGCCATGCGCGACATCTTCAAGGCCATGCCTGATGTCACCATCGTCGCCGACATCTCACCCAATCCCGTCAACAAGGAAGGCGGCTTTGCCACGATGAGCACCATTCTCCAGGCCCATCCCGACGTCGATGTCGTGCTCGGCGCCGACACGGTCGTGCTCGGCGCGCTGGCTGCCCTGGAAGCGGCGGGCAAGGCGCGGCCGGACCAGTTCCTTGGCGGCATCGACGGCGAACCGGAGGCAGTCGCCGCGATCAAGAAAGGCGGCGGTCCCTACAAGGCAAGCATCAGCCTGGCGTCGCCGGTCTTCGCTTATGCCATGGGCCAGCACGCGGCCGACTGGCTGGAGGGCAAGAGCATCCCGCAGGCGATGGATATCCTGCCCGTGGCGCTGACCAGCGACTACATGGCCCAGTACGAGGCCGATGTCGCCGACCCGGCCGCGGTCTACAAGGACCCGAAGCGCCGCGATATCTATCTCAGGATGTACGGCAACATCTGCTACGATACGCGCGACCAGTATGTGAATTTCCCCTGGTCATCCGAGGCAAAGTAGCGCCTGTTTTTCCCGCGCGATACGGGCGGTTCAGCCTGACCTGAAACCGCCCGCTTCAGTGAGAGGCAAGCATGAGCACAGACAGCCTTCGAACGGGGACGACACCGCTGCAAACGGGCCGGTTTTCATCCTTGCTGCCGGGCGTCAAGGCGCCGGGCGAAGCGTCTGGCCGCATCGGGCTGGCGCTGGTCGCGCTGGGCTTGATCATCGCCTTCTCGCTGTTGAACAAATCGTTCTTCAGCCTCGACAATTTCGTCGTCATCGGCGTCAACTCGACCTCGATCCTGATCGCCGTGCTCGGCACCTCCGCGCTGCTGATCGCCGGCTATGTCGACCTCTCCATCGGCAGCATGGTCGCCTTGATCGGCATCATCACTGCCAAGGTTGCGGTGGCGACGCAGAGCGCGCCGCTGGCAATCTGCGTCGGCCTGGGTCTCGGCCTTTTGCTCGGTCTGCTCAACGGTCTGCTGGTGCGCAGGCTGAGCATCTCGCCGTTGATCGTCACGCTGGCGATGCTGGCGCTCTATGGCGGCCTTGCCTTCGTCGTCTCCAGCACCGCGGTCTATGGTTTTCCCGAGGCTCTGCTCGAATTGGGGCGGGGCAAGATCTTCGGCATCCAGTACACCGTGATCATCGCCGCATCTGTCTTTGTCATCGGAGCCTTTATCTTGACCAGCACGGTCACCGGCTTGAGGCTCTACGCCATAGGCGGCGACCCGCGCGCAGCCGAACTCTGCGGCATTCCGGTGGGGCGCACGGTGGTTGGCCTCTACGCCGCCAATGGCTTGCTGATCGGCCTGGTCTCGGTTCTGATCGCCGGTCGTCTCGGCAGCATCACGCCGACCATCGGCGTTCGCTTCGAGCTCGACGTGCTCACCGCCGCGATCCTTGGCGGCGTCGCTTTTTCCGGCGGCTCCGGCCGGCCGCTCGGCATCGCCATCGGCGTTGCCACCATCGGCATCCTCAATGCAGGACTGATCTTCGTCGGCCTGCAATCATGGTGGCAATCCATTTCGGTGGGAAGCATGCTGTTGCTGGCGTTGGTGGCCGACCAGGCTGCGATCGGTTTTCGCGGCCGGCGCGCTCGGGCCGCCGCGACCAACTTCACGGTGGCGGACAATGGTGCCGTCGCCTCGGCCGGCCCTGCCGTGACGGAGGGCAATGGAGAGGCCCCGCAAGGTCCGGCATTCTCGATTGCCGGCGCCCGCAAATCCTACGGCGCGCTGACGGCATTGGAAGAGGCGAGTTTCACGGTCGGCAAAGGCGAGATCGTCTGTCTGCTCGGCGACAATGGCGCCGGCAAGTCGACGCTGGTGAAGATTATTTCGGGCGCCATCCAGCCCGATGCCGGCGCGATGACCCTCGAGGGCCAGCCGATTTCCTTCAGGAGCCCGCAGGATGCACGCGGCGCCGGCCTGGAGACCGTCTATCAGGATTTGGCGCTCTGCCCGAACCTCAGCGTCGCCCACAATATGATCCTCGGGCGTGAGGAAACGCGGCGTTGGCTCGGTGTCTTCCCGGTTCGCGACGACCGAAAGGCCGCCGAGCAGTGTCGTGCCCGGCTTGCCGCGCTGGGCGTCACGCTTCGCGACGAAAACGTTCTGGTGCGCTCGCTGTCGGGCGGCCAGCGGCAGTCCATCGCCATTGCCCGCGCGCTTGCCGATCACGTCAAGCTGATCTGCCTCGACGAGCCTACCGCCGCGCTCGGCGTCAAGCAGACCGCGCAGGTCGTCAAGCTGATCCGTTCGATCGCCGCCAGCGGCACCGGCGTCATCCTGGTCACGCACGACCTGTCGACGGTCAGGGCGCTGGCCGACAGGATCGTCGTGCTCAGCCTCGGCAGGGTGGCTTACGACGGCTCGGCCAAACAGCTGACCGCCGATCAGCTCTGGGGCCTGATGGCAAGCGGGACGCTGGCGCCGGCCGCTGGGTAGGAATGCCGATCGCAGGATCTAAAGCTCGAGGCAGACCTTGCCGAAATGCCTTTGCGCTTCGTAGTGCCTGAAGGCGGCGGCGATATCCTGCAGTGGAAAGCTGCTGTCGATGACAGGCTTCAGGCGGTTGACCTCTATCGCACGGATCATGTCCTGCTGGTCGGCTTTGCTGCCGATGGAAATTCCGCTGATGCGGATCTGGTTTGAAAACAGCGCCGGGATTGAAACTTCTGCTGCAAAGCCGGTCAGGACGCCGATGAGTGCGATATGCCCGCCTGTCCGGCAGGCCGCTATCGACTGCGCCAGCGTCGCCGGTCCGCCGACCTCGATCACATGATCGACGCCGCGTCCGTCCGTCAGTTCCCTGGCCCTGCCGCCCCACTGCGGCACCGCCTTGTAGTTGATGACGCTGTCGGCCCCGAGTCGTCTGAGCTTCTCCAGCTTCCCTTCATCGGACGAGGTGGCGATGACCCTTGCGCCGGCGGCCTTGGCAAATTGCAGCGCAAACAATGACACGCTGCCGGTGCCAAGGATCAGCACCGTGTCGCCGGGCTTTACCTTGCCGCATGTCACCAGCCCGCGCCAGGCGGTGACGCCCGTGCAGGTCAGCGTTGCCGCCTCGAGATGCGTATAGCCCGCCGGCGCCCTGGTGAATGCGTGCGCCGGCATGCACACATACTCGCTGGCGAAGCCGTCGAAACTGTCTCCGGGAATGTCGCGGCTTGTATCGGATCTCATGTCGCCGGCCAGCCACCAGGGGTAGAAAACACTGACGACGCTGTCGCCCGGCTTGAACGTGTCGACGCCGTCACCGATCGCGATCACCTCGCCGGCGCCATCCGACAGCGGCACGCGGCCTTCGGCGAGCGGCACCTTGCCTTGTACGGCGAAATCGTCGCGCATGTTCAGCGCGCAGGCGCGAATCCTGACCAGCATTTCTCCCGGCCCAGGCCGGGGCTGATCCACCTCGACCAGGTCGAGCTTGTCCAACCCGCCCGGCGCTCTCAGCCTGACCAGCTTCATAGTCTCTCTCCGACGTAAAGAGCGTTAGCATGGCGGCGGCGGTCCAGCCTATCGCCGGACCGGCCGGCCGGAAATCACGCGCAGCCAAGGCGCCAGATGGACGGCGCTCATCAAGAGATACATCAGCGGCATGCCGGTGAGCGGGGAGGCATCGGCCCCCAGGCACGACATGACGCCGTCGCCAGCGTGAATGCAGGTAAGCAGCGCCATCACGGCGAAAACAGGGGCCGCGGCGAGGCACAGCCAGTCGGCGGTGCGGAGAGAAACTGCATCGGAGCGTTTAGGGACCTCACTGTCGGTCCCTGTGCCGATATCGCTCATGGTCGTAATCCCTTGATGATCAATGCCCGGGTTTCCTGTCCCGTGAGGGACAGGAAACCAAGCTGGATGGGCGCCGCTCCAGGTCCTTACTTGCCGTCCTTGTTGCGGAACGCGGCTTCGCCGGCCGCCGACACTTCCTCCCACGTCTTGTCGGGTGCGGCGTCGTAATTGTCGTGCCAGTTCCACCAGCTGTAGAGCTCGGTCTGCGGATAGCCTTCGGGCGAATCCTCCCAGATTTCCTGGCGGCCGAGCGGCGTTGCGTCGAGGTAGCTCCAGACCGTGCCCATCTGCTCGTCGCCGCGGTTGTTGATGAAGTAGGTGCGATACACTTTCTTGCCGTCCTGGATGAACACGTTGTGGCCGTGCCATTCGTCGACGCCGAAATCCTTGTCGAAACTGTCGGTGATTGTGTACCAGGGCATCTCCCAACCCATCCGCTGCTTCAAGCTGGCAATGTCGGCCTGCGGCGCGCGGGAGGCATAGGCAAGCGTGGTGTTGCGGGCGTTGAGATGGGCGAGATGGCCGACCTGGTCGGCGCCGAGCGAACAGCCGCGGCAGGCATGTTCGGGCCAGCCGTGGACGCCGGGTTCGTAGAAGGCGCGGTAGACGATCAACTGGCGCCGGCCCTCGAACAAATCGAGCAGGCTCGCTTTGCCGTTGGGACCTTCAAACACATAGGCCTTGTCTACTTCCATCCATGGCATGCGCCGGCGCTCGGCCGACAGCGCGTCCCTGGCGCGCATCGTTGCCTTTTCCTTCACCAGCATCTTTTCGCGCTCGGCTTCCCATTCTTGCCTTGAAACGACCGGTGGGGTCTTCATTGCCACGTGCTTGGTCATTGCTTGTTTCCTTTGCCAGTTGTTGAGCCGTTGTGGCTTGTCGTTGCCTGTTGATCGTGAGGCAGGCTAGGGCCGCGAGGCGGCGAGGGCGGAGTTACAAATGTGACGGCATTTGCAGGCGGGCCACCGCAGCAGGGGTGGCGAGGCCGCACGGTGGGCTCGAAGTCCTCGGAAGCAGGCATGGTCGGTTTTTCCTTATTGAGAAGCTTAACGCGACTGTCTGAGATGCTCAGGCTAGCGAATGCGAATATTGCCGTCAACGCAGGCCTGGGCGTCTTCAACCAGTCCAGATGGCTAGGTCGCCGTCCGCGGCTTGCTGCTTGGCGGTGGTGACTTAAGTTAGGGCCGATAAGGGGAGCGGTGGGAGTTACAAATGTGACGGGATTTGCATGGACTCGCTGATCACCGCGGCAGGGCTGGCGCTGGCGGCGGGCAATCCGCTGGCGGCACTCGACCGCGTCGCCTTGCGCGAGGATGCCCCGGCGCTGGCGTTGCGCGGCATTGCCATGGCGCAGCTCGGCGATTTCGATCGCGCCAAAGTACTGTTGCGTAGGGCCGGCCGTGCCTTCGGTCCAAAGGAGGCGGTGGCGCGCGCCAGGTGCGTTGTCGCCGAAGCCGAGATCGCACTTGTTTCGCGTGATCTCGGCTGGCCGTCCAAGGCGCTCGACGCGGCGCGGTCGACATTGGAAAAGCATGGCGACCGGCTGAACGCGGCGCATGCCGGGCATCTCAAAGTGCGCCGCCTGCTGCTGATCGGCCGCCTCGACGAGGCTGAAGACGTGCTGGCTGGGCTCGATCCGTCGCCGCTTCCGCCGGCCTCACGCGCCGCGCATGAACTCGCGGTTGCCGGCATCGCCATGCGGCGCCTGAAGACGAAGGCCGCGCGCGCAGCCCTTGAGTGGGCGCGCCATGCCGCCCGCCGGGCCGGCATTCCGGGTCTCATGGCGGAGGTCGACAGCGCCTTCCTGGCGCTGGAGACGCCGGCGGCGCGGCTGATCGCAGGCGGCGAGGAGCATCCGCTGTTGCTCGAAGAAGTCGAGGCGCTGCAGGCGTCGCGCGCGCTGGTCGTCGATACGTTCCGCTATATCGTGCACAAGCAGGAAACAACGATCTCGCTGGCAACGCGGCCGGTGCTGTTTGCGCTGGCGCGCGCGCTTGCCGAAGCCTGGCCGGCGGATGTGCCGAGGGCGACGCTGATTGCCCGCGCCTTTGGCGGCCGGCATGCCGATGAATCGCATCGCGCCAGGCTGCGGGTCGAGATCGGCCGGCTGCGCGCCGAATTGCGGCCGCTGGCGGGCATCGGCGCGACCAGCCAGGGCTTTGCGCTAAAGCCGCGCGAAGCAGGCTCCGTGGCGGTGCTGGCGCGGCCGATCGAGGAGCGGCACGCCGCGGTGCTGGCCTTCCTGGCCGATGGTGAATCCTGGGCCAGCTCGGCGTTGGCGCTGGCGCTGGGCGCCGGACAGCGCAGCGTACAGCGGGCGCTCGAGCAGTTGGCCGAGACCGGCAAAGTGCAGTCCTTCGGCCACGGCCGGGCGCGGCGCTGGATGACGCCACCGGTCGCTGGTTTCACGACCACCTTGTTACTCCCGTCGCCGCTGCCGAACGGTTAGGAAAGGTGACCATGATCGAGGACCAGGACATGAAACATTCAGCAGCGGAAATCCTGCGCGAATACGGGCCCTTTCCTGATGTCGACACCGTGCACGGCGTGAGCTTCGACGGACAGAATGTCTGGTTTGCGACGGGCGAGCGGCTGACCGCCTTCGATCCGGCAAGCGGTGAGACGCTGCGCTCGATCGATGTCGCGGCACATGCCGGCACCGCCTATGACGGCCGACATCTGTTTCAGCTCGCCGGGGACCGCATCCAGAAGATCGACCCGGATACCGGCAAGGTGCTCTCCACCATCCCGGCGCCCGGCGGCGGCCGCGATTCCGGCATGACCTGGGCCGAGGGCACGCTCTGGGTGGGGCAAAACCGGGAGCGCAAGATCCACCAGATCGATCCCGAGACCGGGAAAATCCTGCGCACCATCGACTCAAACCGCTTCGTCACCGGAGTGACCTGGGTCGATGGCGAGCTCTGGCACGGCACCTGGGAAGGCGACCAGAGCGATGTCCGGCGCGTCGATCCGCAAACTGGCAAGGTGCTGGAACGGCTCGACATGCCGGCGGGGATGGGCGTTTCCGGGCTCGAATCCGACGGCGGCGACCGCTTCTTTTGCGGCAGCGGCCCCGGCGGCATGGTGCGATCGGTGCGTCGGCCGAAGTAAGGCCGTCAAGTATTGGGCCGGCAGCGTATTTCCTACGGTCATCCCGCCGAGATCATATCCCGGAGCCGTCGAGCAGCGGGACGTCTTCGCCTTGCCACGGACTTGGCATTGAAGCCCGGCTCAGATTGGCCGTCGGCAGCGGCATCCAGCATTTTAACTCCGGTTCGGGGTATTCGATCACCCGTCCTGGCGACGAATCGGAAGAGCGCCAGCCCTCCGTGCCGAACTGGTCGGCGCGCGACCAGTAAGCGAGGTCGACCTCGGCCGGCCCCTGTTCCGATGGCCTGACCGTGACCAGGATGCGGCTGCCGTCCTTGGGCGCGCTCGCCATGTGCCGCCAGCGATCGGGTTCGTCCATTCTCATGTCCTCCTGCACGTTGCAGGGATAGTCGCCGCGCGCTTGGCAGCGGTCAACCCGAACTTTGCCCAAGCACGAGATCTGTTTAGTACTCCCGCGCCGTCGGCCGAAACAAGATCTGGTTCATGTCGACCTCGTCGGGCTGGCTCACGGCGAACGCCCCCATGGCGAAAGAGTCCGGATGCCGGGCCGCAACAGGAAAATCGAAACCGGCATGTGAACGGGCTCACATGCCGCCACTGCAAGGAACGCTATGGGACGTCCGGCCATGACAGGGGTTTCGGATGACACTTGCTGATCTGTCTTTTTATCTTTTCACTATTTTCAATGGCTTGCGGGTGGTGTCCTACCTGCCGCAGATCATGCGGGTGGCCCGGGACAGGCACGGGGCGTCGGCGATTTCCTACGCGACCTGGCTGTTGTGGACAGGCGCCAACGCCACGACGGGACTCTACGCCCACATCAATCTGAACGATCCCGCTCTGGCGGCGATCAACTGGCTGAACGCCGTATGCTGCGTGCTGGTCATCGCGCTCACCGCCTACAAGCGCCATCGCGCACGGCTTCCGGTTGAGGAAGCCGCAAGCCGGTCGGAAGCGACCGCTCTGATGGTCGACAATGTCTGCTGAAGATCACCGCGGCAGATTGCGCTTTTCGAGGCCGCTCTCAGACATGCACGGTGCCATGCGAAAGCTCGCCCTCGTCGCGTGAGATGAGGAAAGCGGCTGCGAGTAGGCCGACATAGAACAGCCCGACCATGCACACGACATAGATGCCTGGAACCGGGCCGAGCTGCGCCACGCGCGCGGCGTCGCGAAATGACGCGCCCAAGCCTATCGGCGACCCTTCGCGCTGCAGACTGGGCGTCGTGATCTTCAGCACCCACGCCAGCATCAGGATCGTGTACATGAAAATGTAGTTGCGGCGCAGCCGGCGCACCAACGCCGCGCGTTGCGAGATCAGGAAGCGCGGCGAACGCAGGCCTTCGCCGACGATGGCCAGCCAGTTGGAGGCGTAGTCGGGCTGCGGCGAGAAGATCTGCGCGAAATAATAGCGCTCGAACTGGCGCACCCTGGCCCGGTAGACGTCGAAGAAACGATAGCGCCGCGCCTCGATCCATAGCAGCAGCGTGGTCAGCAGCATGGCAAAGAGCAGCACCCCGTGATGGGCGCTGGGCGTCGAGAGTGAGACTGAGAGCATGGCGGCGACGACAGTAATCGCCCAGTTGCTGGTACGGTCCAGCCGGTCGCGCCAGCCGGCCATGCGGGCTATTTCGGCGGGTGGAAATGCGACATGGTGGCCACGAATTCCGATGAGGTGAGCTTCAGCGCGAACGCATCAGAGGCCCGCGGCGCTGCAGCCGCTTCGTCGGTTTTCACGGTCTTGACCTGGGACATCCCTTGCCACGCGCCTCCCAACGCCATGGCCGGCCGAAACGACGCCGGTCATCCCCATCCGCGCAACGCGCAATCGGTTGAAAATGTTCCGTCGCCGGCCCGGGTCTCGGCGGTTTATCCGCAGTCAGATAGGCCCGTTATGCGATTCAGGTAAGGAGGAACCTGCGGCGCGCCAAGGGAGCGTGGCGTGCAACCGATCTCGCCCTCAAAACGTTATACCGGGCACAATGAGGGGGTGCATGTCCTTCGTGGTCAACCGGCGCCGGTCGGTCGCGCTTGCCGCGGCAGCTTTCGCATTCATGCCTGCCGCATCGTTGGCAGCCGAAAAGACCGGCATGTCCAGCGAGGGCATTTTCGTTCTCGAAATCCTCCTTCTGCTTCTCGTCGGCCGCGGCATCGGCGAGTTGCTGGAGCGTCTCGGCCAGCCGGCGGTGATGGGTCAGCTCATCGGCGGCATCCTGCTCGGGCCATCGCTGCTCGGCTGGCTATTGCCGGAAGCAGAACGCGTGATCTTTTCAGGCGACGCCACCCAAAAGAGCATGATCAGCGCCATCGCCCAGCTCGGCGTGTTGATGCTTCTGTTGCTCACCGGGATGGAGACGGATCTGCGGCTGGTGCGCAGGGTCGGCCGTGCGTGCTTTTCCATCTCCGCCGCGGGCGTCGCCGTGCCTTTCGCGCTCGGCTTCACCGCCGCGCAGTTCATGCCGGCCTCGCTGCTGGCCGACGGAACCGAGCGCATTGTCGCCGGTCTCTTCCTCGGCACGGCGCTGTCGATCTCCTCGGTCAAGATCGTCGCCATGGTGGTGCGCGAGATGAACTTCATGCGCCGCGATCTCGGTCAGACCATCGTCTCGTCGGCCATCATCGAGGACACGATCGGCTGGGTGATCATCGCCATCACCATCGGCATCGCCACCAAGGGGCGCATCGAGCTCGGCAGCCTTGCCTTCACCATTGTCGGCGTCGCCGCCTTCATGGGGCTTTCCTTCACGATTGGCCGCCGCATCGTCTTCGACGCCATCCGCTGGACCAACGATACGTTCCGCAGCGAATACGCCGTCGTCACCGTCATTCTCGCCATCATGGGCGCAATGGCGCTGATCACCGATCTGATCGGCGTCCACACCGTGCTCGGCGCCTTCGTCGCCGGCATACTGGTTGGGGAATCGCCGATCCTGTCGCGTCATATCGAAGGGCAATTGCGCGGCGTCATCATGGCGCTGTTCATGCCGGTTTTCTTCGGCGTCGCCGGCCTTTCGGCGGATCTCACCGTGCTTGTCGACCACGAGCTTGCGCTACTCACGGCCGCTTTGGTGCTGATCGCCAGCTTCGGCAAATTCGCCGGCGCCTTCATCGGCGCCGAGCTTGCCGGCATGAGCCGCAAGGAAGGCATCGCCGTCGGTTGCGGCATGAACGCGCGCGGCTCGACCGAAGTCATCGTCGCCTCGATTGGCCTGTCGATCGGCGTTCTGTCGCACAATCTTTTCACCATGATCGTGACCATGGCCGTCATCACCACGCTCGCCATGCCGCCGACCTTGCGTTGGGCACTCGGCCGCTTGCCGATGGGCGAGAACGAGAAGAAGCGTCTGGAGCGCGAGGAGATCGACCAACGCGGCTTCATCGCCAATCTGGAACGACTGCTGGTGGTGACCGATGAGGGCGTTGTCGGCCGCTTTGCTGCTTACCTCGCCGGAGTCGTGGGCGCCGGCAGGCCGACGACGGTGCTGCATGCCCGAGGCGAGGGGGAGGAGGCCGAGCCCGGCACGGATGCGAAGCTCGAGCCGATCGAAAAGGGTGCCGAGGACAGCCGCGAGGCCGCCAGGAGTTCGGACGAGGAGCTGGCCCATGCGGCGCCTGTCACGCGGCGCCGCGAGGCCGAGCTTTCGGCCGAAACGGTTGCCAAGGAGGCGCGCAAAGGCTATGGGCTGCTGCTGATCGGGCTCGGCCGCGCGGTCACGTCGAAAGGTGGGTTTGCCCGCCGCATCAACGAGATCGCCGGCGCCTTCGAGGGCCCGCTATGCCTGGTGCTGAAGGCGACCGGCGCCGGCCGCCAGATGCCAAGGCTAGGACCTGAAGGCGGGAAGATTCTGGTTCCGGTCAACGGCACCGCGATCGCCCGCCGGGGTGCCGAAATGGCACTGGCGATTGCAGCGGTCACGGGTGCGCGGGTCAAGATACTTTATGTCGCGCGCGTCGCCCGCGACGAACCGCGCGACACTGTCTCGCATCGCCGCAGGGAGGCGGTGCTGAAGGATACCGTCGCACTAGCCGACCGCTATGGCGTCGAGATCGAGACGGCCATCCGCAACCGGGCCGCCGCCGCCGATGCCATTGCCCGCCAGGCCGGCAGGGGGGCGGCGCTGATCGTCATGGGCGTGGCGCGGCGCCCTGGCGAGGAATTCTTCTTCGGCGAGACGACCACCGGCGTGCTGCAGCGCTGCCAATGCCCGGTGGTGCTGATCTCGGACGCCAGGCTCAGCCGCGACGACGAGGGCAGAGAAGAGCTGCGCTCGGGAACGGGGACAGGGTGATGAGTATTTCCCCTCGAGGGGAAATTTCGCTCATGCCGCCTGCAGCCTCTCTCGGCCGGGCTGCGGCGGGAAGGCGATGGCGATGCCGGCAGCACCGAGGCCGATCAGCGCCGAGCCGATGAACAGCCAGGAATAGCTGGCATAGGCGTCGAAGATCATGCCGCCGGCGAGCGGGCCGAACGACATGCCGAGGCTGGACAACAGGGTCGCGGCGCCAAGTATCGTGCCGATGATGCGTGGCCCGAAATAGTCGCGCGCCAGAACCGCATAGAGCGGCATGACGCCGCCATATGTGGCGCCGAAGATGATCGCCAGGAGATAGAACTGCTCGAGATTGCCGACGGCGAGATAGGCGGCGATCACCACCGCCTGGATGGCGAGGCCCACGATCAGCACCGGCTTGGCGCCCAGCCTGTCGCCGAGCACGCCGTAGAGCACGCGCCCGCCAAGGCCGGCAAGGCCCTCGACGCTGTAGATCGACACGGCTGCCATCGGCGCCACGCCGCACGACATGGCATAGCCCACCATGTGGAAGATCGGCCCCGAATGCGCCGCGCAACAGGCGAAGAAGGTCATGCCCAGCACCAGGAATTGCGGCGAGCGCAACGCCTGGCCGACTGACATGCCGGGGGCCGCGGCAGGTGCGGGCGCGCTGCCATCCGCTGCCGCGACCGCCGCCGACGGCTGGAGCACCAGGAAGACGGCCGGCAGCAACAGCACCCAAGCCATGATCCCGATGTCGAACATGGCGGTACGCCAGTCATAGGCCGTGATCAGCCAGCGTGCGAAGGGCGAAATGGTCATCGGCGCCACGCCCATGCCGGCCGAGACCAGCGACACGGCCAGGCTGCGATGGGTCTCGAACCAGGCGGTGGTCAGCGCGATCATCGGCGCGAAGAAGGCGCTGGCCGCCAGCCCGACGATGACGCCATAGCTCAGCTGGAAGACCAGCAGCGATTGGGCTCGGCTTGCCACCACCAGCGACAGACCGAGCAGCACCGCGCCGGCAAAAACCACCGGGCGGGCGCCGACACGGTCATAGATGGCGCCCCAGGCGAAACCGCCTGCGCCCATCACCAAGAAATTCAGCGTCATGGCGCTGGAAATGCCGGTTCGCGACCAGTTGGTGTCGAGCGCCATCGGCTCGAGAAAGATCGCCAGCGAAAACATCGCGCCGAGCGCCACACAGGTCATCAGCGCGCCGCACGCGACGATCACCCAACGGTAGGAACTGTTCATGCTCTTCTCCCGAGATCGGTTTCGATGCGGCGCCACTCGCTCCAGCTCCGTTGCGCCGCTTGCGTCCGAAGGACGTTGGCGGGATTTCGAATCCGACAATCCGGTTGCATTTTTTATCCGGTCTGCGTGGAAGTCCATCCGGATATGACAAAAGCAGGGGCGTAAGGCTGCCAAGCGCGCCGACAAGATAGACTGCCGAATTGACGAGCCGCTCCGCGGCACTAGCTTTGTGGTCTCGCGACGGGAGATATCGCTCATGGAACTGCATCGCGGCCGCCTCATCGACCACGTCCAGCTGGTGGTCAGGGACCTCAAGGCGAGCCGGCGCTTCTATGAAGCCGTCTTCAAGGTGCTCGGCATTCCGATCGGCGGCGAGGCCGAGGACTATTTCTGGGCCGACGAGCTGTTCATCTCAAGCCTCGACAGCCGGGCGGCGAGGGGACAGCTGACCGGGCGCCATCATCTGGCCTTCCAGGCCAGGGACAAGGCCATGGTCGATGCGTTCTACAAGGCTGGCCTCGATGCCGGCGGGGCCGACAATGGCGCGCCGGGTGAGCGGCCCTACCACCCCGGCTACTACGCCGCCTTCCTGCTCGACCCCGACGGCAACAACATCGAGGCGGTGTTTCACGGGCCGGCAAAGCGAAGTGCCGCTTCGGTCGAGATCAATTTCTAGCGCAGGTTCACGAGGAGCGGGTTGCGGTGATCCGTCCGGAGTTCTCGCAAAAACAAAGAGTTGAAGCGGTCCACGGATTCAATCTCTGAACTGCTTCACATTGCCGGCGCGTAGCGGTTCACCACCATTCCGCAGGCATAGGCTTTAGAGCCGAGCAGGCGCAATTTCAGGAAGCCGCCACAGTCGAAAATCCGCTCGCCGTCGCCCAGCGCGGCCGGATTGATGAACAGCTGGAACTCATCGACCAGTCCCGCTGCAATCAGCGCCGAGGCAAAGCCGGCGCCGCCGAATACCGCCATGTCGCCTTCACCTTCAGCTTTCAGCGCCTTGACCTCGCGCGGCAGGTCGCCGCTGGCAAGCGTCGTGCGCTCCCACCGCGATGCCGCGAGCTTGTCGCTCAGCACCACCTTGCGCGCCTCGACGATGCGCTGCGCAAAGGCGTAGAAGGGATCGCGCGGATAGTTTTTTGCCGCATTGCCCCAATGGGTTAGATAGCCTTCTTCGGCCATCTTGCGGCTGAGCAGAATGGTATCGATGCCGGCGAACACCGCGTTGAAATCCTGCTTCAAGTCGTCGTCCCACGGGCAGTTGGCGCCCCATTCCCAGAGCTGCCAGTGCTCATCGCCGGCCGCGCCGACAAAACCGTCGACCGACATCTGCATCTGCAGGATCAGTTTTCTCATCGTTGTTCTCCTGATTGAGCTCTGGTGTCACCAGCGCCAGGTCAGGCGGCGTTGGTGATTGCTTTACTTTCGGAACCATTGACACGAGAGAAAAATGATGTCAATAGTAAAGTGATTTAGAAATGGAAGCATTGAGAATGTCGACCAGGGAAAGATCCGGCTGCCCCATCAGCCTGTCGCTCGAATTGCTCGGTGACCGCTGGACGCTGCTGATCATCCGCGACATGATTTTCGCGGGAAAAAGGCACTTCCGGGAGTTTCTGCTATCAGGCGAAGGCATCTCGTCGCGCACGCTGGCCGAGCGGCTGCAGACCTTGCAGGATGAGGGCATTGTCACCAGAAGCGACGACCCCACGCACAAGCTCAAGGCGATCTATAAGCTGACCGAGGCGGGCATCGACCTGTTGCCGGTGCTGGCGACGCTCGGCGCCTGGGGCAGCAAATACCGCAACGCCGATGACAAGCTGGCAAGGATCGCCGATGAACTGGCGACGGGCGGCGAGGCAGGCCTGGAGCAGATAAAGAAGAAGCTGCGCGCCGAGCATATCGGCTAGGGAGCAACGCCAGCCCTCCCGTCGGGCCGATGGCGGGCTACATCGACACGACGTCGCGCAGCCTCACCCTTCCCATCCCGCAAATCGCTGTGGCCGGAGCCATGTCTGCTTCGGATTGCCATCGCCCGAACCACGGCCTCTTCCAGCCAGCGCGCGATGGCGGGGGCGGCATGCATGCCGATCGGCCCATGCCGCCATGCACGTAGAGCTCTTCGACCGCGGTGCGGCCGGCGACAGGCAGCCCGTCCGACAGCATGGGCGATTGCCGGGATAGACATTCGTCACCGGGGGTGAGCCGAGACCGGACAGGATGCGCAGCGTGCGCGCCGCGATGCGAAGGCGTCTCGGCGCTAGCGCGCCGATCCACCTTCTCCAACAAGGGGAGAAGGTGAGGCGCGCCTTGTCCCGCCTGCGCTTCTACGCGTAGCCTAAGGAGCTAGCGGGAGGAGAATCGCTTGGACACCACTGTCGTTATTGTCGGCGCCGGGCCCGCCGGCCTTGCGGTCGGTGCCTGCCTGAAGCGGGCAGGAGTGGATTTCATCCTGCTCGAAAAATCGCAGGAGATCGCGCCCGCCTGGCGGCGGCACTATCGGCGGCTGCATCTGCATACGGTCAAGTCGTTCTCGTCGCTGCCGTTCCTGCCCTTTCCCAAAAATTATCCGCGCTACGTGCCGCGCGAAATGGTGGTCCGCTATCTCGACGACTACGCGGAAAAATTCGATCTGCGCCCGCGCTTCGGCGTGACGGTGAAAGCCATTCGCCTCGGGGACGGCGGTTTTCTGGTCGAGACAGGATCGGACAACATCAAGGCGCGCCATGTCGTCATCGCCAGCGGTAACAATGCCGAGCCGATCGTCCCCCGGCTCCCTGCTATCGAGGCTTTCAAGGGCGAGGTGCTGCACAGCGCCGACTATACGCAAGCGGCGCCCTTTGCCGGCCGCTCGGTGCTGATCGTCGGCATGGGCAACACCGGCGCCGAGATCGCGCTCGACTTGGCGGAAAGTGGCGCGCGTCCGACCATTTCGGTGCGCAAGGGCGTCCACATCGTGCCGCGCCAGCTGTTCGGCGTGCCGATCCAGATGGTCGGCATCGCCAGCCGGCCGATGCCGCAGGCGCTGAACGACTGGATGTTCCCGATCATCCTCGATTTCGCGCTGGGCAAGCTCGAGAAATACGGCATCGTCAGGCCGAAGCAGGGCATCCTGCAGCAGATCGACGAAGTCGGCCGCATCCCGGTCATCGACGTCGGCACGGTCGACGCCATCACCAAAGGCGCCATCAAGATCGCACCCGACATAGCGGGCTTCACCGAGCGCGGCGCTGCGTTCACCGACGGCAGGCAGGAAAATTTCGACGCCGTCATCCTCGCCACCGGCTATCGCCCGGGCTACGAAAAGTTTCTGCCCGTGGAATTGCAGCCGGAGCGCAGTGGCGTCAACGCCCGCGCCTCTCAACTCGGCCTCTACCTCGTCGGCTTCTACAATCCGGTCACCGGTCTGCTACGAGAAATCGGCAGGGAGGCGAAGGCGGTGGCGGCCGACATTGCGCGGCGGCGGTAAAAGGGGAGATCGGCTATCCATCACAGCCGCGCCGCATCGCCCTCATCCAGCAGCCATCGCCGCACGGCTTGCGTCGGTTCTGGGTGCCGTTGCTTGCGCGGCATCACGACATAGAAATCGTGCGTCCCACGCATCTCCGCGTTGATCGGCTGCACCAGCCGGCCGGCGGCAATGTCGGCGGATACGAGAAACCGGCTGGCCAGCGCGATGCCCTGGCCGGCAATGGCGGCGTCGATCGCGAGGCCTGTCTGGTTGAAGCGCATGCGTTTGGCCTCGGCGGCCATCCTCAGGCCGAGCGCCTTTTCCATGAATTCCGGCCATAGATTGTGCGCGTCGTGCAGCAGGACGTGGTGCTGGATGTCGGTCGGCGCGATCTCGTTCGCGCCGGTCGGCAGCAGGGCAGGGCTGCAGATGGCGACGATCTGCTGTGGAAACAAAAGATCCACCATCAGGCCGGCGCCGAAGGGCAGGCGGCCTTGCCTGACCGCAATGTCGACGCCGTCGGCCTGAAAACTCGACAGGCTTTCGCTGGCCAGGATTCGCAAATCGACCAGCGGGTTGTGGGCGACGAACTCCGGCAGTTTGGGGATCAGCCATTTGGTGGCAAAGCTCGGCGTGACGCTGATCGTCAGCCGCGCCGGTTCGGGCCGCAGCAGCAAGGTGGCCTCCGAGATCAGCTCGAAGGCGCGGCGGATGTTGGGCATATAGGCGCGGCCCTCATCGGTCAGCGCCAGGCCGCGCGGCAGCCGGTCGAAGAGTTTTGTGCCGAGATCGGCCTCCAGCCCGCGTATATGCTGCGCCACCGCCCCTTGCGTCACGTTCAGCTCTTCGGCGGCGATGCGGAAGTTGAGATGACGCGCGGCGGCTTCGAAGGCACGCAGCGCATTCAATGGTGGCAGGCTCAGGAAGGCTTCAGGCATGCAGGAGTTTTTCTACAGCTTGATTTCAGGCTTTCTGGTTCGAACCAGATGGCAACACCGTTTATAGCATTGCTCGAAGGTCGGAAACATGGGCTTCAGAGTCCCGCCAACCCGTGCGAAGGAAAATCAAGATGAATGTAGAAAAAGTGGCAGTGGTCGTCGCCGGTGGCAGCGGCATGGGTGCGGCGGCGGCCAAGCGGCTGGCGGCGGACGGGTTCAAGGTCGCGATCCTGTCGTCCTCAGGTAAGGGCGAGGCCTTGGCGAAAGAGCTTGGTGGCCTCGGCGTCACCGGCTCCAACCAGTCGAATGACGATCTGCAGCGGCTCGCCGACCTCACGCTCGAGCGCTACGGCCGCATCGACGTGCTGGTCAACAGCGGCGGCCACGGGCCACGCGCGCCGATCCTCGAAATCACCGACGAGCAGTGGCACACCGGTCTCGACGTCTATCTGATGAACGTCATCCGGCCGGTGCGCATCGTGGCGCCGCAGATGGTCAAGCAGAGGGCCGGCGCCATCATCAACATCTCGACCGCCTGGGTGGTCGAGCCGAGCCCGATGTTCCCGACATCCGCCGTGTTCCGCGCCGGTCTTGCCGCCTACACCAAGATCTTCGCCAACACCTACGCCGCCGACAATGTGCGCATGAACAATGTGCTGCCCGGCTGGATCGACAGCCTGCCGGCCACCGAGGAGCGCCGCGACAGCGTGCCGATGCAGCGCTACGGCACCTCGGAGGAAATTGCCGCGACCATCGCCTTCCTCGCTTCCGAAGGTGCGGGCTACATCACCGGCCAGAACATCCGCGTCGACGGCGGCATCATCGGCGCGATCTGACCGCGCGGTCGCCTCGCGTGAGCCGGCGCGTCACTCCTTCACCGCGCCGGTCATCGACGAGACATAGTGCTCGACGAAGAACGAATAGAGCACCACCACCGGCAGCGAGCCGATCAGCGCTCCCGCCATCAGCGCCCCCCATTCGTAGACGTCGGAGCGCACCAACTCGGTCAGCACACCCACCGGCACGGTCTTGTTTTCCGAGGACTGGATGAATGTCAGCGCGTAGATGAACTCGTTCCATGACAGGGTGAAGGCGAATATGCCGGCGGAGATCAGGCCGGGCACCGACAGCGGCAGCACGATCTTGGTGAGGATCTGCCACCGGCTCGCTCCGTCTATCAGCGCGCATTCTTCCAGTTCGAACGGGATGGAGCGGAAGTAACCCATCAACAGCCACGTGCAGAACGGCACCAGGAAGGTCGGATAGGTAAGGATGAGCGCGAAGGGCGTGTCGTAGAGCCTGAGGTTGAACACCATCACCGACAGCGGAATGAACAGGATCGAGGGCGGCACCAGATAGGCGAGGAAGATGCCGAGGCCGACCTGCCGCGCCCCGGAAAAGCGCAACCGCTCGATCGCATAGGCGGCGAACACCGACGCCAGCAGCGACAGGAACGTAGCGGCGGTCGAGATGATGATCGTGTTGAGCAGCCAGCCCGGATAGGAGGTCTCGAACAGGAGATAGCGGATGTGCTCCAATGTCGGATGCACCACCCAGAACGGATTGAACTGCGCATAGTCGGTCATTTCGAGATTGGGTTTAACCGCCGTGATCGTCATCCAGTAAAACGGAAACAAAAGCACGAAGACGAACACCAGCAGCGGCAGATAGACCGTCACCACGCGGCGCGGCAGGCTCTGCAGGTAGCCCATGCCGCCTTCGTCGATATCCCCACGTTTCGCCTTCCTTGTCGCGGCCGTCTTGACCATGTCAGTCTCCGCCGCCTTGTTGCCATTTGCGGCGTTGCAGGCCGAAATAGCTGAACAGGATCGCCGCCAGCAGGAACGGGATCATGGCCACCGCGATGGCCGCGCCTTCGCCAAGCTGGCCGCCGGAAATGCCGCGCTGGAAAGACAATGTCGCCATCAGATGCGTGGCATTCACCGGTCCGCCGCGGGTCAGCACGTAGATCAGCTGGAAATCGGTGAAGGTGAAAAGCACCGAGAAGGTCATGGTGATGGCGATGATCGGCGTCAGCAGCGGCAGCGTCACATAGCGAAACAACTGCCAGCGACTGGCGCCGTCGAGCGTGGCCGCCTCGTAGAGCGACTGCGGAATGGTCTGCAGGCCGGCGAGCAGCGTGATGGCGACGAAAGGAATGCCGCGCCAGACGTTGGCGGCGATAACCGAAGCGCGCGCATTCTCCGGATCGCCGAGGAAGTTGATGCGGTGGTCGATCAGGCCCATTTGCTGCAGCGCCCAGGACAGGATGGAGAACTGCGAATCGTAGATCCACCAGAAGGCGATGGCTGACAGTACAGTGGGCACCACCCAGGGCAGCAGGACTATCGCGCGGAAGAACGATTTGAACGGCAGGTTTTCATTGAGGATGAGCGCCAGCCACAGGCCGAGCACGAACTTCAGAATCGAGGCGCTGACCGTGTAGAGCAGCGTGTTGAAGACGGAGAGCCAGAAGACGTTGTCATTCCAAAGGTACTGATAATTCTCGACGCCGATGAAGATGCCGGGGCGGCCGATCCGGGCATCGGTGAAGCCGAGCCAGACGCCCAGCCCGAGCGGATAGGTCAGGAAGACCAGCAGCAGCGCCGCCGCCGGCAGCATGAAGCCGAAGCCCAGCGCGTTGCGGCTTTCGGAGATCCGCGAAAGCATCGACGGACGCGGCTGGGCGGCAACGGACGGCACGGCCATGGAGGGCTCCTCATCGGGGAATCAGGTCACGGCGTCAACGGCCGCCATGGGATTGTGCGACGGGCCGGGCAGCGCACTAGACGCTGCCCGGCGGTGCCGTGATCAAACGCGGTAGTAGCGGTTGGCGCGCTTCTCCGCCTCCTCCATCGCCTCCTGCGGCGTCGCCTGGCCGGTCACCGCCTTGGCAAACATGTCGACCAGGACATAGTCGGCCATGGTCGCCGCCGAGGCATAGCCGAGCGGCCCGGCATAGCCGTTGGGGCGCAGCGTCGCCGAGGCCTTGGCATAGGCGGCATTGTTCGGGTCGGCCGTCCACACTGGATTGTTGTCGAAGGCCTTCAGCGTCTGGCAGCAATAGCCCGCCGAGGAGGTGATCCAGTCGGTCATCTGCGGATCCTCGAACATGAACTGCAGATAGGCCTTGGCCGCATTGGGGTAGGGCGTGTAGTTGAAGATGACGGCGGTGGTCACCTGGAACAGTTCGACCGATTTCCCGACGGGACCGATCGGCAGGTTGGTGGTGCGGATGTCCTTGGCGATCTCAGCCAGCTTCGGATCGTTGTCCTTGTTGATCTTGGCCGTATTGTAGGCGGAAATGCCGTTGGCGATGACGCCGAGTTCGCCGGCCAGGAAGGCGCGGTTGTTATTGACGTCCAGCCAGCTTTCGGTCCCGGGAATGAAGGTCTTGTAGAGTTCCTGCGCGTATCCGATCGCCTTTAGCGTCTCGGGGCTGTTGATCGCCACCTTGCCGCTCTCGTCGACCATCTGGCCGCCATGGCTCCACAGCAGCCAGTGCGCGTAATTGTTGCCGTCGCCGACGCCGTGGCCGTGCGTGAAGCCGGCCGGATGTCCCTTCGCCTGCAACGCCTTGCAAAGCTCGAGGAAGCCTGCCGTATCCTTCGGAAATTCGGAGAAGCCGGCCTCCTTCACCCAGCTTTCGCGATAGACGATGGCATTGCCGATCGTGGCCAGCGGCAGGCCGACGAACTTGCCGTCCCGCGTCGCATATTGCTTTGGTCCGTCGTGCCAGCCGCCATATTTCGAGCCCAGATACTCGCCGAGCTCGGTCACGTCGTGCAGCTTGTCGGGATATTGATGCGGGTCGTCGAACCAGACGAACATGAGGTCCGGGCCGGAACCGACATTGGCGGCGACCGCTGCCTTGGGGCGAATGTCCTCCCAGCTTTCCTTGTCGACACGAACCTCGACACCTGTCGCCTCGGTGAAGCGCTTGGTGTTGGCCAGCCATTGATCCTCATCGCCCTTGACGAAGGGCGACCAGCGCAGCAGCCGCAGCTTTGCGCCTTCCTCGGGCTTGTATTTCAAGCCCTCCTGGGCAAAAGCCGGCGAGCCGACGAACCGGCTTCCCAGAGCTCCCGCTGCGGCACCTGCGGTCGTGCGGATTACATCGCGTCTCGTGAATTTCATGGTCGTCTCCTCCGGTTTATCTTCCTTGCTATGCGGTCCTTACCATCCGTTACGCGTTTCAAATCGTGTTCCGGTCTTGCCGTCAAAGAGATGAATCAGGCCAGGCGCGGCAGAGAGCCGTATGGATTCGCCCGGTGTTAAGGCATGGCGTTCGCGGAAATTGGCGACGATCTCGTCGCCGCCGGCGGTGCGGCCGCTGATCTGCACTTCCGACCCGGTCGGCTCGACCACCGCGACGGTGACTGGAATGCCTTGGTCTGACGATAGCCGCAAATGCTCGGGCCGTATTCCCAGCACCACCGGATGACCGTTGCCAACGGCCGGCGCGCCGGCCAGCGGCACGGAAATTCCCCCGGCGCCGCGAAAGGACGGAGACCCGTCGGTGACGATCTCGCCCTTGATCAGGTTCATGGCGGGCGAGCCGATGAAACTGGCGACGAAGAGATTGTTTGGCCTGTCGTAGAGCTCCAGCGGCGGTCCGATCTGTTCGACGATGCCGTCATGCATGACGACGATCTTGTCGGCCATGGTCATGGCCTCGATCTGGTCGTGGGTGACATAGACTGTGGTCGTCTTGAGCCGCTGGTGCAGTTCCTTGATCTCGGCGCGCATCTGCACCCTGAGCTTGGCGTCGAGATTGGAGAGCGGTTCGTCGAACAGGAAAACCTGTGGATCGCGCACGATCGCCCGGCCCATGGCGACGCGCTGGCGCTGGCCGCCGGAAAGCTGGCGCGGATATCGCGTCAGCAATGGCACCAGCCCGAGGATTTCGGCGGCGCGCTGAATGCTGGTAGCGCAATCGGCCTTCGAAACACCTTTGAGCATGAGCGAGAACGCCATGTTCTCGGCGACCGTCATGTGCGGGTAGAGCGCGTAGTTCTGGAACACCATGGCAACGTCGCGCTCTTTCGGCGCAACGTTGTTGACGACCCGATCCCCGATCGCGATCTCGCCCCGAGAAATCTTTTCCAGGCCGGCGATCATCCTGAGAAGGGTCGATTTTCCGCAACCCGACGGGCCGACCAGCGTGACGAATTCGCCGTCGTCGATATCCACACTGACGCCATGCAGGACCTCGACGGTCCCGAACGATTTGTAAACATCGCCGATCGCGACAGACGCCATCGATCTCCTCCCGAATGCTTCTTGCGACGCCCCGAAGGAAACCGCTCCTCTCCCGCCTCGCGACCGTCTCCCATTCCCCCAACAGGTCGCGTGACGATCAGACGGTAGCGCTACCAAGCCTGCCTGTAAAGCGGCCATGCGGCCGGTGCTCTTGTCATTCGGAACACCGGGGCAATGACCGGTTCGCCGGCAAACTACCCCCCATTCACAAAAGCCAGCACCAGCTTCTGCAGGTTTCCGCCGGGGCCGAATTCGACCCGGTCGAAGTCGCGGCTCGCCTGCCGCTGAGCCAGCGAGATCTGGGCGAGTTGCCTCGTCAGCTCGGTTCTGATCTTGCTGCAGGCGGGGTCATCAGTAACGGTCAGGCCGACGCTCACCGCCTCGATCTTGCGCACCATCTCGGCGATGGCTGCGCCATGCACTCTCTCGTGGGCGGCGAGCCCGGCGATGAACACCGTCCAGTTCTTCTGGACGGAAGCCGGCAACGGTTCGGCCGGCTTCGGCAAGGTGTAGGTGATGATCAGTTTCGGGCGCGCCGATTTGAGCACGCAAGCGTCGCCTTGCGGCCTGTAGTCCCTGGTCCAGGTCAGCTTGAAATTGGTGTGCGCAATGACCCGACCCTTGCCGAGCAAGGGGCCGGCTTCGCCGATCGCGGCATAGAGTTCCGGGCCGGTCCGCCCTGCGATGGCGTAGGTCTCGACCTTTTCGACCGGCTTCCAGTCGGCGCGTGCCGGCGACGCCAGCAGGGAGGCCGCGAACAGGAGAAAGAACATGGCTGGTTTCATGGAAACGTCAGAGACACTGGGCTGAGGCAAAGATCAACCCGGCGCAATGCACTCAGGTCCCACGGCAGGCCGCGTCATAGTCGGCCAGCACCTGATCGACAGCTTCGAGAAGGATAGCCTCGGGATTGCCCGCCGGCCCGAGTTCGGCCGGCAGCGCCGGCAGGAATTGCCGCATCAGCGTTTCGGGAATGGCAACGTCGTCCAGCGCCTTGCGCAGGCGCTCGACGGCCGCGACAGCGGTGGGGTTGCTCCAATAATAGCGGATGCGGTCGCTGTAGCTGTAATGCCGCTGCACATATAGCTCTGCTTCATTGCCATGATAGTGGCTGTGCCAATGGCCGGGGGCTGCCAGCATCGCGCTTTCCATGGTCCGGGCGAGCGACCGGTCGCCATAGTCCCTGGCCATTTCGGAGGCGATCAGGTCGAGCCCGTAAAGCGCCTCGCGCAAGACGAAGGTCAGGCCGGGGCCGACCTTGAGGATAGGAAAGCCGTTTGCGACCAGCGCGGTCAAAGCCGCACGGGTCTGGTAGTCGGTCGAATGCGCCTCGTAGACGAGCGACGGCTGCTCATCGAGCAAGCCGGTCAGGCCCTTGGATTTTTCGGGCGCGTAGGCGACGACATTCTGGCTGCCGAATTCCACGCCCGGCTGCACCACCACGGCCATGACGCGGCCGAACGCCTCGGTCAGGCCTTCGCGGGCAAAGATCTCCCGGTGAACCTCGATCGTGCGCCGCGCCGCCGCCGCCTCGGTCGGCTTCAACTCGCTGATCGCATGGTCGACGCCGCCGGGGGCGGGAACTTCGGTGCCGATGATGTAGACCGGCAAGGTGCTGCCTGCGGCGTGCGCGCCCGTTTCGGCCGCCTTTGCCAGCCGCGCCGCCCGGGTGGCGATGGTCTCGTCGTCAAGCGCCGCCGGCTCGCCGGCGCAGCCCATCGATGCGTCGAGATGGATCTTGGTGAAGCCGGCCGCGATATAGGCGCCGACCATGGCCTCGGCCTTGTCCATCGCCTGCGCCGCCGGCTCTGCGCGCCACGGGTTCGGTCCCAGATGGTCGCCGCCGAAGATGATACGTGAGGCTTCCAGCCCCTCGCGGCAGGCTATCTCCAGCACGAAGGCGACGAACAGCGCCGGGGTCATTCCGGTATAGCCGCCGAACTGGTTGACCTGATTGCAGGTTGCCTCAATCAGCAGGTTTTTCTCCCTGTCGGCAACGGCGCGCCTGATCGCCGTCTGGATCACCAGCGGATGCGCGGAGCAGATCGAGGTGATGCCGTAGGGCGAGCCGTTTTTGCGCGCGCTGGCGAGGCCTGCAAGCGGGTTGGCGCTCATGTCCGTCTCGCTGTTCCCTTGATGAATTGATCGAGTCCGTCGAAGCTGGTGACGCCCTCCATCGGGCCGCGCCGGGTGACGTTGCGGGCGCCGGCGGCATTGGCATAAAGCAGCGCCTTGCCGGGCTCCATCCCCTGGCGGCGGCAGGTCAGGTAGGTGGCGCCGAAACAATCGCCGGCGCCCGTGGGGTCGACTTCCTCGACCTGAAAACCGGCGCAGTCGATCCTGGCGCCGTCGGCGCCGAACCAGGAAGAGCCGTCAGCACCGCGCTTCAGCACGATCTCGCCGACGCCCCTGGCAAACAGCGCCGCCACCGCCCGGTGCTCGTCATCGACGCCCGCCGTAGCGAGCAATTCGTCGCCGGACGGCAGCAGCAGGTCGGCATCGTCGATGAGTGCGGAAAACAGTGCGCCGTCGGAGCCGTCGATCAGCTCCTTGCGCACATTCGGGTCGAATGAGGTCGAGCCGCCGCGGGCACGAACCGCCTGCACTGCGTAGCTGACGATCTCCTTCAGCCCTGCCACCGACAGCGTCGATCCCATGATATGCAGATGGCCGGCCCTGTCCGCCAGCAGGCGCGCAGCAGTGGTCAGGTGGATCTGCCCGGCGGCGGATTCGGCGATGTTGTAGACGAAGTCCCTGATACCATCGGGCCGGTAGCGCACGAAGGCGCATCCCGTCGGGAAGCGGTCGCTGATATCGACGGCTGAGACGTCGACGCCGTCGCGCTCCAGCCTGTCCAGGTTGAGCGTGCCGAAATCGTCGCGGCCGACGCAGCCGATAATGCCGGCGCCGCCTCCCAGCCGGGCGACCTGATCGATGAAGATCGCCGGCGCACCGCTGGGGAATGGCCCGACAAGCGATTGCGGCTCGAGGAAGCCGAAACCCCGTTCCGTCGCCATGATCTCGACCAGGATTTCGCCGGCGACAATCGTTGGCCCCACGGCCTCGGCGGCGATCTCGCTTCGGCGCGAAAGGCTCATGCTTGCGATTCCTCTCACACGCAAACTGATTGCTTGCCCGCGCAGTTATCCGACGCAAGTGTTTATCGGGTAAATCGCACATACAGCGAAGTCAATAAAACTCTACATGCGTATAGTTTATCTGTTTCCGCGCGTACACATTGCAGGATTCGGGTGGCTGGTATCGTGGCACCGTGCAAATCAGGCGTCGACCGCAGCGAAAGGACAGCCATGCTCACGCTTCATGATTATTTGCCGTCGCAAAACGGTTGGAAGGCGAGGGTCGTGCTCGGCCTGCTCAACATTCCCTATGAAAGCCGCCTGGTGTCGATTTTCGAGGGCGAGAGCCACACCGACGCCTTCCTGAAGCTCAACCCGGCCGGCGCCGTTCCTGTGCTCGAACTCGAGGATGGCCGTGCGATCGCCGAATCGAATGCGATCCTCATTTATCTCGCCGAAGGCACGCCCTTGCTGCCGGCGGATCGCTATGTCAGCGCGAAAGTTATGCAATGGCTGTTCTTCGAACAGTACCATGTCGAGCCGGTCATCGGCTCCCTGCGCTTCTGGACGCTGGCCGGAAGGCTGGAGCGCAACCAGGCGACGCTTCCGGCCAAGCGCGAAGCCGGCGCCCGCACGCTGGCAGCGCTGGAGCGCAGCCTGAACGACACGCCGTTCCTTGTCGGCGACATGCTCACCATCGCCGACATTGCTGTCTATGCCTACGGCCACCGTGCCGAAGATTGCGGCTTTGCGCTGGCGGCTTATCCGGCGGTTCGTGCCTGGACGGGCCGGGTACGCGACGCCATCGGTCCCGGCTATCCCGTGCATCTCTACAGCATCGATCGGCATTCGGCTGCTTGAAGGCAAAAGGCGCGTTCACCTTGCTTAGTCGAAAAGAAGACCCAGATTCTGCTTTGTCGGCGGCTTTCGCTCGCAATCCGTTGACTGGATGGCCGGATCCCGGCGTCAACTCGACGACCTGCCGGCACTTAGCATGGAGGTGACCATGACACGCGACGACATCATTTCGGTGTTGGGGCCGGTAGACGAGGCGGTCATAGCCGACATCGCGCTGACCGGCGCCACCCTTCAAGAACTGCGCGAGGCGTTCGCCTGGCTCGGTGCCGACGAGGCGCTGGTCAACGAGGGCCGCCCCTTGCCGGGAACGAAGGTGGCGCGGCTGATCGAAATTCTCGATATGCCGGACGACGAGGACGGCCGGCAAGCGGCGGCGCAGTAGGCTGTAGGCGTAGGGTATCGGTCTGCGCCACCTTATTCCCTATTCCCTACGGCCTATTCCCTCCCCTTACGCCCTCGACAGCAGCCGGCGCATGATCAGCGAGGCGTGGCCGCCAACGCCGTGCGCGGCCGGGCGGCGCTCGACCACTTCGAAACCGTGCTTGCGATAGAAGGCGATCGCCCGGTCGTTGCCCTCGATCACTTCCAGCGCAATGCTGGGGATGCCGGCATGCGCGACAAGCACCGCGTGCAGCAGGTCGGTGGCGAGCCCGCTGCCGAACTCTGTCTTGTCGATGTGCAGCCGGTCGAGCAGGACATCGCCACGATCGTCCATCGCCGCCATCGCGTAGCCGGCGATCGAACCGTCCGGCCGTTCGGCCACGAACGACATCTTGTTGTCGTCCCCAAGTTCCTCTGCCAGCCGCTCGGGCGCATGCTTGTCGTCCGAGAGCCGCGCGGTATTTTCAGGTCCCAGGATCGACGAATAGGTGCGCCGCCAAGACTCTCCCAGCAGCCGCGATACCGACGCTACATCGTTCTCTGCCATCGCCCTGATCTGAACCATGGCCGATCCCTTACCGCCTTACCCGCGACTTCAGCCAACGATCGAAGGCCACGGCCAGGATCAGGATCAGGCCGATGACGATGCTTTGTGTGTAGGACGAGACATTGTTGAACTGCAGCCCGTTTTGCAGCACGCCGATCAGCGCTGCGCCCACCACCGTGCCGCCGACCGAGCCGATGCCGCCGAATAGCGAGGTACCGCCGATGACCACGGCGGAAATCACCGTAAGTTCGTAGCCGATGCCGGCTACGGCTTCGGAGGAGTTGAGCCGTGCTGACAAAACGAAGGCCGCCAGCCCGGCGAAGAAGCCGACGATGACATAGACCGAGATCAGAATGCGGTCGACGCGCAGGCCCGACAGGCGTGCGGCCTCGGCATTGCCGCCGACGGCATAGACGGCACGGCCATAGCGCGTATAGCGCAGCACGATGTGGCACAGGATGGCGGCCGCCGCGAAGATGATCGCGGGCACCGGCACCGGTCCGATGAGCCCGGTGCCGAACCAGCGCATCGAGGCGTCGAAACCGGAGATCGGTCCGCCATTGGAGATGGTCAGCGTCAGGCCGCGAAACACGGTGAGCCCACCCAGCGTGACGACGAAGGGCGGCACTTTCAGCCGGGTGATGGCAAAGCCCTGGACGCCGCCGGCCAGCGCCCCGACGATGACGGCGGCAAGCAAGGCGGCGAACCAGCCATATCCTTGCGTGCCCGTGGTCGACAGCGACAGCGTGTTGGCGGTGCCGCCCTTGGCCACCACCGCCGCCACCATGCCGCAGAAGGCGAGCAGCGAGCCGACCGACAGGTCGATGCCGGCAGTGAGGATGACGAAAGTCATGCCAAGCGCGATCAGCCCGGTGATCGAGATCTGCCTCAAAATGTTGAACAGGTTGATTGGATCGATGAAGCTCGGCTTCAGCACGGTGAAGATGACGATCAACACCGCCAGGAACATCAGCGGCCCAAAACTCATCAGAAGCCGCGCGATGTTGATGCCGCTGCGCTGGGTCTGTTCGGTGGTGCTGGTCATTGCATTGCGTCCTGCTTGCGGTCGAGCGCCATCAGTTCCATCAGTTTTTCCTCGGTCGCTTCGATGCCCGGCATTTCGCCGGTGATACGGCCGCGCCGCATGGTGACGATGCGATCCGACACCGCCAGCACTTCCGGCAGTTCCGACGAGATCATCATGATGGCGATGCCGCGCGCAGCCAACTGGACCAGGATTTGGTGCACTTCGGCCTTGGCGCCGACATCGACGCCGCGCGTCGGCTCGTCGACGATCAGTACTTTCGGGTCGCGCGCCAGCCAGCGGGCCAGGATGACTTTTTGCTGGTTGCCGCCGGACAGGCCCTCGATCGCCTGGTCGGGCGAGGCCATGCGGATCGACAGTGCCTTGCGATAGCCGGCCAGCGCCTCGCGCTCGCGCCGTTCGGCCATGAAGCCGGCCCCATTGCTGTAGCGGCCGAGCGAGGCGATCGAGAAATTGTTGAGAATGCCCAGTGCTGCAAAGATCGCCTGGTGCTTGCGGTCTTCCGGCACCAGCCCGATGCCGAGTTTGATGGCGTCTGCGGGGGAGGCCGGGGCGATCGGCTTACCGTCGAGCGCAATCGTGCCGGCGGCGATGCGGTCGGCGCCGAAAATGGCGCGGGCAAGCTCGGTGCGGCCGGAACCGACGAGGCCGGCAACGCCGAGGATTTCGCCGGCCTTCAGATCGAGGTTGACGCCTTCGAGTACGATGGCATGCGGCGCCAACGGGTCGCGTACCGTCCGCAGCCCGCGCACCGAGAGCCTGACCTCGCCGGCGACATCGCGCTGCGTCGGCCGCGCGTAGAGCTCGGAGGCGGCGCGGCCGACCATCTTCTCGATGATCTTCGGGATCTGGATCGGCTGGCCGTCACGGTCGAGATGACCGGCCAGCCTGCCGTCCCGCAGCACGGTCATGCGGTCGCAAATGGCGGACGCTTCCTCCAGCCGGTGGGTGACGAACATGATGGCGACACCGTCCTTGCGCAGCCTGTCCATGATCGACATCAGTTTCTGCACCTCGGTCTCGGTCAGCGCCGAGGTCGGCTCGTCCATGATGATCAGGCGGCTTTCCAGCGACAGAGCGCGGGCGATTTCGACCAGCTGCTGTTCGGCTACCGACAGCGAGGACACCGGCGTCGCCGGATCGATGTCGAGACCGACGCGGGCGATGATCGCGCGCGAGGCGTCCTCCATCCTGCGCCAGCTGACCAGCCCGAGCGGCCCGAGCGGCGCGCGGCCGATGAAAATGTTTTCCGCAACCGTCAGCGTCGGGATCAGGCTCAGTTCCTGATAGATGGTGACGATCCCATGCCGCTTCGCATCCTGCGGACTGGACGGCGCGTAGTCGGCGCCGTCGAAGACGATGCGGCCGCTTGACGGCGGCATCACGCCGGACAGGATTTTCAGCAGCGTCGACTTGCCGGCGCCGTTCTCGCCGAGCAGGCCGAGGATCTCGCCGGACCGCACCTCGAGCGAGACATCGCTGAGTGCGGTGACGCCGGAGAAATGCTTGGTCACGCCTTCGACGGAAAGGAGCGGGGGCGATGATGCGGTGGGTTCAACGGCGGACAAGCATTGCTCCCGGATTGCGATAGGCAGCGGGACAGCGCCCCCCTCTGTCCTGCCGGACATCTCCCCCACACGGGGGGAGATCAGCAGTTTTGCCGGCAGCACTATTTCTATAACGTTGGCGATTGGCGAAAGCAGACGTGACGGCCAATCTCCCCCCAAGTGAGGGCGATGTCCGGCAGGACAGAGGGGGGCGCGACAGAGCGCGACCTCCACCCGTCATGGGCCCTACTTTCACTTGGTCTCGTTCAACCTCTCCGCCTTGTCGAGATTGTCCTTGCCGATGACGATCGGCGTCAACAGCACCAGCTTCTCCTTCGGCTCGGTCTTGTCCCTGGCGAAGGCGACCGCGATCTGCACCGCCTTGCGCGACTGTTCGCCGGGGAACTGCTCGACCGTGCCGGCGAGCTTGCCGTCGCGCACGGCGACCAGCGCTTCCGGCAGCGCGTCGAAGCCGTAGATCTTGACGTCGGTGAAGTTGCGCGCGGCACAGGCTTCGAGCGCGCCGAGCGCCATGTCGTCATTGGCGCAGATGATGGCGTCCGGCTTGCCGTTGGCGGCAAGCCCGGCCTCGGTCACCGACAGCGCTTCGGCGCGGGCGAAATTAGCGGTCTGCTCGAAGATGATCTGGTACTTGTCCTTGAGCGGATCGAGCACATTGTGGACGCCTTTGTTGCGGTCGATCGCGGGCCCGGCACCCGGCTGGCCCTGCAAATGGAACAGCTTGGCGCCGTTCGGGAACGCCGCCACCATGGCCTGCGCCTCGGCTTCGCCACCCTTGACGTTGTCGGCGCCGACATGGGCCAGAATGCCCTCGACGCCGTCGACGCGGCGGTCGATCGTCACCACCGGAACGCCGGCCTTGACCGCTTCCTCGATCGCCGGCGCCAGCGCGTTGACGTCAAGCGGCGAAATCACGATGGCGTTGACCTTCTGCACAAGTGCGGCCTCGATGTCGGCGGTCTGCTTCGGCGCCGAGTTCTGGCCGTCGCTCTCGGTCAGATTGACGCCTTGCGCCTGCGCCTCCGCCTTGATCTCGTTCAGCATGTGCACAAAGAACGGAAAGCCGAGATTGGGCACCGAGCCCAATATGGTCAATTTGTCGGCGGCAAAGGCCATGGGCGCGGCCAGTGCCATGGCACCGGTCGCCACGGTCGACAACAGGAATTCGCGTCTGTTCATCAGATATCCTCCACATGAACGCAGGAGCCCGAAACCGGGAGCGGCTCGGGACGGTCCTTGCGTCAATTCAAAAATGGAGTGTCCTGTGAACGCCCCGAGGGGACGCGAGGCGCTCCAGCCGGTCCGCCGCAACGTTCTCCTCCGCACGGCGCCGACCCGAGGATGCTAGCCAAGGAAAATCGATTACGCAAGGTGAGGCGAGGGGCTGAAACTGCTAATCTCCCCCCTTGTGGGGGAGATGTCCGGCAGGACAGAGGGGGGCGCTGTCCCGCCGACATTGGCCAATTTCACTTACATCTTTGAGCTAACCTCTACGCAGAATACTTGATGCGGGCGATCCTTCGCGCCCCCCTCTGCCTTGCCAGGCATCTCCCCCACGAGGGGGGAGATTGGCAGCTTAGACGCCTCTACCTGTCGATGGTCGTCATCACCCGCTCATTGTAGCGCGGCCCTGAGACCTTGCCCGGCGCGAGTGCCGCGTCGAGCGCAGCCATCTCGGCGGCTTCGAGCGTGATCGCTGCGGCAGCGACATTTTCCTCCAGATACTTGCGCCGCTTTGTCCCCGGGATCGGCACGATGTCGATGCCGAAGCCGTCGCCCTTGCCGAGCACCCAGGCCAGCGCGATCTGTGCGGGCTTTACCCCTTTGGCCGCGGCCACCTCTTGCACCGCAGCCGCTGCCGCGACATTGGCGTCGTAGTTGGCGCCCTGGTAGCGGGGGTCGCCGCGCCGAAAATCGCCTTCCGGATAATCCTCGGCGCGCTTGACATCGCCGGCGAGGAAACCGCGGCCGAGCGGCGCGAACGGCACCAGGCCGATGCCGAGCTTTTTGAGCAGCGGGATGATTTCCGGCTCCAGATTGCGCTCCCACAGCGAATACTCGCTCTGCAGCGCCGAGACCGGATGCACGGCATGTGCGCGGCCGATGTTGGCCGCACCAGCCTCCGACAGGCCGAAGAAGCGCACCTTGCCCTCGGCGACGAGCCGGCCGATCGTGCCGGCGACGTCTTCCATCGGCACGGCCGGATCGACGCGATGCTGGTAGTAAAGGTCGATATGGTCGGTGCCGAGCCGCTTCAGCGAGCCCTCCAGCGCCTCGCGGATATGGTCGGGCCGGCTGTCACGCTCCGTGCCGACCTGTCTGCCGTTTTCGATGCGGAAGCCGAATTTGGTGGCAAGGGTCACCTCATCGCGCCGGCCCTTCAGCGCCCGCCCGAGCAGTTCTTCATTGGCATAAGCGCCGTAGACTTCCGCCGTGTCGAGGAAGGTACAGCCGAGTTCGATGGCTCGGTGCAGGGTGGCGATCGATTCCGCCTCGTCGGCAGGGCCGTAGGACTGGCTCATGCCCATGCAGCCGAGGCCGATCACCGAGACCTGCAGCCCCTGGCTGCCGAGTTTGCGGGTGCTGAGGGTCATTGCCGTTCTCCTTGGGGCTGAGGAAAACTATAGCGGCCGCTCCTCCAGTTTCCATAGCTGTTCGGCGGAAGAACAGCGCTTCCCTTGACAAAACCCAGCCGCAAGCGCCTTTGCCGGCGGCCATTGGGGGCCATGGGATACCAATGAAGAAGATCTACGAGAAGCCGACGCTGAACCGGCGTCAGCAGCTCTCGCGCGTCACCGCGCTCATAATTCCTTCGGACCACTAACCGAATATTGTCGTCGCCATTGCAAAGTCCGCTGCCGAGGCGCAGCGGTTTTTTGCTGCCGTTGGATCGTAGCGCTGCCAGAAGCAGGCGGTCAAAATTGACAGAGCGGCCGATCTCCAGCATCCTTATGCCGCCGCCATGTCTTGCGGTCTTGTGTATGAGTGAGCCATGGCCAGTTCCGTCACCAGCCAGAATTCCAAGCGCGCCGCGGTGCGCAAGGCGCTCGACCGCCACAAGGTCTACGTCACCGCGCAAAGCTTTTCCGGCGGCGTCTACTCGGCCCGCGTGCTGGTCGACGGCGAGGCCTACTGGGTCGACGAATTCCGGCTGAGCCAGCTGCAGCAGGGGCTGTCGCCGGCCGAGCTTGAGTTGATGCCGGCTGCTGACGATTGAGCGTGATCTTCGTTCCTTCGCACCGTGCTGGGAAATCTGAAATGTTGGCGGGACAGCACCCCCCTCTGTCCTGCCGGACATCTCCCCCGCAAGGGGGGAGATTGGCAGCTTCATCGACGGCGCCTCTCTTGCGACGGTGGGGATTGGCGAAAGCATCAGCGACATCCGATCTCCCTCCTTGCGGGGGAGATGTCCGGCAGGACAGAGGGGGGTGTGACGGAATGCGGCGCTGGGAAAGCGCCGCTCCTACCTGATCCATGCCAAACCCGCCCAAGCTCAAGGCCTATCGCGCCAAGCGCGAATTTACGAAGACGCCGGAACCGGCGGGCGGGGTCATTTCAGGCGACGGCAACCGCTTCGTCGTCCACAAGCATCACGCCACCGCCGACCATTACGATTTGCGCCTGCAGGTCGGCGGCGTGCTGAAAAGCTGGGCGGTGCCGCGCGGGCCCTCGCTCAACCCGGCCGACAAGCGGCTCGCAGTCGAGACCGAGGACCATCCGCTCGAATATATCGACTTCGAGGGCGTCATTCCCGAAGGCGAATATGGCGGCGGGCCGATGATCGTCTGGGACACCGGCACCTGGGCACCGATGGACGATGTCGACAAGAGCCTGCGCACCGGCGCCTTCAAGTTCCGGCTGGCCGGCGACAAGTTGAATGGCGGCTGGATGCTGACCCGTCTGAAGCCCAAGCCCGGCGAAGACAGCGAGAAGAAAAACTGGCTGCTGTTCAAGGAGCGCGATCTCGCCGCCGATACCGGCCTCGACATCCTGGAAGCGCGGCCGGAAAGCGTGCAGTCCGGCAAGCGGATCGAGGAGCTGGTGGCGCCGCCGAGGAAGCCGGCCCGCCTGCCGCCCAAGCCCGGCGCGCTGAAACCCGGCGCGTTGTCCGGTGCGGTCAGGGGCGATCCGCCGTCGCGCATCGAGCCGCAGCTCGCCACGCAGGTGCCGAAACCGCCGGGCGGGCCGGTGGAAGACACAGGTGAACTCTGGCTGCATGAAATAAAATTCGACGGCTATCGTACCATGGCGCATGTCGGAGATGGCGAGGTCAGGTTGATCACCCGCGGCGGCATCGACTGGACGAAGCGTTACGGCGACCTGCCGCAAGCCTTTTCCCGGCTACCGCTCAGCCAGGCGATCATCGACGGCGAGATCATGGTGCTGGACGAGAAGGGCATCTCGCGTTTCGCGCTGCTGCAGGATGCGCTGTCGGCGGGTGCGGGCAGCAAGCTCCATTTCTATGCCTTCGACCTGCTGCATCTCGACGGCTGGGACCTCCGCAAGGCGCCGCTCGCAAGACGCAAGGCCTTGCTCGCCGAACTGCTAGCCGGGCAGGGCGCCAACTCCGCCATCCAGCTGAGCGACCATGTCGAAGGCGACGGGCAGGGGCTTTACGATCAGGCCTCGATCCTTGGGCTGGAAGGCGTCGTCTCCAAGCGCGCCAACGCCATCTACCAGAGCGGCCGCACCAAGACCTGGACCAAGGTCAAGGCGCTGGAGACCGGCGATTTCATCATCGCCGGCTACACCGTTTCCGACGCGGCCGAAGGACTGGCGGCAATCGGCATGGCTGAATTCGCGGATGGTGAACTGCACTATCGCGGCAAGGTTGGCACCGGCTTCGATGCCGCGACGGCGGGCGACTTGCTGGCCCGGCTGCAGCCGCTGCGCGACGGCGCGACAGCACCCGAGGGTGTGCCGCGCGAGATCATGCGCGAGATGAAATGGGTGCGGCCGATGCTGTCGGCCCGCATCCACTACGCCAACCGAACGGCGGACAATTCGCTGCGCCACGGTGTGTTTCGGGGCTTGCGCGATGTCGGCCTGTCGACGCCGGTGTCGCCGAAGCGCAAGCGGCTGATCGCCGAAGCCGATCTCGCCACCATATGGGTGACCAATCCGGAGCGGCGGCTGTTCGGCAAGACCGGGCCGACCAAACTCGACATCGCCGTCTATTACGCGCTGGTCGGCGATTTCATGCTGCCGCACATTATGGGCCGCCCGGTGTCGCTGGTGCGCTGCCCGACGGGCCTGCCGAAGGACTGTTTCTTCCAGCGCCACGCCTTCACCGGCATGCCGCCCTCTGTGGTCACTTTTGACGCCACCAACTCCGAAGGTGAAACCAAATCCTATCTGTCGGTCGAGGGAGCAAAAGGCTATCTGGCGCTGGCGCAGTTCGGCGTCGTCGAGTTCCACACCTGGGGCACGCATCGCTTGAGCCTCGACAAGCCCGACCAGATCGTTTTCGATCTCGATCCGGGTGAGGGCATCGCCTGGCGCGAGGTGGTCGAGGCCGCCGTCCACATCAAGGGCGAATTGGAACGGCTCGGCCTGGTGCCGTTCGCCAAGACATCCGGCGGCGGCGGCATCCACATAACCGTGCCGGTGACGCAAAAGCAGAACTGGAAGAAGCTGCACCAGGCGACCAGCGCCATCTCCACGCATCTGGCGGCCACGGCGCCCGACACTTTCACCACCACAATGGGCAAGGAAAACCGGAAGCGCCGCATCTTCATCGACTACCACCGCAACGCGCGCGGCCACACCTCCGCGGCGCCTTATTCGCTGCGCGCCCGCACCAACCTGCCGGCGTCGACGCCGGTGAGCTGGAGCGACCTTGAGACGATCGATGCGCCGCAGGATCTGAACTATTCCTCGCTGCCGGGGTTGTTGGCGACCTCGGGCGACCCCTGGGCGGACATGGAGCATTTCGCGAGGGATTTGCCGTTGTTTTCGGGGAAGTAGATCGGGAGGTGTTGGCGATCCGGCACACCCCCCTCTGTCCTGCCGGACATCTCCCCCGCAAGGGGGGAGATCGGATGTCGCCTCTGCTTTCGCCAATCGCAAACCTTGCAAGAGGAGCGATAAGGTTGAAGCTGCCAATCTCCCCACTTGCGGGGGAGATGTCCGGCAGGACAGAGGGGGGTGTGCTGTCCCTCCGGCATGACTTACTTCCCCAAGTCCATCGACCATGCGGACAATTTGAATTATCCTCCGTCGGTGCCCTCCAGCTCACCTGGAAGGTTTCGTCAGGAATTTGCCGGTATATTTGGGGCCGGTGTAGGATTTCCGCAGCACCATTCGTCCTTTGGACGAAGCGCTGCAGTAAGCATGATCCCGAAACGTGGGAACCGGTTTTCGGTTAAGATCATGCTCAGTCTGAAATGTCAGTGCGTGGCCGCGTAGGAGAGTATCATGGCGCCCAGGGCAAGTTGGAAAGGTTACCTCAAGCTCAGCCTCGTCAGCTGTCCGGTTCGGCTCTATCCGGCAACGACGACCAGCGAGCGCATATCGTTCAACCAATTGCACAAGAAGACCCACAACCGCATCAACATGAAGCCGGTCGACCCTGAACTCGGCCTCGTCGAGCGCGCGGACTTGGTCAAGGGTTACGAATACGAGGACAAGCAGTACATCATCATCGATGAGGCCGACCTCGAAGCAGTGCGCATCGAATCCAATCACACGATGAACATCGAGGCCTTCGTCGACGAAGACGAGGTTGACGTCATCTATCAGGACGCGCCGTACTACATGGCGCCGGATGGCGCCATGGCGGAGGAAACCTTCGCCGTGCTGCGCGAGGCCATGCGCAAATCCGGCAAGCTGGCCATCGCCCGCCTTGTCCTGTCCAGCCGCGAGCGCGTGGTGACGATCGGCGCGCGCGAGAACGGCATGTTCGTCTGCACCTTGAGGAACCCGAACGAAGTGCGCGGCACGGCTGAATATTTCGGCAACATCCCTGCCGGCAAGCCCGATCCCGAAATGCTGCAATTGGCCGAAGCGCTGATCAAGCAGAAGGAAACCACCTTCGATCCGAAGAATTATGAGGACCGCTACGAGATCGCGCTGATGACGATGATCCGCGAGAAACTGAAGGGCCACAAGCCGATCATTGCGGCGGCGCCCGAGCGTGGCAATGTCATCAATCTCATGGACGCGTTGAAGGCGAGCCTGTCGCAATCAGCCAAGCCGCCGGCCAAGTCGAAGAGCAAGGCCGACGACGCTGAAAAACCTGCCGCCAAGGGCAAGGCGGGTGCGGCCAAGGAAAACCCGTTGAAGGCCAATCTGCTCAAGGCCGTCGGCAAGAGCAAGGGGTGACGGCGCCGACCGGTATAATCCCGGGCGCCGTCTTCGGCGCCATCGGCGCGCTGGCGGCATTTCCGCTGCGGCTTGCCGCGCGCGAGGTCGAGCGCCGGCACGGCCAATTGCGGCGCGGCGTTACCCGACGCACGACGCATGTCGTGTTCGGGCGCACGCTGCTTGCCAAGGCCGGCTTGGCGAAAGCCGGTGATGCCGAGATCGAACGCCGCGTCGCGGCCGAGCGCGCCGCGGGCCGCACGCTCCTTAGCGAAAATGGCTTCCTGCGCCTGCTCGGTCTGATGAAGGCGCCGGAGGCGTCTTCGCTGTCCAGGCAGTCGCTCGTCGACCAGTCTAGACTGTCCGGTGCCGACCTCGACCTGCTCAGCCTCTTCGACGCCTTCGAGCATGATGGCGAACCCTACTCGTTCCGCGATCTGATCCTTGCCCGCAAATATGCCGGGCTGGTCGCCGGCGGCGCATCCTGGGGCGCGATCGCGCGCTCCGTGCATCGCTCCGGTCCGGTCGCCTCGCTCCCCGCCAAATCGCTCAATGTCGGCTCGCAGCATGGCCGGCCCGGTGCGATCTATCTCGAAGGTGGCCAGAGCGAACTCGACGGCCAGCTGCTGTTTGATCTCGGCAGTGCAGCCGGCGACGACACGCTGGAGGACCTGTTCGCCGAGGCTAAAAGCGCGGAGGAGGAGGGCCGGCACGACGATGCCGCGGCGCTCTACCAACGCTGCCTCAGCATCGATCCGAGCGACGCCATCGCCGCGTTCAACCGCGCCAATTGCTTGCGTGGCGCCGGTCGCGTGGCCGACGCGGCGCATGACTATGCAAGAGCGATCAAGCTCGATCCGGCGTTCGTCGAGGCCTGGTTCAACCTCGCCGGGCTGATGAGCGACGAAGGCAAGATCGCCTCGGCGCGCCGGCATCTGGTCAAGGCCATCGCGCTCGACAAGAGCTACGCCGATCCGGTGTTCAACCTTGCCCGGCTGGAGTTCGACGCCGGCAATCTGACCGAAGCCCGCCGCCACTGGGTGCGCTATCTCGAACTCGATGCTGACAGCGAATGGGCGCGCACTGCGCAAAAGGGGATACAGTTCGTCGATCTGCAGCTGGCGCGGACGGCGGGGTGAGGCGCAATGGCAGCGCACCCCATGACCGCCTTCCTCTTCGACGGTAACGAAACCGCCGCGGTCACCATCTTGCTAGCCCACGGCGCCGGCGCCTCGATGGATTCGCCTTCGATGACCGCCACCGCCAAGGCGCTGGCCACCGCCGGCTTCCAGGTCGCGCGCTTCGAATTCCACTATATGGCGGCGCGACGCTATGGCCAGCGCAAGCCGCCGCCGCGCGCCGAGACGGTCAACCCGGAATACATCAAGGCCATCGCCGATCTGAGGGCGAGGGGCGTCGCTGGTCCGCTCATCATCGGCGGCAAGTCGATGGGCGGGCGCGTCGCCTCGATGGTCGCCGACGAGATGTTCGCCAAGGGCGAGATTTCGGGCCTCGTCTGCCTCGGCTATCCCTTTCATCCGCCGGCCAAGCCCGAGCAACTCAGGACAAAACATCTCGCCGACCTCAAGACGCCGACGCTGATCTTCCAGGGCACCCGCGACGAGTTCGGCACGAAAGAAGAGGTCGCGACCTACGGCCTTTCCAAAGCCATCGAGGTGATCTGGCTGGAGGATGGCGACCACGACCTGAAGCCGCGCAAGAGCGTGTCGGGGTTTTCGACCGCCGATCATTTGAAGACGCTGGCCGGGACGGTGAAGGCGTGGACAGGGCGGATCGTTTCCTGATCGCCAAATGAAAATCGCCACTTTCAATATCAACAACATCAACAGCCGGCTGCAAAACCTGCTGGCGTGGCTGGCGGCAGCCAAGCCCGATGTGGTCTGCCTGCAGGAGCTGAAGGCCCGCGACACGCAGTTTCCGCGCACGGCGCTTGCGGCGGCCTGCTATGGCGCGGTGTGGAAGGGCGAACCGACCTGGAATGGCGTCGCCATACTCGCGCGCGGGTCCAAGCCGGTGCTGACCCGTGACGTCCTGCCCGGCGATACCGCCGACAAGCAGAGCCGCTACATCGAGGCGGCCGTGAACGGCATCGTCATCGCTTGTCTCTACGCGCCCAATGGCAACCCGCAGCCGGGCCCGAAATTCCAGTACAAGCTGGCCTGGCATGAAAGGCTGGAGGCGCATGCCGCAGAACTCTTCGACACCGGCCTGCCGGTGGCGCTGGTCGGCGACTACAACATCGTGCCCGAGCCGCGCGACATCTACGCCACCCGCTCCTATGACGACAACGCGCTGGTGCAGCCGGAAAGCCGGGCGTCGTTCCAGCGTCTGCTCGAGCAGGGCTGGACCGATGCGCTGCGCAAGAAGCATCCGAAGGAAACGCTCTACACATTCTGGGACTACCGCCGCAACCGCTGGCCGCGCGATGCCGGGCTGCGGCTCGACCACATCTTGCTGTCGAAGAAACTGGCGCGCCGCCTCACCGCTGCCGGCATCGACCGCGATGTCAGAGGTGAGGACGGCGCCAGCGACCACGCGCCGGTATGGGCCGAATTGAAGTGAATTTGGCTGCGTGATCGCGCCCACTTTCGTGGGCGCAGTTTTGCACTATTTGTTTCGCTGCGGCGGCCGCATGATGAGCAAGGTGCGGCACCGGAGGGGGAGTCCGATGGACAGGTTGGCCGAAAGGCTGTTTGCGCTTCCGCTGCTGGCGGCCGCTTTGGCTTGTCTGGTGCGGGCGTATCTGCTGCTCGGCGACAGAGATTTCAGCTGGAGCGGGATCGATCACATGCTGCACGGCCCAGCCACGCTGCGACCGGTGGTGTTCCTGACCGTCGGCGGGCTTTGCCTGCTTGGCGCCCTGTTGTTCTGGGCCGGACTGCTGCCGGGTCGGCGAAGCCAGCCTGCTGGAACGCCGCTTTTTGGCCGCGACGCCGAGATCGACCCAAAGGGCCACCCCGGTCTGCGGCGCGCCTTCCTCATGTTGCCGGTGCTCGCCGTGTTGGCGCTGCTGGCCGACCACTTCCCTTGGGCGCGTGACGCCGGCCCAGGCGCTGAGGTGGCCGCCCCGAACGAACCCAAAGCCGAGCCGAAGGACCAGGGCATCGACGGTGTCCCGCCGGACCTGGCGACGCAACCGGCCCCGCCGAGTTCGCCGCAGGTCGCCATGCCGCCCGAGCCAACTCCGCCGGTGCAGGCAGCCAAACCGCCCGAGCCGGCGCAGCCTACGCCTCCGGCTGCTCCCCCTCAGCCGCCACAAGTCGCACTCGCTCCGGCGACACCGCCACCGGAGACTGCTCCACCGCCGGCTCCGGCCACGCCACCGCAAACCGTCGCGCCGTTGCCGCCGCCTCCGCCGGCGCTGCCGACCGAGCCCGACGGCCACCGCGACGCCGTCGTCTGGCTCGCCGTCTCGGCCAATGGCCGCGACGTCATGAGCGCCAGCACCGACCACATGATCAAGCTCTGGGACATCGCCGGCAAGCGGCTGATCCGCAACCTTGGTGAACACAAGGACATGGCGCGCACGGCGCTATTCATGCCCGACGGCGCAACCGCGCTGACCGCCGGCGACGATGGCGAGATCGTGCTGCGAAAGCTTGCCGACGGCACGGTGCTGCATGTCTTCTCGTCGGGCGCGAATGGCGGCGTGCGTAAGCTGGCGATCAGCCCGGACGGCAAGCGCGCCGTCAGTGGCCACGACACCGGCAACGTCATCGTCTGGGATCTCGTCAACAAATCGGTGCTGCATGTGATGATCGGACATGACTGGCCGATCAGCACGGTCGCAATCTCGCCCGACGGCACGCGCGCGCTGAGCGGCTCCATCGACGGCACGCTGAAATTCTGGGACGTCGAAAGCGGCAAGCAATTGCGAAGCTGGCACGGCCACGAGCAGGGCACTTACGGCGCTGTCTTCACCGCCGACGGCCATCATGTCGTCACCGGCAGCGGCGACTACACGATCAAGCTCTGGGACCTCGACACGTTTAGGGAATTGCGCCGCTTCGAGGGTCACGAAGGCACCGTCTATACGCTGGCGCTGTCGGCCGACGGCAAGCGCTTGGCCTCCGGCTCGCTCGACGGCACGGCGCGGCTGTGGGATGTCGGCACCGGCGGCCAGACCGCCATGTTCGACAGCCGCACCGGCCCGATCTACGCCGTTGCCTTCGCCACCGACGGCACGCTGCTCACCGGCGGCGACGATCGCACCATCAGGGATTGGCCGGCGGCTGGCGGCGATGGCGAGATCCTCTTTGCCGGCGCGGCGCAGTAGCGACATCAAATGCTTTGGATATTCCAGAACAGCCTGGCTTGCGCTATGAATTACTGGTGGCTGCAAATGGATTGGGGACCGTGAGCAACAACGACTGGGCCCAAAGTGGATACACCTGTCTACAGCCCGCCCACGTCGCGTCGCCGAGGGGTCCTTACCGTCGTTCTGGTGTTGCTGGCGGCTTTTGTGCTGCTCGGGCCTGGCCGAAATTACTATGTGCAGTGGTCAGCCATTAAGAAGATTCAAGCGGCTGTCCTGGCAAAGGATTATCGCGAGCAATTCCATCAGATCTCCGTGCTGGCCGACATGGGAAATGCTGACGCACAGTACAATCTGGGATTAATGTACTGGCGTGGGCAGGGTATTGCCCAAAATGACAGGCAGGCGACCTACTGGTGGGGCAAAGCAGCCGAGCAAGGAAATGCAGATGCGGCATCCTTGCTCGCCCAGGCCCGCGGCAGAGGGATAGCCAAGGATGAAAAATCCGCCGAATTCTGGTTGCTGGAGGCAGCCAAGGCGGGAAATGTCGAAGCAGAACTCAACCTTGGCAAGCTTTATTACACCGGGATCGGCGGCAAGCCGAACTATCCGGAATCTGCCAAGTGGTTTTCCACATCGGCAAGCCACGGAAATGCCGAGGCCAGGACCTTCCTCGAAATGATGAAGGAAAAAGGCCAGTTCGACAGCAAGACGCTGTGAGCTCAGGGTCAGGCAACGCCGATGACGTCGGTGAGGTCGTGTCATATAATGGACATCGGCAGCGGATACCAAAACTGTCTTTCATCAGTCAATTTCGGAGGCCGCTTATGCCTGCCGGCCATCTCCCCACTTGGGGGAGATCAGCAGCGTCGACGTCACGCCTTTCGTTTGCGGCGTGACACTCGCATCGCACGATGCGAAGACTCATTTGCCGCTGCATCTCGAGAATCCCATGCCCAACCTCCAGCTCGTCGAAGCCACGATCGCCGACCTGCGCCGGGCGCTGGAGGCCGGCACCGTCACCAGCGTCGAGCTGGTGGGCGCTTATCTCAGGCGCATCGCGCATTACGACCGCCATGGCATCGCGCTCAATGCCGTGCCGGTGCTTAACCCGGCAATGTTCGAGGAGGCGGCGGCGTCCGACCTGCGGCGGCGCAATGGTGCCACCCTCGGGCCGCTCGACGGCATCCCCTACACCGCCAAGGACAGCTATAAGGTGAAGGGCCTGACGGTGGCCGCCGGCTCGCCCGCCTTCGAGCATCTCGTCGCCAACGAGGACGCTTTCACCATTGCCAGGCTGAGGGCCGGTGGTGCTGTGCTGATCGGGCTGACCAACATGCCGCCTATGGCCAATGGCGGCATGCAGCGTGGCGTCTATGGCCGCGCCGAGAGCCCCTACAATGCCGACTATTTGACCGCCGCCTTCGCTTCCGGCTCGTCCAACGGCTCGGGCACGGCCACCGCCGCCAGCTTCGCCGCCTTCGGGCTGGGCGAGGAGACATGGTCTTCCGGCCGCGCGCCGGCGTCCAACAATGCACTTGTCGCCTACACGCCGTCGCGCGGCGTCATTTCGGTCAGGGGCAACTGGCCGCTGGTGCCGACCATGGATGTGGTGGTGCCGCACACGCGCGGCATTGCCGACATGCTGGAGTTGCTGGATGTGATCGTCGCCGACGATGCGGAGACGCGCGGCGATTTCTGGCGTGTGCAGCCCTGGGTGTCGATCGCGAAAAGCGCTGCTCTCAGGCCGCCAAGCTACACTACACTCGCCTTGGAGGGCTCGTTGAAAGGCAAACGCCTCGGCGTGCCGAAAATGTATATCGGCCGCGACGGCGGCGCGCCCAAACCCATCGAGACCCGCGCCTCGGTGCTCGACCTCTGGCGGCAGGCAGCGCGTGACCTGGAAAAGCTCGGCGCGGAGGTGGTCGAGGTCGATTTCCCCGTCGTCTCGAACTATGAGCGCGACCGTCCGGGCACAAAAACCATGGTCGAACGCGGGCTGGTGCCGGAAGCCTTCGCCGAGCGCGAAATCTGGGATCTCTGCATCTGGGGCTGGGACGATTTCCTGCGCGCCAATGCCGATCCGGCGATCCCCGATCTGGCTGCGGTCGACGGCCCAAAGATTTTCCCGCAGCCGCCGGGCGCGCTGCCGGACCGCTATGGCGACGACGGTTTCGATCTGGCCGACTACGTCACGAGCGCCAAGCAGGGCGTGATGCCATTGCTGGACATTCCAGCGCTGGCGGAAGGTCTGAAGGGATTGGAGGCGACGCGGCGCATCGACTTCGAGGACTGGCTGGACGAGCACAGGCTCGACGCCGTCGTGCTGCCGGCGGTCGCCGATGTCGGGTCGGCCAGCGCCGACGTCAACCAGACCTCAGCAGAAATCGCCTGGCGCAACGGCACCTGGGTCGCCAATGGCAATCTGGTGTGGCGTCATCTCGGCATTCCGACCGTCACCGTGCCTATGGGAACGATGGCCGATATCGGCATGCCGGTCGGGCTGACCTTTGCGGGCAAGGCCTATGATGATGCGGAGTTGCTGCGGCTCGCCGGCGATTACGAGCGCGCCACCCAACGCCGCACCAGCCCGCCGCGCACGCCGGAATTGCCGGACGATGTGTTTGCGGGGCGGCCTGGTGGATTGCGGGCCAGCGATGCGCCGGCGCCGAGGCTTACGCTTGTTGCCGAGACGATGCGGCGAGGAGACCAGGCCGAGATCGCCGTGACGGTTGAACTCGATGCGGAGACCGCTGACCTCAAGGTTCACGTCAATGGCGAACCGGTCGCTCTGCGGCGCAGCGGCACAAGCTTTCACGGTCGCATCCTGGTGCCGGCCGGCGAGCATGAAAGAATGCACAGTGTGCGGCGAGGCGCTTACGGCTCGATCGTTACGGCCGTCATGCGGCTGGAGGATGGACGCACGGCTGGTGCTTACGTGGTCGCGGGTGGAATCGGGTGAGGGTACAGGTAATCTCCCCAAGGGGGAGATCAGCAGCTTCGCCGTCTTGACCCTCCCATCGCCCGCGTTATCTTCGCGCCATGTCAAAACTCGCTCCCCTCATCGTCATCGATCTCCAGACCAACATGTTCGACGGGCGCGTCGAGCCGCCGATCCATGATGCGCCGGGCATAGCCGAGCGTACCCGCTCGCTGATCGGCTGGGCGCGGCGCGAGGGGCGCCGGATAGCGTTCGTGCGGCATGACGGGCCGGCCGGCGATCCGCTGGCTCCGGGCGAGCCGGGTTGGCCGGTATGGCCGGAACTCGGCCAGGCCAAGGACGAGCCGACATTCTCCAAGACCGTCCGCAACGCCTTCTCGAATGCCGAGCTTGGCGCCTGGGTGGCCGGGCAGGGGGCCGGCGAAGTCGTGCTCGCCGGAGCGCAAACCGATTTCTGCATCGCCGGCACCGTTGAGGGCGCCCTGGCCGAAGGCTTCGGCGTCACTGTCGTTTCCGATGCGCACTCGACGCTGGACACTGAAGGCGAAACCGCGACCGAGATCATCGCCCGGTACAATGCGGACTTCACCGATGCCGGCGTCACGCTGGTGACGACGAAGGCGCTGACCGGCGACTGAAGCACCGCGCTTCGAAGAGTGGGAGACTGCCGTGCCAACCCTGAAATTGCCGGCCGAAGGCGGATGCCGCTGCGGACGTGTGCGGCTCAAGATTTCCGCAAAACCGCTTTTGACCATGGCTTGCCATTGCATCGGCTGCCAGCGCATGTCGGCCAGCGCCTATTCGCTGAGCGCCGCCATTCCCTCGGACGGGTTCGAGATCATGCAAGGCGAGCCGGTGATCGGCGGACTGCACGGCGCCTCGCGTCATTACTTCTGCCCACATTGCATGAGCTGGATGTTCACGCGCCCCGAAGGGCTCGACTGGTTCGTCAATCTGCGTCCGACCATGCTTGATGAACCCGGCTGGTTCACGCCGTTCATCGAGACATGGACCAGCGAGAAACTGCATTGGGCGACGACACCGGCGGTGCATAGTTACGAGGCGCTGCCGGCCTTCGAGGCGTATGAGGGGCTGGTGGCCGAGTTTGCTGAAACTGCGAATCTCCCCCCTTGAGGGGGAGATGGCCGGCAGGCCAGAGGGGGTCGGTGCGACTGGGCTCGACGTCCTTGCTGCAGATGGAAGGTTGGCGCTTCACGCGCGGCGACCCCCTCTGTCGCCTTCGGCGACATCTCCCCCCCGAGGGGGGAGATAAGCCCCGCTAAAAATTTGCATCGAATCGATTGCGCAAACGTTTCGATGGCCCTAAGCTCCCTTAAAATCCGCCATCAGAGCGGACGGGAAACGCAAAAGGGAGGAGCGCTTGCAGGCGCTGATATGTCTTGCCGACAATGGCTGAAGTGGCGCGGCGCGCCGGCGTGTCGGTGTCGACCGTCTCGCATGTCGTCAACAACACGCGCTTCGTTTCGCTGGAAAAGGCGAGGCTGATCAACGACGCCATCGCCACGATGGGCTATCAGCCCAACGAGCTGGCGCGTTCGCTGAAGGCATCGACCACCAACAGCGTCGGCCTGGCCATCTCGGCGATCTCCAACCCTTATTTCACCGACATCATCTGCGCGGTCGAGGCTGAATGCGCGCGGCTCGGGCTGATGGTCTTTCTGTCGGACACGCAGGAAGATCCCGACCGCGAGCTGCAGGTGGTGCGCGCTTTCCATCAGCGCCGCGTCGACGGCGTCATCCTGGCCCCGTCGGGCTCGCCGCAGCGCGCCATCGATTACCTCGCCGACAAGAAGATGCCATGCGTTCTGATCGACCGTTTCGCCGACGAGCGCTTCGATCAGATCGGCGTCGAGAACGAAACGTCGATGCGCGCGCTGATCGACCATGTCGCCTCCTTCGGCCACAAGCGCATCGGCTATATCGCCGGACAGCCGGGCCTGACGACGACGCGCGAGCGCATCGAGGCGTTCCAGGCTTCGCTCGCCGCCAATGGACTTGAGTGCGTGCCGCGCTATCTCTCGGCCGAGAATGTCGACACGGCGGCGGCGACCGCATCCACCCACGCCATCCTGTCGCTGCCGTCGCCACCAACCGCATTGGTCACCGGCAACAACATGACGACGATCGGAGCCGTCCGCGCCATCCGCGAAAAGGGCCTCACCATTCCGGGCGATCTGTCGCTGGCCGGCTTCGACGATTTCGAATGGGCCGATTGTTTCGAACCGCGCCTGACGCTGGTTGCCCAGCCCTGCACCGAGATAGGCAGGCAGGCGGCAGCCCTGCTCAGCGCCCGCATCGCGGCGACCGGTTCAGAGCCACGTTCGGTGCGGCTGCAGGCGACGCTGCGGGCGCGCGCCTCCTGCGGGAGGCCGACCCACACGAGGCTAACATGAGCGCGCCGCTGCTGGTAATGACCGGCGCCGTCAAACGCTTCGGCGGCGTGCAGGCGCTGCGCGGTGTCGACTTCGATCTCAAGGCCGGCGAAATCCATGCGCTGCTCGGCGAGAACGGCGCCGGCAAGTCGACGCTGATGAACCTGTTGTCGGGCGTCTACACGCCGGACGAAGGCACGATCGAGATCGACGGCAAACCCGTGCGTTTCAACAACCCGCGTGAGGCGCAAGCGGCCGGCATCGCCACCATCTTCCAGGAGCTCGACCTGGTGCCGTCGCTGGATGTCGCCGCCAATCTGTTCCTCGGCCGCGAACTGATGCGTCCGGGCGGCTTCCTCGACGTGCCGGCAATGCGCCGCGAGGCCAAGAAGCGGCTGGAAGCCATCGAGATCGCCATCGATCCGGCCGCCATGGTGGCGGATCTGTCGATCGGCCAGCGCCAGGTGGTGGCGATCGTCAAGGCGCTGTCTTACGCCTCCCGCGTGCTGATCATGGACGAGCCGACGGCCGCACTCACCGTCGGCGAAGTCGAGCGGCTGTTCGATATCATGCGCAAGCTCGCCGCCACCGGCGTCGGCATCGTCTATATCTCGCATCGGCTGGAGGAAGTGCCCGGCATTGCCGACCGGGTGACGGTAATGCGCGACGGCCGTGTCGCCGGCATCACCGAGCCGCACGCGCCGCAGGCCGAGCTGGTCAGGCTGCTGGTCGGACGTCCGCTGGACGAACTCTATCCGCAACGCGCCAAGGCCGCGGGCAAGCCGCTGCTCAGCCTGAGGAACGCCAGCTTCAAACTCGCCCGCGACAGCGCCGGCTGGCAGGCGCCGCGAGGCGTTTCGCTCGATGTCCATGAAGGCGAGATCGTCGGCCTGGCCGGCATTATGGGGGCCGGGCGCACCGAACTGTTGTCCGCGCTCTACGGCACCGGCCTGTCCGGCCGCTGGGAGGGCGAGGTTGCTGTCGGCGGCAAGCCGGTGAAACTGGATTCAATCAGTGCTGCCCGCCACGCCGGCATCGCCTTCGTGACCGACGACCGCCGGGGCTCGGGCCTGATGCTGCGCATGGCGGTTGGCCTCAATCTGGTGATGTCGGTCATATCCCGAATCTCGCCGAACTGGCTGGTCTCGCCGCGCCGCCAGGCCGAGGCGGTGAAGGAATCCTTCAGCCAGTTCGATATCCGCCCGAAGAACCCTGACATCGCGGTCGGCGCGCTCTCGGGCGGCAACCAGCAGAAGGTGGTGCTGGCGAAAGAAATCCTCGGCAACCCGAAACTGTTGCTGCTCGACGAGCCGACACGCGGCGTCGATGTCGGTGCCAAGGGCGAGATTTACGCGAGGTTGCGGGCGCTCGCCGCACAGGGCCTCGGCATACTGGTGGCGTCAAGCGAGATGCCTGAACTGATCGGTCTGTGCGACCGCATCGTGGTGCTGCGCCAGGGGCGCAATGTGGCGGAATTCATGGGCGGCGTCGACGAGCACACGGTGCTGGCCGCGGCTAACGGCAGGGAGGCCTGATGTCTCAGGACAACAACCCAGTGGCAGCGAGCCCGGTGATGGCGGCGCCTCAAAAGCATCGCGACCCGCTGGCGCTCATCGTGCGCTTCCAGAGCCTGATCGGCCTGGTGCTGGTGGCGATCGGCGGCATCATCTTCTCGCCGCGCCGCCACGGCGAAATCCTGTTCCTCAACCCCGACAACATCGCCAACATCGTGCGCGCCGTGTCGGAGACCGGCATCATCGCCATCGGCATGACCTTCGTCATCATCACCGCCGGCATCGACCTGTCGGTCGGCGCGGTGCTTGGCCTGTCCAGCGTCGTCACCGCCTCGATGATGATCTCCGGCGGCTTCGGCCTGATCCCCACCATCCTCGCCGTGCTCGCTTTGGGCATCGTCTTCGGCGCCATCCAGGGCACCATCTCGACCCGTTTCCGGCTGGAGCCGTTCATCGTCACGCTGGCCGGCCTGCAGGCCGCGCGCGGCCTGGCGCTGGTCGTCTCCGGCAACCAGTACATCAACATTTCCTATGGCGAAGGGCCGGGCCTGGCGCCGCCGGTGTTCGCCGTGCTGGGCGAGCGGCTGTTCAACAACACCGTGCCGGTGGCAACGCTTGTGTTCGTCGTCTTTGCCGCGATCGCCACCATCGTGCTCAACACCACGCGCTTTGGCCGCTATGTCTTTGCCGTCGGCGGCAATGAGCGCGCCGCGCGCATATCCGGCGTGCCGGTGTCGATGGTGAAGATCTCGGTCTACGCCATCACCGGCTTTGCCGCCGCCCTTGCCGGCATCGTCCATGCCGGCCAGTTCAATTTCGGCAGCGCCAATGACGGCATGGGCTATGAGCTGACGGCCATAGCCGCCGTGGTCATCGGCGGCACCAGCCTGTTCGGCGGCGCCGGCTCCATGGTCGGCACCGTAGCCGGCACCATCATGCTGGGCGCGCTCGCCAACATCCTGCAGCTCAACAACATCACGCCCGCCATGCAACTGCTCGCGACCGCCGCGATCATCGTCCTGGCGGCAGTGCTTCAATCCCTCGTTCGCCGCCGCGAGGGGTTGGGTCGTTAGTGCATGTCGCGCAAAAGGTTTTGCGATGACGACATGCACAAACAAACAAGGAGGAGACGGCAACACGTGAACGTCAAACCAAGGTCTGGCCCCCCGGCCGGACGAGGAGGAGAGTGAGTTATGAAAACGACACTAAGAGGATCGACCCTCAAGGCCGTGCTGCTGGCCGGCGCTGGCCTGTGCATTGCAGGCTCCGCTTACGCCGCCGAGCCGCTGGTGAAAGCCTGCGCCAAGGACGGCCAGTTCGTCATCGGTTTTTCGCAGGCCAACAATGCCGAGCCCTACCGCCAGCACGTCAATGACGAGCTGGAGGCGGCGGCCAAGGAAGTGCCCGGCTTCACGCTGCAGATCGCCGACGGCGCCGGCAACGTCAACACGCAGACCTCGCAGGTCGACAATTTCATCACCCAGAAGGTCGACATCCTGCTGATCTCGCCCTTCGAGGCCGCACCGCTGACGCCGGCGGTGAAGCGCGCCATGGATGCCGGCATCCCGGTCATCGAGCTTGACCGCAAGACGGTCGGCGACCCCGGCAAGGACTACACCGCCTTCATCGGCGGCGACAATTTCAAGATCGCCGAGGAAGCCGGAAAGTACACCGCCAAGACGCTGCTGCCCGACGGCGGCGAGGCAGCGGTGCTGCAAGGCCTGCCGAGCTCGACGCCGGCCGTGGAGCGCCTCAACGGCTTCAAGGAAGGCGTGAAAGGCAACCCGAAGGTCCAGATCGTCGCCGAGCAGGCCGCCGACTGGGTGCCGGACAAGGCGCAGGTCGCCTTCGCCGCCATGCTGCAGGCGCACCCCGACATCAAGGTGCTCTACGCCTCCAACGACATGATGGCCGCCGGCGCGCTGCTCGCCGCCAAGGGAGCGGGCAAGGACGTCAAGATCATCGGCACCGACGGCCTGCCTGGCCCAGCCGGCGGCATCGAGGCGGTGGCCAAGGGCGACTGGGTCGCAACCTTCACCTACCCGACGGGCGCCAAGGAAGCGATCGAAATGTCGAAAAAGATCCTGCTCGATTGCGCCACCGAGGTGGACAAGACGGTGACGGTGGAGACCACCGCGATCACGGCCGAGAATGCCAAGCAACTGATGGGGAAGTGAGGGGGCGAAGCTCAGAACTGAGGTTGATGCGCAAGGCCCCGGGAGGGGCCTTGTTGCGTTGCGGCGAGCTACGGGTGAATGGCCGCTGCCGGCCTTCAGATCAATGCCATCGCTACCCGTAAGCGGACGTTGGTCTGCTTTAAACCGTAAGTTGCGGCTGCGCCGGGGATCGAGATGTTGCCGAATCCGCGCTCGTCGAGATTGCCGGCAGAACGTGATGCGTCGTTAATCACTCAATGTCTGCTGCGATGAACCAATCGTTGATCTCCCGCAATTCCGCACGCGCCTCTTCGAATCTACCCTGTGACCGCAATAGCTTTGCCAGACTATTGGTCGCCTGCAACTCCCAACTCCTAGCGCGCTGCTGCCGCGCAAAGGCAATAGCCTCGCGGAAAGAAGCCTCTGCCGCTCTGTCTCCGACTCCATTTGCAAGTTCGATCTCGCCGCGAATGCGAAGCAAGGCAGCTGTAAAGTAATGCTCGCCAATCTTTTCGGCCTCGCGCAGACCTTTCTCGACGGTCTCTGCCGCTATATCGAATTGTCCAGAGTTAATGAAAGCTTTGGCCAGTAAGCCTAAATAACACGATTTGTCGACTTCCTGATCTTCAAGGTCACTCTCGGTCAATGCCATCATATGGCTTCCCACCAGACTGTCATCGAGGCTTGATGCAGCCAAGCCACCAAAAAAGCGCGCCACCCGTGTCCAGAGATTGAAACCGTTTTCCTGCGCTAATGGCAGAAGTTCATCCGCCAGCCGAGCGATATCCCTGCTCTCTTCGCGGAAGGCGAACAACACACACCCGTTTCCCAAGCAGGCGGCCAAGCGATAGGCGGATTGCTGCCGAACGGTCGCCTCCGCCTCGAGGTAGAGTTTCAGCGCTTGACGGCGATACCCCAGAATATGCAAGGTCCACGAAAGGTAGATCATGGCCATACTCGGAAAGTCGCTGCCGACCTCGTCTGCACTGCCCTTGTGGCTGAGAGCGCGCTCAAGATATTGCCGAGCCTCCGCCAACTCACCCTGACAGAACAGACTCATGCCCTTAAACTGCAGACCTATAACGAGTGCGTTTAGGTAGCCGCCCTCCTCGCCGACTCGAATTAATTCATCACTGGCCGCGAGGGCCTTACCAAACTGGCCCGAGTTGAAATGGGTACCGAAAAGCCCGTCGAGTGCCCTAATCGTCGCCTCCAGTTCGCCAAGCTTCCCGCTCAGCGCTATGGCCCGCTGATACGCGGCACTGCCTTCGCCCGTCACGTAGCCGAGCGCAGCGTACAGAACGTCGCCCAGTTCCAGTTCGAAGCGAAGCAACCTGCGGCTACGATCGTCGGAGTCAGGCAAGAGTTTCGCGGCTTCAAGCCCTTTCCTGAAGATACGCACTGCGTCAACTTTCGCCCAAGTCTTGGCGGCCTTCAGCCCTGCCTGCAGCCAGTAGTCAGCGGCGCGATCGACCAGACCGGCGTCGGCGAAATGCTCAGCGAGCACTTCGGGATAGGCAAAGCCCGCGTTGGGGTCGCGCAGCTCGATGCATTCGGCAATCGACTTGTGAATCTGTTGCGCACGTTCGTGCAGCATCGTGCCTCTAGCGGCCTGCTGGAGCAGCACGTGGGTGAACGAAAAGCCTGCTCCGGCCGTCCCTCGCTCGGCTACGATCAGCCCTGTGCGCATCAGCTCACCAACCGCAGCGCGCAACTCCGCTTCAGGCCAATCACAAATTTCGCGCAGCATGTCGAAATCGAATTCGCGGCCGATCGCCGCCGCGACCTGCGCGACTTCCTTGGCGGTCCCCAGCCTGTCGAGACGGGCAAGCAACGAGAACTGCAGAGAGTTTGGAATGTTGTTCGTGAGTGACAGACGCTTGGGCTGCGATACGTCTAGGCGCAACCCTGTTTCGACCACGCTTCGAGTAAGCTCTTCGATATAGAGCGGGACGCCTTCACCGCGATCGAGCACCGCTGCTACGTCAGCAGCGAGCGCATTCGGACTAATGTCATGGACAATCGCTTCAGCGTCCGCTCGGCTGAGCGCTTCAAGCCTGATATGGTGCCCGTCAGGACCGTCGACCCATGGAACGCTTGCGTTGTTCCTGCTCGACACAAGCAAGAGGGCGGGTGTCGAAGCCAGGCTGGCGACGATTTTTTCGAGAAGGTCGCGCGAGGTCGCATCGGCCCATTGCTCATCCTCGAACAAGATCAGGATCGGGGTAGTTCGCGCCAAATAACTGACCAGATCGATGAATGCTTGCTCGGCAATGTTGCGCTGTCGTTCGGCACTTATCCCTTCAAGCCTGTCCGGCATTGTCGTCGGCATCCCGAGCAGGCCCGAGAAGATCGCCAGCGCGATGTCGCTGGACACCGAGCCTATCGACAATCCGTTGCGGAGCTTTCGAAGCTTTTCTTCCGTTGAGTCACCGTCCTCGATCGTTGCAATCCTCTGCAACTCTGCGAGGAATGGATAAAGGGTGCTGTTCTCAAAGGTCGGAGAACATTGCATGGTCAGTTGCGGAAAGCTGCGCAGACGCTGCTGGATTTCGTTGAGCAACCGGGACTTGCCGATTCCCGACTCCCCCGAGACCAACACGGCATTGCCACGCCTGTCGCGCACGACAGTCTCCCAGTGCTCCATCAGCAGTCGCAATTCGGCGTTGCGGCCGCACAGCTTGGTCATACGCGCCCGCTTTGCAAAGCGGGTCGGCACCATGCGCGCCCTTTGCACCTGCCAAACCTGGACTGGCGCGGCGAATCCCTTCAGCTCATGTTTGCCGAACCCGGTGAAATCAACCGCGCCGCTTGCGGCCTCGAAGGTCGCCGCGTCGACAAGGATCGTATTCGGCTTGGCCAGTACCTGCAGCCGTGCCGCTAGATGCGCGACGTGACCGAAGGCGACGGTGGATACACCGCTCGGTGCGCCGACGAACTCACCCACCACGACTTGGCCGCTCGCGATACCCATCCTCACTTGCAACGGATATCCCAGATTTGCGGAGATGGTGGCCACCGCATCAACGATCTCGAGCGCGGCCAGCACCGCGAACTCGCTGTCGTCCTCACCAGCTGTTGGATAGCCGAAATAGGCCTGAATAGCATCGCCGATGTAACTAGCCGTCACGCCCTTGCGGCGCCGGACGACGCTGCTGCAGGTCTGTAGAAAGCTCTCAATCAGGTGTTGGAAATCCTCGGGATCCAGGCGGTCGGCATATTCGGTTGACCCCACCATGTCGCAGAACAGGATGGTGAGATAACGCCGTTCCGCAACAGGTTTCGCCGGATTGCCGGGCAAAATGGGGCTGGCCAATGGAACCGGCGTGGTCACGCTCCGGGACCCTCCTTAGTGCGGCGACCATGTAGCACCCAGTCATGTTATCGCAAATCCCGGTGCTCACCAGTCGCTTTTCGATCGCGTCAGGTGGTTCATTGAGGCTCGCCACACTGAACATCGGCGTAGATCAAATGGTCTGCCTCGCTAAATGCCGCTTGGCTCTGGTCGAAGCAGAACCGTTTGGGCACCAAACGAACTAAGGTGCGTCGGTTGCATTCACCGGGCAGATCGATCTGGAAGGTGCGCGGCGACATCGACGGCGCTGGATCGCTCCATTTCTTGTGACCAGCAAACGAAACGTTCTCGATCCACAAGCTGGAGCCGGCTGAACCGACTGGACCGGAGATAGCCTCGACGCTGATGCCCTTTGCCTGCTCGATGCTTGGATATTCGCCACTTTGCGGCGGATCCCCGTTTGCCGGAATCGTGCCCGCGCTGACTGCCACATTGATCCTGATATCGTCGCGCTCGGGAACACCACCGTAGCTGTTGCGAAAGGTCCAGCTTAAGCGAAGGACACGCGTCCTGACGTCCTCTCCGGGCGGTGGAGGCAAAACCCGAATCTCGGCATCGGCAAGCGAAGAGCCTTCATCCTGCGCTTCTGGCGCCGGGCAGCGCGTGTAGAGTGGGCGGTAGCCACACTCAGGACCGCCGGCTCCCCACAGACAGTCGCTCAGCTTGCGCCAGTCTTCCAAGCTCAATCGAGGCGTTCCTGAGGACAGGTCATTGCCGGACCCCGGCACCATCCAGGGATGGATGCCGCTGCTGCCGATCGCCCAGTCCGTGCGATGTGCTTCTATTCCGGCGTAGACGGTCTGTTCCTCGTGCAGCTCGAGCAATTGGACCCAGGTTGGCGATGTGACCGCCGGTTCGTACCCGACTGCGTCCGCGGCAAAACGGCGGCCGGTGATTTGTGTGGTAAGCGTGTGGCAGCTTGTGCAGTTTCCGGTCGGATCTTCGACCGTCCTGGCTTGGCTAAGTTCATTGGGATAGGTGCCGGTGTAACCGGAGCCGACCACGCGGAACGGCGCGCCCGGCAACCGCGGTCGGCGCGGTAGAAAATCTCCCAGGCTGAAGGCGGTCGATTTGGAATCGCGGGCTGAACGGAAACCGACCCTGCTCTGTTCAATGTGCGGATCTATCACATAGGGGCTTTTGTTGTCATGGCATGCATGGCACGAGATCTGGAACGTCGGGTCATAGATTTTCTCCGCCGCAACCCTTCCGATGTCATCGGAATAGTTGCGCCCGCCTGGCGGAACGAAGGGCTTTGACCAATCGAACTCGCTCCGGTCCTTGCGGCCGTCGAAGAAGATGATTTCTCCGGATTTCCGATTGAACCCGATGGTGCCGAAGACGGAAAATCTCGGATCCGACCGTGTCCAGTAGGGATCGGTGCTGACCTCGTGGCTGATATTGGACTTTCTGCAGAGGAACAGCCATTCCACGTTGCCGCGCACGACCCTTACTGCACGTGAGTTCAGCCCACAGTAGGTTGAGCTGCCAGTTAGCGAAGGCTTGTCGCATCTGGGCAATGTCGCCGTCCATTTCACCACCTCTCCGTTCTCATTGCTGTGCTCGAACTCCAGCGGAGAGCCCGGTTTTGTCGGATTGGGCTTGAGGTCGACGACATTGCCATCAACTTCCAGTGGGATGACCTTCATCTGTGGGCTGCCGCAATCGCCCTCTGGAATAGGACCGAACACCGCCCGCGCTTCATCGCCAGACCTCGTTATGACGTCGGTGCTCTTTGAGGCTGGCGCCCAAAAGATGTCAGGGTTCCATCGCGTAACGGCTTCGGCGAACGCCTTCCCATCGAGTTCAGCGGGAGCGAAAGCGACGCTGCGAGGGCGCAGCGGCTCGAAAGCGGAACTGCGTGGCAATGGTGACGCCGCGTAGTTGCCCGCCTTGCTGCAAATCATGTCGGCCTGATTGGAGCCTTGCCTCTCGCCGGCTCGCGGCGTCGACACGAAAGCTTCATGTCCGATCGTCCCGGACAACAGGAGAAACGCAACGCCGAGGACAGCAGCGATCAGCGCAACAGCACGCATCTCAGCCCACTGGAGCGTGCCAGTGAACCCATGGCCGATCTCTGGGCGTCATCGCTTCTTCGCTGCGACAGAGCCAGCGTCATAGTCAGCGTGGACAGTAAGCGATTGAAATCGCCACATGCCGTCATCGCCCTTTACAACAGACGCGCGGGCATCCGCCGAATAGTCAAGACTCGGTGCCGAAGAGTGGGAGTCCTGCATTGTCACAAGGACTATCGATTTGGTGTTCACCGTCTTGTCGTTAACCACGTCGAACAAGGTGTTGGTCACGAGATGCCGGGTCTGGAGTTTATCGGTTTCCAGTTTCTTAACTATTATTTTCATTTGCACGAGAAGATCATGTGCCGACTCTGGGCCAAGGTCGAGTGTCAGCTCGAGGACACTGCTGCCTGCATCGCAAATCTCATAGTAAGACGATTTAGGTTCCGCAAAGAGGGTGGCGAACGCGGCTGCATTTTTTTCGTCGATCGTCCAGGCGTAGCGGGACAAAAGATCTTGGATTGCCTGACGGTCTTCGGCCGGAGGATTATTATTGACGTTCCAGCCATGAGTAGCCTCTGTTCCACATGAATCAGCCAAAGCAGTGCCGCTGAAAGCAAAACAGAACCCATACGCCAAGGCAAAATACCTCAAAATCGCGCAGACTGTTATTAAGCCTTTCCAACGCTCGCTCATAATGGCCCCCTCGGATGGAGCTTGATGGGAAAGTAGCGGTTCATCTTATACCACGCCAAAAAAGGCGCCAGTGAAAATCGATGTCATTGGAGGCCGGGGATGTCGTATTCCTGAATTTGTGAATTTGTGGTAAGTTGTACTCCCCTGTCTGCAGCAATTTTATTCCTGATTGCCAGATCAGCTGTGGGTGATCCTGGTATGCGTTAGCAAAATAAAAGCTCACGTAGGCGAAACAATAGATTCTAATCGTGGTTACACAGGAGCAAAAAATGCCAAACATTGTTCGAAATACGGTGTTTCTAATTTCAGCCTTTTTTAGTATAGTTCCTTTGGCGTTTGCGCAGCAGAATCAGGAAATTGAGATAGTTCTGCAATCGCGCCTGACTTCTTTTGGAAACGATACCCCACTAATTATTGACTTTACTCTCACGAACCGGTCACGCAGCCCGATCAGACTGCTCAGGTGGACCACGCCGATCGACGGCGTCTCGGGCGAAATTTTTTCAGTAGCGAGAGGGTCGCAGCCAATTCAGTATATTGGCCCTTTGGTGAAGCGAGCAGAACCGACCGAGGCTGACTTTATCAATATCGAACCCGGACAATCGATTTCGGTGCCCGTCGATCTGTCATTGTACTACGCCATCTATGAAGCAGGGATCTATGCGGTTACCTATGATACAGAGAGAGTGGGTCTGCTGGTTGGCCCTCAAGGTGCCCTGAGACGCGCCCAGGTTCTGAGCAACGCCGTCACGTTCAGGCTTCTATCCGGTCGAATTCCTCCGGAACGGATACCGCTCTCGGCACCCAAATTCGACCAGTGTGACAGCTCTCAACAGGACGATATTGGCGCTGCGCTGGCGGAAGCAAACAACATAGCCTCGGCTGCGCTGCAGGTTTTGCAGGGCACGCCTTCTGCCCAGCAACCGAATTCCCAACGATATCTGACATGGTTTGGGGCGCATACCGTAGGACTGTACGCGAAGGCCACTGGAAATTTCTCGAAGATTGCGGATGCTCTTGCAAACAAAGCAATATCGTTTGGATGTCACGGCAGCCTCTGCGGACCGGGAGTTTATGCGTATGTGTTCCGTGGTCAACCTTATAATATCTTTGTTTGTCAAAAGTTCTGGTCAGCCGCTCTGAAAGGAACGGATTCAAGATCTGGAACGATTGTACACGAAATTAGTCACTTTGAGGTCGTCGTCTTCACAGATGACTATTCCTCTGGTGGTCAAAATACCGCCAAGCTACTCGCGGTTGAAAACCCCCCGCAAGCCACAGAAAATGCCGATAGTCATGAATACTTTGCGGAGAACAACCCGGATCTTCCGATGTGAGGGACACCCAGGCAACTGATCCAGCGTGGATACGGGTGCCGTATTGCCATCAGAAACGAGAAAAGATCACCGAGGGCCGGACACATTGCGATCGCATGGTGAATGTCCGCTATCGCTCCCGCACACCGAAAGCGGTCCGGTCGCTCTCGGCCAAAATGCGACATTCAACTTTCGTCTCGTCCTGTCAGGATTTGGCAAGCCGCCCGCCGGCTGGCTCCGAAATGTAGGATCGAAGTCCTGGGCGCGCATGCTAATGCGGACAACACGAACTGGACCGGTTTGGCAGTGATCCACTGCGCGCGCCAAACCCTGGCCGATTCACGGCGCAGCCGTAAACCCGCACTGCTTCTGTTCCATGTCGATCTGCTTGGTGATCCGGATGGCGTTCTGGGCGTAGGCTTCGGTCACCGAGCCGCTGTTGACGGTCTTGTCCTTCAGCGGGCTGACGGCCGCGCAGAGGTGGAACACATGCTCGGTGTCGGACTTGGTGGCGCCGTTTTCCGGCGCGATCCAGTAGACGATATCCTGGCCATTGGGGTGCGCCGCGTCCTTCGTCGCCGCGGCCACCGTGGTGGAGTCGGTGGCGATCGCCTGCGCCTGGGCGGCGACCTCGGGCGAACAGGCCGTGGTCGGCTGCCCCGCCTTGATCTGTTCCGCGCACGAGTTCATGTCCTGCGTGTACTGCTCGACCGACGGCGGCTGGTAGCTGACCCCGATCAGCGTCGCCAACACCGCCAGCACGGCGCCGATGCCGCCGGCCACCTTCTTGCTCTTCGGGTCCATGTTCTTGTCGTTGAGGATCAAGAGAACCAGCGGCAGGAAGGCAATCAGCGTGATGATCGCGCCGAGCTGGTTCTGGACGAAGAACCTGAACGTGTCGGATTCGCGGGCCGGGTCCTTCCGGTTGGCCGCCTTCCAGAGCAGGCTGCCGACGATGGCGAATATCGCGATCCCGACCAGGATGCCGATCAGCAGCGGCAGGTTGCCCTGGTCGAACTTGTGCTTGTAGAGCAAGACGATCCCGGCGATCTCGCCGCCAATGGCGATGACCCACGACAGCACGGCGAACAGGCGCAGCCGCGTGGCCCCGGACTTCTGGCCCTGCGTTGCCTGCCAGTCCTTGGTAACGTCTACGGTCGGCTTGTTGTCGGTCATGACCAGATCCCCCGGTATCGACACGTTTGCGGGGCGTCAAAGGCGCCCGGCGCAGCGTCATTGATCGAACGTCGCCTGCCCCGGCGCGAAAGCGCCACGGCAGACCCCATCCTTATTGCGCATGATGGGATTCGTCCATAGCCGAGGCGGGCGGACGCCGATGCCGGCGATGGCGCGGAGGAGGGCAGGGCAATCGCATATGGCGGCGCCAGCCCCACTCCGTCCGCCGCGGCCACCTCCCCCATGTCCATGGGGAGAGGAAACCCAGGCCCATCAAGGCCGCGACCTCGGTAATTGGCATTTCCTCTCCCTCCGCGGAGCGGGGCAATCGAATATGACAGGTTTGCGCTCTACGAATACCCCCACCCTTAATCCCTCCCCACAAGGGGGAGGGAGACTTGGTAGGCGCTGATCGCCGCAAATCGCCTGGGTTCCGCGCCAGAAAGGGTGGCTTGCGGCAGCGTTCCCTCCCCCTTGTGGGGAGGGTTAGGGTGGGGGTCCTCTTCGCAAGAACTCATATGTGATCGCCTTGCGCCGAGGAAGGGAAGGTGGGTCGCCGAACCCGAGGGAGCGCCATATGCGATCGCCCTGCCATAGGTCGGATCACGCCACCGCGGGAGCGCAACTAATTTGTATACAAATGTTTCTGGGCGGCATCGGTTTGTGAAGCGCTTCACCGTTGCCGCGCGATCGATCGGTTACAGAGGCGGCGCAAGAGCGGGCCTGAGGCAGCGCTCTGCTGCTGCATGGAGGTAACCGATGTTTCAAAGTCTCAGCAGAATTCGCGCTGCCCTGGCGCGCGCCAGCAAGCACAGGAAGACCGTGCGCGCACTGAATGCGCTGCCGACGGAGATCCAGAAAGACATTGGCTGGACGGAGTCGAGGTCGATCGATGAGATAAGGCTGCCGTTCTAGGGCCGCATCCAGCGTCGCTAATATATCGCTCGCCATCGATTGTTCGGAAGCGTACAGTGCAGCATCGTCGGCCACATCAATGGGCGCTGACGCTTGGGAGCGACCATCGCACTCCTGCCCCGACAGGAGGCATTGGAGCCATGGCGGAGCAACCGAGACAGTCCGGTCTGAGCGCCGAGACGCTCGCGGCCTTGGCGCGGGAAACCGGGGCCTCCGAGCAGCAGATACAAGAGATCGCATCGCTGATCGGCAACGATCGCTCGTCCATCGTGCGCGAAGCGCGCATGGTTGCGGCTGACCGCCCGAAGCGCTGATCCAGGAAAAAGCTGCTGGATTGATTGATGGGGCGTCGCCCCTGATTTGTCGGTTTTGTACGAAGTACAATGGCTGAATCCGAGTCAGCTATCGTCCAAAAACCGTTTGCATTTGGGCAGGGCGCCGACGGCTGGGAGATTACATGTGCTCTTGCCCTTGACGGGAGAGAGCGATGGACCAGTCGGTCAGCAAGGAGAAAAGCGGCCTTTTGCGCCGCATGAACCCGGCCGACTTCGCACTGCTAGCGCCGCATTTGCACCATCGTGTGCTCGATCTCAAAGCCCCGCTCGAAATGGCGGGCGAGCCGATCGCCTCGGTCTGCTTCCTGGAAAGCGGCCTGGCCTCGGTGGTGGCGAGGAACCGGCCGGGCCTGGACACCGAGGTCGGCATCATCGGCCACGAAGGCATGTCGGGCTCCGCTTTGGTGATGGGCGCCGACTGGGCGCCCCATGACTGCTACATGCAGATGCCGGGCGAGGCGGTGTGCATCGGTTCCGAGCCGTTCAAGGCAGCGCTGCAGAAAAGCCCGACGCTTCGCGCCTTCCTGCTCCGCTATGCCCATTATCTGCACGGCCAGACCAAATCCACGGCACTGAGCAATGCCCGCGCCAAGCTCGAGGATCGGCTGGCCCGATGGCTCCTGATGTGTGACGACAGGGTGGTCGGCCACCAGATCCAGATCACGCATGAGTTCCTGTCCGTCATGCTCGGCGTCAGGCGTCCCGGCGTCACCATCGGCCTGCAGATCCTGGAAGGGCGCGGCCTGATCCGGTCGAGGCGCGGCGAGATCGTCATTCGCGACCGGGATGGCCTGATCGCCGTCGCCGACGGTTTCTACGGCCAGGCCGAGGCCGAATACGAACGCCTGCTGGGCTGAGCCTGGCACGGGCTGGAAATGGCCGACGCGAATGCCGGTGAAAGCATGTTGCCAGAGCCGCGCCGGCCATTTGCGGCCATCTGGGGAGAGGCCGCCCGGCAAATCTAGCATCGGCGCAAAAGCGGGCAACGAGCCGCAATCGCTTGGTAAAAACCGTACAATCGAATTGTGTTGAACCTTGGTTCGGCAAGAGTATGAATCTGCTGTCGTCGACCATGTATATGGGGCGCTGGCGCCTGAGGCTTCGACAGGCTCGCGCGCCCGATGTGAACGGGGAAAACCGAAATGGCAGAACTGCTTTTCGATGTATCCGCCTTCGATTGCGCCATCCTGCGCGCCGCCTTCATCAAATCGGTGATGGAAGACAATGTCCCGGAAAAGCGCTGGCGCGCGCTCGCCGCCTCCCTGGTTCGCGACCTGACCGACCACGAAGACGTCGAGCCGGATCTGCTCGGCTGGATCACGCGCAAGTAGCAATATTCTGACGGTCCGGCGGCTACCCCAGCCACCACCACAGCGCCGCGATCGCCGCAAGCACCGCCGCCACCGACAGCCCCAGCATGATGTAGCTGCCCTTGATGATGTCGCGGATGATCTTCTTCACGCTTTCGCGGTCGTTGAGGTTGGGGAAAGGCTCGTTGGGCAGCGCCACGCCGAGGAAGCCGCAGAGCGGCGCCCAGCCATCGCTGACCTTGAACACCAGAAGCTTCTCCGGCGGCACGGCCGCTATCACCTCCTCGGTGTAGGCGTTGTAGCGCGCCACCGCCTTGGCGCGGTCGTCCATCACGCCGGCAAGCGTGCGGCCCCAGATCAGCCTGTGCGACATGTCGCCGAATTTGCGGCCGAACGGCGTCAGCCATTCCAGCACCTTGAACTGCCACAATGTCTCGGTGAAGTGGATGGTGTCGATGGTGCTGTCGTACCAGGCCTCGGCGCCGCGCGGATGCAGGGTGAGCAGCACCTTGGCGTCGGGATAGGCGGCCATCAATTCGCGCCACACGCAGCATCCCGGATTGTCGACCGTCGCCTTGTAATTGGCAAAGACTCTGGTCCAGTCGTGCTGGCTGCCGGGCGGGCTGTTGGCCACCTTGCGCCAGAAGTCGAGATGGCCCTTGTTGGCCTTGTTGAGGATGACTTCCTGCATGTGATAGCTGGGAAGGCCCAGCCTGTTCAGCGCGGCAAAGGTCGACCATGTGCCGGTGCGGCCGAATCCGGCCCCGATGAGCTCAAGCGTCATTTTAACCCCCCTTGTTGAGACCGCTTTTCTTTTTATGCCGGTCCGCTCGGAATGAGGTTGCATCCGCGCCCCTCGGCGCGCAACAATTTTCCCTGTCCAGGGCAGAAATGTGTTTGCTTTTTCGTCTGGGCCACGCGGAATGAGGGTTTGGCTATTCCAGCGGGTGAGGGAGCCTGATAATAGGTCAGTCAGATTGACCTAAATCGCATGGCCAGAACGGTCATGCTGGACCAGATGCCGTATCCCGGGAGGTTGGCTCGTGAGTTTGATGGACCTGTTGGCGTCGCGCGCCTCGCGCATGAAGGCGTCGGAAATCCGCGAGCTGCTCAAACTGCTCGACCAGCCCGATATCATCTCCTTTGCCGGCGGCATCCCCGATCCGGCCTTGTTTCCGGCGCAAGCCATCGCCGATGCCTATGCCTCGGTGCTGGGCGGCGCGGAGGCGAGCGCAGCACTTCAGTATCAGGTCTCCGAAGGCTATCTGCCGCTCAGAAAATGGCTGGCCGGCCAGATGGGCAAGCTTGGCATCGCCTGCGACGAGCACAACATCTTCATCACCTCCGGCTCGCAGCAGGCGCTGGATTATCTGGGCAAGCTGTTCCTGTCGCCCGGCGACACAGCGCTCGTGACGTGGCCGACCTATCTCGGCGCGCTCCAGGCCTTCAACGCCTATGAGCCGCGCTACGACCGGCTGACGCCGGATGGCGGCAACATGACGCCCGCCGCCTACCAGGCGGCGGCTGCCGCTGCAGGCGGCAAGGTGAAATTCGCCTATCTGGTGCCCGATTTCGCCAACCCGACCGGCGAGACGCTGAACCGCCAGCAACGCGAGGCGGTGCTTGACCTCGCCGGCGAGCTCGACATTGCCGTCATCGAGGACGCCGCCTATCGCGCGCTGCGCTATGACGGCGAGGGCCAGCCGCCGATCCTGGCGCTCGACTGCGAACGCTCAGGCGGCATCGACAATGCCCGCACGCTCTATTGCGGCTCGTTCTCAAAGATTCTGTCGCCGGGCATGCGCGTCGGCTGGGTCTGCGCGCCGCGCCGCGTCGTCGAGCGGCTGGTGCTGATGAAGCAGGCGTCGGACCTGCACAGCCCGTCGATCAACCAGCTGGTGATGCACCGCGTCTCCGAGGCCGTGTATGACGGCCAGGTGGAAAAGCTGATCGGCGCCTATCGCCAGCGCCGCGACGGATTGCTTGCAGCGCTTGAGGCGGAAATGCCGGATGGCGTCAGCTGGAGCCGGCCGGAAGGCGGCATGTTCGTCTGGCTGACGTTGCCTGAGGGTTCGGATGCCACCGCGCTGCTCGCCCGCTCGGTCAAGGAAGCCCGCGTGGCGTTCGTGCCGGGCAACGCATTCTACGCCGACGGTTCGGGCCGCAACACGATGCGGATGAGCTTTACGCTCGCAGATGAACGCGCCGTGGGTGAGGGCGTGCCGAGGCTGGCGAAATTGATGAAGGGCTAGGCGCCCTACCTCCCCCTTGTGGGGAGGTCGACCGAAGGTCGGGTGGGGGTGCTTGGCGCCGACCCCCACCCCGATCCGCTTTGCGGATCGACCCTCCCCACAAGGGGGAGGGTAAAAAAGTCACTCCGCCACCACCAATTTATCCTGCGTCTTCGTCTCGAAATCGCTGGCGTCGTGGCGCTCGTGCAGTTGCATGGCGGGGTCGCCGAAGGCGCGGTTGACCATGCGGCCGCGTTGCACGGTCGGGCGGGCGTCGATCGCCTTGGCCCAGCGTTGTACGTGCTCGTAGTCCTGCACCGACAGGAACTCGGCGGAATCATTGTACATGCGGCCGAGCGCCAGGCCGCCATACCAGGGCCATACCGCCATGTCGGCGATCGAATAGAAGGCGCCGCCGAGATATTCGGTCTCGGCCAGCCGCCGGTCGAGCACGTCGAGCTGGCGCTTGGTCTCCATGGCGAAGCGGTCGATGGCGTATTCGAACTTTTCCGGCGCATAGGCGTAGAAATGGCCGAAGCCGCCGCCGAGATAGGGCGCCGAGCCCATCTGCCAGAACAGCCAGGACAAGGTTTCCGCGCGCGCCGGCTGTTCGGTCGGCAGGAACTCGCCGAACTTTTCCGCGAGATAAAGCAGGATCGAGCCGGACTCGAAGACGCGGACAGGCGTCTTGCCCCTGCGGTCGAGCAGCGCCGGGATCTTGGAGTTGGGGTTGACCTCGACAAAGCCCGAGCCGAACTGGTCGCCATCGTTGATGCGGATCAGCCAGGCGTCGTATTCGGCGCCCTTGTGGCCGAGCGCCAGAAGCTCCTCCAGCATGACAGTCACTTTGACCCCATTCGGCGTCGCCAGCGAATAGAGCTGCAGCGGATGCTTGCCGACCGGCAGCACCTTGTCATGCGTCGGACCGGCAATAGGCCGGTTGATGCTGGCGAACGTACCGCCATTGGCTTTCTTCCAGCTCCAGACTTTCGGCGGGATGTATTCGGTCATGCGGGGAATTCCTTGGGTTTGGCGGGGCGAAAACGACGGCGCGAGACTGATGGCGGAAAAGTCGGCGGAACGTAGATACTGGAACACATAGGTGCAATTCAGAAAGGTTCAACTTGTGTTGAACTATTATCGATGTCAGCGCCGCCCCTCATGGCCCTGCCGGGCACTTCTCCCCGTATAGTGACGGGGAGAAGGACGCTGTCGCCTACTGATTTCGCCAATTGCCAGCGTTGCCAAGAGCGCCGATGTTGCGGCCATCTCCCTTCTCCCCGTCACTATACGGGGAGGTGAGGAGCGTGTCCGAACCGGATAGATAGGTAACAGAATGGACCGATAGCATGGGTGACAGTTTTCTCCTTCGCCGGGAGGACCGGCGATGGTTTGGCGAGAGACTGGCATCATGGACGAGCGGCTACGGTTTGTTGTGGAGTGTCTTTCTGGGGATGAGA